>NZ_JANHZR010000019.1:0-11399 GCF_041414715.1 Pseudoalteromonas sp. DY56-GL22 | reverse complement strand
GTTGCGGGAGCCGGATTTGAACCGACGACCTTCGGGTTATGAGCCCGACGAGCTACCAGGCTGCTCCATCCCGCGCCTGTATGTTTAGAGTCCCAGAAGCCGGATTTAAACCGACGACCTTCGACTTCAGGTATTAGCGAGTCCGACGAATGATTTATCATTCTGCTCCATCCCGCGCCTGTAATCTCTTAGTAACATGAGCATGTTAACGACGCCCTGTTTCAGAGAGAGCGCTATCATATAGCAATAAGATTAGAAATCAAGGGTTATAGTGACAAATTTAACTCAAGCGAACAAAAAGCACACAAAACAAAGTTAAAATGCACGCTGATGAGGACTAATCATTTTTTGCCACTCCCAATCGGGGTGACCCATCACGATAAAATCGGGGTTTTCTGTGCTTTCTCGTTGATTGTAAGTTAACGGATTGAATTCAGCATCGGTAATGCAGCCACCGGCCTCTTCAACAATCACTTGTGACGCACCAGTATCCCACTCACCAGTTGGTCCGATACGTAAAAAGCAATCAGCTTTACCCTCTGCAATAATACAGGCTTTTAATGAGCATGAGCCTAATGCTACTGTCGCAAACTGAGTGTTTAAATACTGACTGACCGCTTCAATTTTTTGCCTGCGGCTTACTGCTAAGGTTAAATTATCGGGTGTTGCTACTGAAATTTGTTGATCTTGGCCATTTTCACGTTTAAATGCGCCATTTTGATAACTTGCAAAATAAGTCACTTGTTTCGCTGGCCAATGAATAACACCCAGCACTGGGCGATTATTTTCAACTAAAGCGATATTGACTGCAAAATCACCGCTTTCAAGTATAAACTCCCCGGTACCATCCATAGGATCAAGCAACCAATAACGGTGCCAATCTTTTCTATCTGCCAGCACTGGGATCGGGGTTTCTTCTGACATAATTGGAATATCGGGGGCTATGCTCTTCAAACCCGCCATTAATACATCATTTGATGCTAAGTCAGCCTTGGTGACCGGAGTATGATCTGACTTTTGCTCAGCACCAATATCATCCTGCTGATAAATGGCCATAATGGCATCGCCTGCTTGCTCAGCTAACCGAATACACGGTTCTAAAAAATCATTCATTGCCCGCTCCCGACTCTAAGTACTTTGTTAATAATAGCAAAGCTGCGACACTTCGTGCTTCAGTAAAGTCTTCTTGTTGCAATAATGATTGCCAATCAGTTATTGGCCATTTTACAACGACAAGCGGTTCTGGCTCATCACCAGGTAAGGTTTCAGGGTAGAGATCTTCAGCATACAAAATATGCATAGTGGCATTAAAGTAACTTGGCGCCATGCTGACTTTTTTTAGTTCAGCGAAATGCTTAGCACCAAAACCAACTTCTTCTTTCAGCTCCCGGTCTGCAGCTTGCTGTGGTGTTTCACCTGGATCAATTAAGCCCTTTGGAAAACCCAACTGATAATCATTGGTGCCTGCACAATACTCTCGCACTAATAACAGTTCGTTATCGGCCGTTACTGGCACTATCATCACTGCACCTCTGCCACCGCCACGAATTCTTTCGTATTGCCTTTGTTCATCATTTGAAAACTTCAATTCGAGAGACTCAACAGTAAATAGTCGACTTTTAGCGACAACTTCATTAGACAAAATTTGCGGTGGTGTAGGATGCTTTTTCTGTGTCATTGGCATTAATTTGCTATCATGGCAGTTATGCTCATCATAAATCTTTTAAAGTGAATTGCCTATGTTAAATTGGTCAAAAATCGATACTGTGTTGTTAGATATGGATGGCACCCTACTTGATTTGCATTTTGATAATTACTTTTGGCTAACCGTTATTCCCGAGCAATATGCGCGTAAACATAAAATCAGTTTAGACGCAGCAAAAGCTGACATTTTACATCGTTATCAACAAGTTCACGGACAAATTAATTGGTACTGTTTAGATTATTGGCAGCAGCAACTTGATTTACCAATTATGGCACTGAAACGTGACATTCAACATTTAATCAGAATTCGTGAAGATGTTCCGCCGTTCTTAACTGAGCTTAGAAAAGCAGGCAAGCAATTGATCATGCTTACTAACGCGCACCCAGATTGTGCCATGTTAAAGTTTGAACACACTGCTATCGATAATTACTTAGATGGGGTGATCTCAACTCACCAATATGGCGTGAGTAAAGAGCATCAACCATTATGGCAACAAGTACATCAAGAATGGCAGTTTGATAAGGAACGGACTTTATTTGTGGATGACAGCCCCGCCGTGCTAGATGCGGCAAAAGAGTTTGGTATTGGTCATATACTTGCGGTTGCCAACCCTGATAGTCAGCAACCGCATAAACAGTTCGATGGCTTTTTATCGACCATCGATTTTCGCGAGTTTATACCCGTTAAATAATTACTTCGGGTAACGCTGCTCTAAGCCTTGGTATACAAGTTTTGCAAAATCTGCATGCTCTGTATCTAGGCTTTTTACCACTTCAACTAAGTGCTCGTTATCTTCTTGGCCGTTCCACACTTTGATATAACTACCATCTTTGTAGCCATGATCTTGGCGGAAGAAGTTCAAGGTGTTTTTACCAACGTAGCCACGGTATAAGTCATCGATATCCATACCGATTTGCGCCATACAACCTGCAAATGCAGCGGCATTAAAACTCTTTTCAGCAACAGCTGACGCGGCTAACACTTCGAGTGTTTGTTTAAAGTCATCTGCCTGAACTGGCGCACTTAACTCAGCTTCAAGTTGCGCAGCTAACTGCTCATAGCTGGTTTCACCATCAATACGTAAAGATAAACCAAAATGGAAAATATCAACTAACTCTAAAATAACTTGTTCTGTATCTGGGGTTTGTTTTTTCCACCACTTCCAACCGTAGTGGTCAAGCATTTCAGCACACTCAACCCAAATTGCACGATACCATTCAAAACCTTGGCTAAACCATTGCTCATGAACTTTAGTATTCATCGCATTTTGCATCTCGAGCATAACAACGAGTTTTTGTAAATTAGCAGACATTCTTTATCCCAACTTGCATTTTCAATTATGTATATACTACAGATAATTTTGTCATTGATGAAATAAAAACACATATGATCAGGTCTGCTCTGCAGTTGATAAAAATAACCGAGGAAGCCTATGTTTAAATCTCTACTCATTAGTGCACTATTTGTACTATCAAGCCAAGTTATTGCTGCGACTGCAACCAATATTGCCGAATCAGCAGAGCAAGTTAGCCCATTATTACCCGGCTTAGCAGTGCCAAATATTGAGTTAAAAGATCAATACGGTAAAACCGTCTCACTCGCTGAGCGTTTTAAAGAAAAAACGACTGTGCTCATTGTTTATCGTGGTGGCTGGTGCCCATATTGTTCAAAGCAATTGGCCAATGTCCAAAAAATTGAGAAAGAGCTAGCGGATTTAGGAGCACAAATAATTGCCGTTTCGCCAGATAGTCCTGAAAAGCTCGCTGAATCAAAAATTACTTCACCAAACTATCAATTATTGTCTGACGACAGCCTTTTGTTGGCACAAAAGTTAGGTTTAGCGTTTTACTTAGATGACAAAACAGCAAAGATTTACCGCAACAAACTTGGGGTTAACTTTGTCTCGTTAGAGGGCGAAGTGAAAGTAGCGTTACCCGTACCTGCAGTGTTTGTGATAGACACTAATGGGTTAGTTAATTTTCAATACGCCAACCCAAATTACAAAGTACGCTTAACAGAAGATTTATTACTAGCCGCTGTTAAATCAGTGAGCGAGCAATAATTTAGTAATCGATAAGCAGAATATGCTTCTGCTTATCGGCCTTGTGTAAATTCTTGCCAAGATTCAATTAAATCAACAAAGTCTTCAAAACCACAGCCACTACACAAGCCTTCTTCTTCAAGCATTAAATCATCATCTTGGTAGGCAACTAAGTCTTCGTTGTCTTGATGTAACGCATGTGCTTCGAATAGCGCTTCGTCTTTACTTAAGATCAAATCAATTTCTTGACCTTGTAAGGTTAAAGGCTCATGACTGCTCTTAACCGCGGAGATTAATGCTTGTACCATCGCGATTTTTTCTTTACCGATTTCTTCGTTTAGCCAACGGCCTATGACGGCATGTTCAGAGGAGATTTTAATGCGTAAACCGCTAATAGGATCGCGGATAAATTGATATTCCATGGAGGGTACTCTTAATACGTTATCTGCTAATTATACCGTTTGCAGCTAAACGTGGCGAGTTTTGTAGTCTTAAATCAGCACGAGCGCCAACGGGGCGCTCGTGTTTATGCTATTTAAAATAGCTAGAGTCGCGATTTGAAGCGCGCAGCATCAATAATCGCCCATAGGTATACGATTGGCAGTAGAATAAAGCCAACTGCAACGTAAATTAGTGCCCCACTGATAACCCATGCTAAAAAGAATGCAATAGCCGCCATTAAACGGCCTTGTACCAATTGCCCTAAACCAGGAAAAAAGATATTACATATTGCTGCGATTACATTACCGCCAGAACCTTGCTCTGCCATACTAACCTCTGTAGTTTTTAATGATTATACTTTTAGTAAACACACTTTATGCCAACTTATTATGGCTTACAAATCAAAGTGTTAAAAAGTAGCGTTATTTTGATTTTAGTTTTTTTTGCTAAAAATCGGTCAAATTCACAATTTTAATACTTCAATTTTAATGACTTGCCAAAATAGCTGTTTATAAAAACAGTATTTTATTTAGCCTTGCATAAACACCTGTTATACTCCACCCATTATAGATTGAAAAGGCGTAACGATGGACGTTTCTGAATTACTCGATGGCTTAAATGACAAACAACGGGATGCAGTCGCAGCCCCATTGCAAAATATGCTAGTACTTGCAGGTGCAGGTTCTGGTAAAACTCGAGTACTTGTTCATCGCATCGCGTGGCTCATGCAAGTTGAGCAAGCTTCTGCATACAGTATCTTTGCGGTAACCTTCACAAATAAAGCCGCGAAAGAAATGCGCACTCGTGTAGAAGAAACCTTAAAAGCACCGGTTGGTGGTATGTGGATTGGTACTTTCCACGGCTTATCTCATCGTATTTTACGCGCCCATCACCGTGAAGCGAACTTGCCTGAAAGCTTTCAAATTTTAGATTCTGACGATCAACAACGTATGATCAAACGCTTACTCAAAGCGATGAACATCGATGATAAAAAGTGGCCTGCAAAACAGTTTGGTTGGTATATCAGCGCGAAAAAAGATGAAGGTCTGCGCCCTAAAGACATTCAAGCCTACGATATTAATGAGCAAATGATGCTGAAAGTCTATGCTGCATATCAAGAGGCTTGTGACCGTGCAGGTTTAGTCGACTTTGCAGAAATACTGCTGCGCTGCTACGAAGTACTTAAAAACCACCCAACACTTTTACGCCACTATCAACAGCGTTTTGCCCATATGCTGGTAGACGAGTTCCAGGATACCAATACGATTCAGTACGCTTGGTTAAAATTACTCGCAGGTAACACCAACAGTATTATGATCGTAGGTGATGATGACCAAAGTATCTATGGCTGGCGTGGCGCAAAAATTGAGAATATCAAACGCTTTTTAACTGACTTCGAAGCCGAAACCATTCGCCTTGAACAAAATTACCGTTCAACGGCAACAATTTTGAAAGCTTCAAACGCGCTGATCAAAAACAATGCTGAACGCATGGGCAAAAGCCTGTGGACAGACGGCAATGATGGTGAGCCGATTTCAGTTTACGCTGCGTTTAATGAATTAGACGAAGCGCGCTTTGTTAGCAGCAAACTACGTAGCTGGCTAAATGCAGGTAATGCATTACAAGACGCCGCGATTTTATACCGTAACAATGCGCAATCTCGTGTACTCGAAGAAGCAATGCTACAAGAAGGTTTAAAATACCGTATTTACGGCGGTATGCGCTTCTTCGAGCGCCAAGAGATCAAAGATGCACTTTCGTATTTACGTTTAGTTGGTAACCGTCAAGATGATGCGGCTTTCGAGCGCGTTATTAACACCCCTGCTCGCGGCATTGGTGATAAAACACTAAGCCACATTCGTGATTGCGCGCGCAATGAGTCATTGCCACTTTGGTATGCCGCTAAAGCTATTATCGAGCAGCAGCACTTATCTGGCCGTGCAGCAAGTGCCGTGACAAAATTCTTAGAACTTGTTGAGCATATCGAAGATAAAATCAGCGATCTCACCCTAGAAGAGCAAGCGAAATACACCATTCAAAGCTCGGGGTTAATGGCAATGTATCAAGCTGAAAAAGGTGAAAAAGGCCGTGCCCGCGTAGAAAACTTAGAAGAGCTTATTAGTGCTTGTGGTCAATACGAACTCCCTGAAGATGAAGAGTTCAGCTCACCACTGCAAGGCTTTTTGGCATATACCTCTCTAGAATCTGGCGAAGGTCAAGCTGATGAGCACGAAGACGCGGTGCAAATGATGACACTGCACTCAGCAAAAGGCCTAGAATTCCCGCTGGTATTTATGGTGGGTGTTGAAGAGGGCATGTTCCCATCACAACAAAGTAATGAAGAGTCTGGTCGTTTAGAAGAAGAACGTCGCTTATGTTATGTTGGCATGACTCGCGCGATGGAAAAACTATATATTAGCCACGCAGAAAGCCGCCGTTTATACGGACAAGAAAAATACCACAGCCCATCACGCTTTTTACGCGAAATGCCTGAAGACTGTATCGAAGAAATTCGTATTAAAACACAGGTTTCAAGGCCACCTGCGGCAGGTCGTTTTAGTCCATCAGTAACACATGCCGCATTTGAAGATAGCGGCTTTAACTTAGGACAGCGCGTATTACACGCTAAGTTCGGTGCAGGAACCGTACTCAATTACGAAGGCAGCGGCGCACAGTCACGTATTCAAGTGAACTTTGATGATCTAGGCAGTAAATGGCTTGTAACACAGTATGCAAGACTTCAAGCCTTATAATGAGTATATAACAGCGCTATGTAATGAGCTGGTGATTGCAAAGCATCGCCAGCTTGTCATTGTGCAAGGCAGCGAAACTTGGTGCTATCAGTTTGCAAACCAATTAGCGCTAAAAAATACCTATGTTTTCAGTAGCAGCTCATTATTAGCAAATAGTGAGTTCCCAAAACATGCTCACCAGATTCTTGGTCAAGAGTTTCAACACGCAATTTTTGATGGTTTTAGCGGTTTATATGCCGATAAACTAGCCGCGCTTGCCGGTACCGTAAAAGCTGGTGGTGTACTTATATTACTGCTGCCCGATGATAATAACTGGCAAGACCCAGCACTCACAAGTATTACCTCTTATGGCGAAGCAATTAAACACAGCTTTTTTAATCAGCGCTTTTTCGCCAAGCTAAAATTGCAGCCACATTATTTTACTAAGCACTCGCCTCCTGCTTACCAATCTATTTCGCCAGCAACTGCTGAGATAAATTATCAGCAACAACAAGCATGTGTTGAGCAAATTATTAAAACCGCAACAGGGCGCGCTAATCGTCCTTTTGTGATCAGTGCAGACCGAGGTCGTGGTAAGTCAGCCGCTTTAGGGCTTGCAGCAGCAAATCTTCAAGATAAAAGAATCCTAATTTGCGCCACCCAAGCCAAAGCCGTACAAACAAGCTTTAAGCATTTAGCCGCTGAGCTTGGTGTTAGCAAAGAGCAAAACTGTAAGCAACTAGCTAACCTTAGCTATATTGCGCCAGATACACTGCTACATGAAAAACCTGATTGCGATCTGTTATTTGTCGACGAAGCAGCAGCGATTCCGGTTCCTATGCTATTGCAGATCCTAAAAAGTTATCCACGGATCGTATTTGCCAGCACTATGGTTGGTTATGAAGGAAATGGGCGTGGTTACACGTTACGTTTTTTACATTACTTACGTAGCCAATTTAAATCGCTAAAGGCAATTACTTTGGATGAACCTGTTCGTTTCGCCAAGTATGACCCCCTAGAAAATAGCCTACGTGAACTACTATTACTTGATGCAAAATACCTAGAAACGCAGAGTAAAGAGTCATATCAATTCGAAAGCATAAGCAAAGAGCAACTCATTGATGATGAGCAGTTGCTTAGCCAAATTATGGCGCTATTGGCGTTGGCTCATTATCAAACCACGGTAAACGACTTACGCCAATTGCTTGATGCCCCAGAGCTACAGCTATCTATCTGCAAACAAGAAAATGCATTAAAAGCCGTTTGCTTAATTGCTATTGAGGGTGGCTTAACGCCTGAGATTGCAGAGCAGGTTATAAGAGGAAAGCGTCGGCCACATGGTCATTTAATGGCGCAAACTCTGACTCAATTAAGCCGAAAAACAGAAGATTTGTGTAAACACTCAGCGAGAGTCGTGAGAATAGCTGTTGCACCTGAATGTCATCAGCAAGGTATAGGCTCAGCCCTGTTAAACCACTGCGAAAGCCAATTAAGCAATTGTAGTTATTTTGGTGCTAGCTTTGGCGCAAATGCGACATTAATTAAGTTTTGGCAAAGTAATGGCTTCAACGTTGTTAAGCTTGGATTTAGTCATGACAAAGCAACGGCAGAACATGCTGCCTTAGTGGTTAAAGCATTAGATAAGCAAACGACAGATAGCGCAGCACTGTTAATAGAAGAGTTTAAGCAAGATTTCTCTTTGCAACTCCTTGATCACTTTAACTCACTTCCTTGGCAGCTTATTGCAGAGCTATTCAAAGGCTTACCAAAAAGTGATCTATCTTCTGCCTTAGATGCAAGAGCTGAGCGGCTGTTAACTGGTGATATTAACCTCTTCCAAGTACAGCCATTGCTATGGCAAATACTTTGGAGCACACCAATTAGTCTAAATTTATTAGATGAACATACAAAGTTCATCCTTATTCGACTAGTATTACAGCAAACCTCTGTAAATAGCTTAATCGAAGAAGCCGGTTTTACAGGTAAAAAAGACTTAGAGTCACAGTTCAAAACTGCAGTGCAAGGTTGGTATGCTCACTATAAATCACTTCAAAATCACAGCCATTAAGTGTTTATGTATTTGTACCTTGCTACTACCTCAGATAGCTTTAGCTGAACACGCACAGCCTACCATTAAACTCGGCATGTCCACTGCGCTCACTGGACCCGCAAAGCAAATAGGCGAACAACTGGCGCTTGGCAGTAATATTTACTTTAATAAAATCAACAAAGAAAACGGTATTAATGGGCAAAGTATCGATCTGATTTTAGCTGATGATGGTTATGAGCCAAAAAATACCGTAGTGAATACTCGCGAGTTTTTATTTGATCAAAAGATCCATGCAATTTTTGGCTCTATGGGCACACCAACAGCCCATGCAATTAAACCTATTCTGGATAGGCACCGCATTCCATTTCTAATGCCATTTACAGGCGCTGATTTTTTACATAATAGCTCAATGCCAAATGTATTTAATCTTCGTGCGAGCTACCAAGATGAAGCCATAGAGCAAATTAATTATTTCGTGAAAGAGCGTAAGCATGAAAAAATTGGCTTGATGATCCAAGCCGATGAGTTTGGCTATATGGTAGAAAACAACCTTGTTAATGCATTAAAAATACATGGTATTAAACCTGTAGAAGTCGCTCGGTTTAAGCGCAATAGTGATGATATTTCAAAAGCTTTAGCGCTTCTAAAAGAAAGTAAAGCAACCGCAATTTGTTTAGTCGGCACTTACGAGCCTCTCGCTGAATTCATTAATGCAGCAAACAAACAAAACTTCAACCCAGACTATACTTCGGTGTCTTTCGTTTCGAGCCATGATTTATATCAGCGAGTGAAACAGCCCGCCAACATTATGGTCACTGAAGTGGTACCCGACCCTAATAACTGTAAAAACCCTTGGTGTAAGCAGTTTATTGAAGATATCGAGCCTTATCACACGAGTGCGAATAGAATTATATTTGAAGGTTATTTGAATGCCGTAGCATTGGTTAGCGCTGCCCAAAAATGCCCAACGCCTCTAAACAATCAATGTCTGCTGACCGAGCTAACTCACCTCTTCACTGACACATCTGAATTCGCTGATTTATTTAATAGTCATAGTGCTGGAAATAATAAAAGAATCTACCGCTCCTATTTCAAAAAGTAATTTTGTAAATCCATCACTAAAAACATAATAATGTTCTATGCTATAAAGACTTAACAAGGCTTTGAGGGAAATATGGATCTGATTAATTTCCGAGTTGGGCACAAGACCATTTCATTAAAAATTCTTGATATTCTTCTAACTGAACGTTATGAGGGTAATTTAACGTCATTGCCCAATGAAAATAAGAGCTTTATCGGGGTCAAAGATTATATGGACACGCCGACCCCCATATTTGATTTGGGGGTAGTTTTAAATAACAGGTCAACATACGAAGTAAATGCCGCGCTTTCAGAATTATTAGTTGAAAGAGAAAAAGAGCACTTAGAATGGCTTAATGTATTAGAAAACAACCTATCTACTGGAACATCCTTCACAAATTCGCTAGATCCAAGTAAGTCCTCATTTAGTCCCTGGTACAAAGATTTCGAGACTGATAATGAAGATCTTAAGAGCATTGTTGCCAAACTTGAAAAGCCCTACCATGCACTACATGTTATGGCTAGCGAACTTCTAGAAGTACGGAAAACACAGTCAAAAGATTCTGTAATTATTTTATTTGAAGAAAAAAAACGACAAACTCTTAATCAGCTAAACCGGTTGTTTGAATCGGCCCGAGAGCAGATAAGCCTTGATTACAAGCCAATCATCATTTTTACAACTAAAGACGGTGTAACACCTCATATAGGGCTTCTGGTCGATAAAGTCGAAGACAATATTAATGTTAAGAAAGAAGATATCAAACCTTTAGAGCAGCTTACCTCTGTTGGTTTTGATGTTGACCCACAAACTAAAAACATGATGCGCGGGCTAATTAAAATGAAGCATAAACACAGCTTACTATTAGACCCAAGCGCCATCTTCCGCCCAGAACACCTCATGCGCCACGAAGCAGAAGAAACCGAAGAGTATGGGCTTTTTTAGTCGCTAATTAGCGAGTTAGAAAGAGTAAAGTGTTAAGTTCTGGCGTAGGTTGGGTAGAGCGGAGCGAAACCCAACACATCGCAGAGCTATCAGCTTTCAGCCCTCAGCGTTCAGCCGCCCGGTGTGGGTGTTTGGGGCTGCGTCTCCCTCTGCCGGAGGTTCTAGGTTCTAGACAAAGTGTACTTTTAGGAATGGCTTCAGCCATGAATGTGTTTGTTATGGTCTAGATTCGGCACTGAAGTGCCTACGGGGTTTTGTTGCTGAGGGTGACTTTGTACAGGGCAACCCCGCAGTTCAACTGAAGTCTGACGGCTGAAAGCTGACAGCTCAAAACGCAAAAAAGCCCGACTCTTTCGAATCGGGCTTTCTCTTATTTGGAGCCTGGCGATGACCTACTTTCACATAGC
>NZ_JANHZR010000018.1:0-25043 GCF_041414715.1 Pseudoalteromonas sp. DY56-GL22 | reverse complement strand
CACTTAACTCTCTGCTACGTTGTTCAGCGTCTTTCGTTGCTGCCCGCCGTGTCAGTGGGGTCGCATTATAGGGAGATCCAAAAACAGATCAACACTTTTTTTCGATCTTTTTACTGTTCGCTCAAAAAGCGAACTAAATTTACCGAAAACAGCAAAAACGGTCGCTATTATGGCTGTTTTTTAAGCCAATATTCATAATTTAATGCAAATTTCATTGCTATGTTCATTTAACTCGTTAAGATAGCAAGTTCACAATGTTAAATTAATGTTTATTTCTTGTTTATTGGTAGATCAAAATGAAATTACCCGATCAAAAATCTTTTCTTTTCTCCGTTATTCTTGCTGTTTTAGGTTTTGTGGTTGTTAAGTTCGCACTTGCAAGCTTAGCTTTAGACCCAGCATTGCTATTTGGTGCAGGCTTATTAATTGGTGCTTTGGTTATTACAGCACTTTCATCAGCGTCAAGTGAGGAGGCCGAAGTAAAAACAAAAACACTTTATGTTGGCAACCTACCTTATCGTGCTAATGAAGGTGTTGTTCGTGCTTTATTCGAAGAACAAGGCAAAGTTTTCAATGTACGTTTATTAAAAGATAAAAATACAGGTAAACGTCGTGGCTTTGGTTTTGTTGAAATGGCTGAAGCTGATGCAGATAAAGCAATCAATCAATTAAATGATAGCGAATTCCAACAACGTACTTTAAAAGTGCGTGAAGCAAAACAAAAACAAGAGAACGAAGCTAACAGCTTTCGTGAGGGATCTGATCAGTCAGCGTAATAAGCTCAACGCTTAATTGCGAATGACCAATAGGAGCCGTTGCATAATAGTGCAGCGGCTTTTTTTTATCTGTAGTAAGAGTAAAGCCTCGTAGAGCAATTAAACTTTCAACGCGCTTAGCAATCGCTTTGCCTGAGTCAATAAGGAAGATCTGTTGTTTATAGTAGTCACTAATCGCGCTGGCTAGTAATGGAAAGTGTGTACAGCCAAGTACCAGTACATCTATATCTTCTGCTATCGCTAAATTACTCAATACTTTCTCAAGCTTTGCTTTATTGATTTTCTGCGTATGAAATAGTGTTTCTGCAATTTCTACCAGCTCAGTTGAGCCATATAAGCTGACTTGTGTGTCTTGGCTATGAGTACTAATTAAATTTGCAGTATAGCGACTCTTGATGGTTGATGGTGTTGCCAGTAAACCAATATGTTTGCTGTTACTTATAGCGCAAGCAGGTTTTATTGCAGGTACTACCCCGACAACTTCTATACTTGTGTGCTGACGAATAGTATCTAAGGCAGAGGTAGAGGCGGTATTACACGCAATAACTAGAATATCAACCTGTAAGTTTGCTGTCTCGATAAACTGTAGTAGCGCTAAAAGGCGGGCTATGATCGTTTGCTGACTTTGCGCGCCATAGGGCAATAAAGCATTGTCCATAAAATAACTATAATCAGCATCTGGGATCAATACTTGGATCTGCTCAAGTACGGTTGTTCCACCTATACCAGAATCAAACACCATTATATGAACTGACAAACTGCTTACCTCGGATCATCAAAGGTCAGCAGTTTGCCATGCAGCTTTATAAAAAGAAAGAAAGGACTAAGCCTCTTCTTCTGTTGCCGAGCGTAGCTTATTCATTTGTTCGAACATTGCTTTGGTATAATCCACCAGCTTACTGACTTCTTCTTTATCTTGGTTTAACCATTGTAAGATGCCAGCCAGTTCATTTTGCAAACCAATATCGCCCGCTTTATTAAACGCCTGTTTCAAATCGTCATTAAATGGCGCTATTTTCTCAGCAACTTCTTTTTCAGGAGCAGGTTTATATTCTTCATACCCTTTGATAGCGGCTACTGTTTTGGTTTGTTTTAGATCCATGGTAAAGCCGACTAGTTGCTCGTTACCTAAGTTCAGCTCTTTAGCTTGTTCAAAGGCTTCTTCTAATGAACCAGAGAAGAATGTTTCGCTAACACTCTGTAAATCTTCCATCAATTCGTTGATAGCTTGCTGCTCTTGCTCATTTAAATCACCATTGACTGACATCGAGAATGATAAATCACGTGATTGCGAAGACTCACTGACAAAGGCTTCGTTGTCGCCATTTTTGCTATAACTGCTTGCAGACTTACTTTCGTATGCATCAGCAAAGCTAATACTTACTTCGTCACCTTCAGCGGTGGTGAAAGTGTACTCCGCGTTATTACTTAAGCTGATGTATTGAGCTTGGCTAACTGAAACCGCATTAGGTTTAGGATTGAACAAGTCTTCTTCTAATTCATCAATACCTTTAAAGATACCTTCTTTAGACTTTTCGATACCCTCTTCGATGTCATCGTTAAGAATACCTGACTCTTTAAGCTCATCATACGCATCGTCGATGCCCATTTGCACACCTTTACGTGCATCACCTAGCATGCCTTTGAGTTTTTCATCATCAGCACCATCGGCTTTTGCTTTACGAAGTGCACCGCCAACAAAGTCGAGTACGTTTTTCACGATCTCTTCAAAGTCGAACAGCGGTTTATCTTTTTTCTCTTCGGCTTTAGGTAAACCAAGTGCCTCAGCAAGTTTATCATCAAGAACTTTTGCCGCGAGCTCACGACCGCGTTGTTGATAACTATCTTGACGATTTTGAATGGTAGGCTGCTGCAGAGCCTGTTTACCATTGTATTTATTCACATTTGTATTAGGCATATAGCCTAGGTTGCCAATTTTCATGATCCGACTCCATGTTATGGTTAACTCATTATCGGCCAAAAACCAAAGAACTTAAGTTTTTTGTATAAAAAAACGACACTAAAATAAATAACAAAACTAGACAAATCCTCAGCGCTCCCTACAATAGCGCCGTTATAAAGCTAAGAGATAAAAGGTAATCAGCCATGGCGGTTATAAAAATTGATACAACTCAATATGATGCACAATTGAGTGAGAAAGAGCAGCGCATCACCTCACAGTTTCGACGTTTTGGGGTCGAAAAATTAGAAGTGTTCGGCTCTGATCCTATTCATTACCGCCAACGTGCAGAGTTTCGTGTTTGGCATGAAGGTGAAGACCTGTTTCACATCATGTTTGATCAACAAACTAAAGAAAAGATCCGCGTAGATGAGTTTGACCCTGCAGCACCTTTAGTGGGTGAAGTGATGCAAGCGATGATCGAAAACTTAAAAGACAATGAAGTTCTGCGCCGTAAGCTGTTTCAAATCGATTACCTTTCAAGCTTAAGTGGCGAGATCCTTGTTAGCTTGTTGTATCACAAACAACTAGATGAGCAGTGGCTACAAGCAATTAAAGAGCTTAAAGCAAAACTGAGCACACAGTTTAAGATTGATTTTATTGGCCGTGCTCGTAAGCAAAAAGAAGTGATTGGTAATGACTATGTTATCGAGCGTTTAAACGTAAACGGTAAAGAGCTTATTTATCAGCAAGTCGAAAATAGCTTTACGCAACCGAATGCGAAAGTAAACATCAAGATGCTAGAGTGGGCACAAGCGCTTTGCCAACCCCTCAATAATGACTTACTGGAGTTATATTGTGGAAATGGTAACTTTTCGATTGCTCTTGCGGGTTCATTCGACCGGGTATTAGCCACTGAGATATCAAAATCATCGGTTTACTCAGCACAATACAATATTGCACAAAACAAGGTTGAGAACTTAGATATCATTCGTATGTCGAGTGAAGAGTTCACTCAAGCAATGAAAGGCGAACGTACCTTCTCTCGTTTAGATGGCATAGACCTGAAAAGCTATAACTGCCAAACAATCTTGGTGGATCCACCACGTGCTGGAATGGACACGCTAACTTGTGACCTAGTTGCGAACTACGACAACATTATTTATATCTCGTGTAATCCCGATACCCTAGAACGTGACCTTGATCACTTATGCAAAACCCATGAAGTAAAACGTTTTGCAATTTTTGATCAATTCCCTTACACCCATCACATTGAATCAGGTGTGTTTTTACAACGTAAATAAAATCACTCTGCCAGCGCAGCAAATAGCGCTGGCAACTGCTGCTCGCTGAATACAGCTATACCATTGTCAGTTAACAGCTTTGCAGTTAACCCCATTCCTGAAATTTTCTTTCCTGAATGACTACCATCGTAAATAGTATTGCGACCACATGACGGGCTTGATTCTTTTAACAACGCATAGCGAATGCCCTGTTTTTTGCAAAGTTTAAGTGCTTGTTCTGCGCCATAAGCAAACTGCACTGTGACATCTTGCGCATCTTTGGTAAGTACTCTACCCACTTTGATTTCTGCAGGCGGCCTTGGTGTAGGTAAGCCACCAGCTACTTCAGGGCAGAATGCAACGAGCCTTTCTTGCTGTTTAAGAGTTTCTAAACCAGGATGGAGTAAGTTTTGCGATTGCCCGTCATAACGAACAGGGTTTCCTAACAAACAGCTTGAAACTAATAGTTTTTGCATTTGCTTTACCAATAAAAAAGCTCCGCGAACGGAGCTTTGAATTAAATTTAACTAATTAGCTTATTTATCAGCTAGGTAGTTAATTAAATCTGCCATGCTCTTTGCATCACTGATGCCTGAGTCCGCACCTAAGATTAAGCGATATTTACCATTAACAATAAAAGTTGGAACGCCTTTTAAAGCACCTTTTTGTTGGTAGTATTCTTGGTCGCGTTTCATTTTAGACGCCATAGTACGTACAGAAAAGCTGTTGTAGTACTTATCAAAATCTTCAGCCGATACACCTTGTGAAACAAAGATGTCTTTCATATCAGCTAGTTCGTTAATACGAGCACGCTTACCGTGAATATGATTAAACACAGCGGCTACTAACGCGTCTTTCTGTGGTAACACATTAGCCGTCGCATAACCTTGCGCTAAGATGGTTTGAATTTCTGGGTCACGAGGACCTGAAAAATCAACATGGCTCTTTTTGAATTTAACGCCATCTTTAAGAAGTGTTTTAAGCTCTTTCACAACTGGCTCGAAGTTATTACAGTGTGGGCAGTAGAATGAGAAGAACTCTTTTACTTCTGGCTTTTTAGAAGCGCGTGCATCAATCGTTTCATAATGCTTACCTTCTTCATATTGAGCAGCTGAGGCATTTGCCGCTAAACCTAGCGTGGCAGCCATTAATACAGCTTTTACTAACTTGATCATTACTTCTTTACTCCAAAATTATTGTTTTAATAAAAATTCGACTAATTCATCAAGCATCTGCTGGCTTTTGATGGTATTTAAATTAATTTTGTATTTATCATTGACGATAAAAGTTGGTACACCTGTTAAGGCGCCCATGTCTGAATATTTTTGCTGCTTATCTTGCATCGCTTTTTCAGCGCTAATCACTGGCATGCTTGCAATTTCAGCATCAAACACTTCATTACTAATACCATTAGTTGCAAGTAGTGCTTTAACGTCTTTCATGTCTTTAAGTAAGGCACGTTGTCTATGGATGCTGTTAAAGATTTGATCAGCTACTTGTTCTGCTTTGCCATGTTGCTTAGCAATTAAGTAGGCATAGCTTAAGTTACTTTGAGTTTGCTTAGACACACCGCCTAAAAAGTTAACATGACTTTTTACAAATTCAGTCCCTTCAGGAAGACTTGCCGTTAATGCTTTTGCAACTGGTTCAAACTGAAAACAGTGTGGGCAATAAAATGAAAAGAACTCGGTTACTTGAGGTGTTGCACTTTTCTCAACTTTTAATACTTCGTATTGATTACCTGCTTCAAAATCAGCAGCAAAGGCCGCAAAAGGTAAACATAAAATGAGTAGACTTAACTTTAATTTTTTAAACATTGTTCTCTCGACTTTATTAACTTTAAAAATTTATGGTAATAATTTTAATGGTGCTTCTTGTAGCGCTGCAAGCTGTTCTTTTAACGCTAGTATTTGCTGCTCCCAGTATTTGTCTTCAGCAAACCATGAAAAGTTCCGCGGGAACGCAGGATCATCCCACCTTTTCGCCAACCAGCCCATGTAATGCACCATTCGCATCGCTCTAAGTGGTTCAATCAGCTTTAATTGGCTGTGATCAAAATCGCTAAATTCTTCGTACGCTGCGACTAAAGTGTCTAACTGTAACAGTTGATTGTTACGATCGCCACTGAGCATCATCCAAAGATCTTGAATTGCAGGCCCTTGTCGACTGTCGTCTAAATCAACAAACATTAATGCATCACCAGACCACAGTATATTGCCAGCATGACAGTCACCGTGCAGACGAATAGTTTCAACATTTTTATACTGCTGTGTGGTTTCTTTGATCACCAAATCTAAAATAGTATAAAAGGCGTTCTCTAATGCCATTGGCACCAAGTTACTTGCCTGTAACTGAACTTTAGCTGTCTTAAGATATTCTTCACAGCTGATCACAGGTCTATGTTCAAATGGCTTTGCTTTTGCTACTTGGTGCATTCGCCCAATTAAGCGGCCAAGTACATCGAGTTGATCTAAATTATCAACTTCAAAAATACGCCCGCCCACACTTGGGAATAACGTAAACAAATAACCATCATGCTCAAATAAGCTTTGCCCTTCGATAATAACAGGCGCAACAACCGGCACTTCGGCCTCAGCGAGTTCAAATGCAAATGCATGCTCTTCTAAGATTTGCGCCTTACTCCAGCGCTCTGGACGGTAAAACTTAACAACATAACGATGGCCATCTTCTGCTTTAAATTGATAAACACGGTTCTCGTAGCTATTTAATGCCAGCAGCCCTGATTCAGCATAAACACCGATACTTTCAACCGCATCTAAAATTGAATCGGGTGTAAGGTCTACAAAACTAAATTTACTCATAATGCCTCATCATATAAAAAAAGCGGGAAAATCCCGCTTTTTATTCATTCGCTCAGTGTACTTAATTATCGCGCCTTAAAGAAGTTACTCGGCTGTGAAATCTGCACATCAGGCTCACCATCGACAGAAAGTACGAACTCAAACTTCGTCATGGGCTTTTTCAAATCATAAGGATCAACAACCAATGACAGTGGCACGTTATAAGACTCGCCAGAAGGTACTGTGAAAGTTTGTTTGCCAATGTACTCAAAGTTATCAAGCCCTTCAACACGAATATTAAAGGTTTGCTGATGCTGAGCTTTGTTAATTACTTTTAGTGTATAGGTGTTTTCAACTAGGCCATTAAAGTCAACACGGTATAGCTGATTACGGTCACGGATGATATCCAACTCCATCGGTTTACGCATCGCAATATTTGCCACCAGCGCCCCTGTTAACACCACTAAGATAACTAAATAACCAATTAACTTAGGGCGCAGTGCGTGTGTTTTGTTGTCTGGCGTTTCTAAGTTGCGTTCTGTGGTGTAGGAAATAAGTCCGCGTGGGTAATTCATTTTATCCATCACCCCATCACACGCATCGATACATGCACCACAGTTAATACACTCATATTGTAAGCCGTTACGAATATCGATCCCCGTTGGGCACACCTGCACACATAAGTTACAGTCGATACAATCACCTAAGCCAAGCTCTTTTGGATCTTGCTTGCGTGAACGTGGGCCGCGGCTCTCACCACGTGCCTCATCATAGCTCACGGTAAAGGTGTCTTTATCGAACATAGCTGATTGAAAGCGAGAATAAGGGCAAATGTGCAAGCACATAATCTCGCGCATCCAACCCGCATTACCATAAGTACAGACTGCAAATACGGCTAAACAAATATACGAATACGCTGTTGCATCAAGGGTAAAAAGATCAGGTAGCAACTGGCGGATAGGCGTAAAATAACCAACAAAAGTAAATGCTGTATAAAGTGAGAATAACCACCAGCTACCGTGCTTGGCGCTTTTTCGCCAAAACTTATCAAAGTCCATCGGGCGTTGATCTAGTTTCTTTCGCTGATTAGCTGTACCTTCAAACTTTTCTTCAAACCAAATAAAAATGAAAGTCCAAACAGTTTGTGGGCAAGTATAACCACACCAAACCCGTCCATAGAAAGTAGTTACTAAGAACAACGCAAACGCCGCCAACATTAAAATGAAAGCAAGGATAGTCAGATCTTGTGGCCAGAGGGTTAATCCAAAAATGTTAAACTTTTGCCCTACCAAATCGAACAGTACAGCTTGCTGGCCATGGAAGTTGATCCAAGGTAGTAGCATGAACGCAAGCATGCCGATAAAACCAATTCGTTGTCTCAACAGTTGGTGTAAACCCGTTACAGCTCGAACATAAATACGGTTACGTGGATTAAATCTATCATCGAGGGAAGCGTTTTCCGGTTTCTGGATTTTTACTTCCGTTGGGATATTTTTAACCTTAATCTGATTATCCATTAAAATTCCTCAACGCCACTAGGAAATAATACTCAAACATATGTTTGCAGTAAGAGGTTTCTGTGCCAATAAGCAAATCAGAATACATCTCATTACGTTCAAAGATTTCTGAAACTTTAAATCTATATATTGCATTATACTCAATCTATGGAAAATTTCAGGGTTAGATTTCATATACGAACTTTTAACTATTTAATCGTATCTGCTTGCTTTTAAAACAACCATTTTATTAAACTTGCAGCTACCACCTATTCATTTAGATCAAAGTTTATTGGACTATGAAAAAATTTCTCATCTTAGTGCTTATAATTTTAGCACTTTTCACAATTGATCATCCTTTGATCAAAGAACCTAGGGACAGGTTACTAGGTGAGGGAGTCGGTATGATTTCTGATGCTAGTAAGGTAAACCGAAGTCCTGCCGCTAATATGGCTAAAAATAATATTAAGTCACAACTTAATTTATCAAACTCAGAGCTTGAGTATATTGAAGACACATTCACTACCGACGATAAACTACAACTCTTTCACCTTCATTATTGCCGTGAAAAAGATATTAACTTGTACTTTTATGGCGAACGCTTGAATCGTGTTTGTAGTATTGTTTCGAATGCGCTTGAAGAAAGGCTAAACAAGTAATGGACTTTTCTGCTTTAAACAAAAAAACCAGCGACTCGTTTGCTAAACAACGTAATATGCTAAAGAAGCTGGGCAAGGGTCAAACCTTATACTGCGAAGAGTGTAAAGGCGCCCTCACCTTAGATTTGAAAACTGATCAGCCAGGTAAAGGCGTTGTATGCTGTGCCAAAGGTTGCACAAACATCCTACTCGAGCTGGGTTAGTTCCAGCTCTCATCATTATATAGTTGGCTATTTACAGCAACGACTTCAATTAACTCTGCAAAGCCAGCGGCGAATTCATTCATTACTTCATATTGCTGCTGGCATAGTTGCCCTTCTGATAAACCATTATCAGTTGCAAGGGCTGCAATTTCACTCGCTTCAAGGGTAAAAAAGCCTAAGCTTTGCAGAGCTGTAGCCAAGGCTTCTTTTAACTCATCAGCTAACTGTGGCGCGCTTAATAGCTTGTTAACGTAACCTTGCGCACCATGCATAAAACCTTGGCTCCAATGCTGACATTCTTGAATATCTAGGTATTGTTGCCCTTGCGAGCTCAGCTGTAGGCTCACAGGTAATGCAAAACCCGTCTCGAATACTTGTTCGCTGATCTGTTGATATAAAGCCATAAATGCAAACAGCACTTGCTCATCCATTTGCCCATCAGAACCAGGTGCAACTTCTTCTAACCACTGGTGAACATCAAGCGGCTCAGGAGCACAGATCACCGCAAATAAATAACCTTGGGTTTGCGCCAAGCTAAGCGCATCTTGATGCTGCGCTAAAAACTGACTTAAAAGCTCGCTTTGCTGCTTTGAAAACTCAGGTAATTGCATACTATTCAATTAATCCAATTTAAAAGTTAAGCGGATAACGACCTTCGTTATCAGGACGACCAAGAAACTTCGCAGCATCATGCACTTCTTTCGGTAAGCTTGCTTCAGGCTTAATATAACCAGCTACTTTAAAGTCTAGGTTCGCTTTTAATACTGCATCAGCTTCAAGCCCTAAACGGTTTTCAGGGTCTACAAGTACTGCTACATCACCGGATTTACAGCTTAAACGGCCACTTAAAGGACCAATGCTAAACCAGTTATTCATTCCTTTCACATCAATGTTCGGGCTCGCAATTTCGCCGCTTAGACTTTCACAATAAGGCTCGCCTGAACTGTACTCATCTAAATCTACAATCACACGACCTTGCGCACTAATCGGCAAAGGTAGTTGTAAACGTTGCATGGCACGTTCAACTGTTAAGCGTAAAGTGGTCTTTTTCACAGTAACCGCTTGGTTAAATAAACCGTAAGAAAAATCAGCATGGCCTGAAATATCCGCTTTATCACGAGGATCACCAAAACGTACCGTACCCACTAATTTACCTGTAAACAGTGACCACCCCGACAATTGCCAACGCACATTGTTTAATTGCTCACCATCAAAACGTACCTGCATAATGCGCCCGTCCCATAGCGTGCCACTGGCTTTACCTAATTGTAATTGCTTTGGTAAATGTGGCTTGGCTAAATCAAGTGCAACGGCAGCGGGTGTTTTTACCAGCGTAAACACCAAAAAACACATCACAAACACTGTGATTAATAAAATAACTCTTTTCATCGTTTACTTCTCTAGTACCAAACGACTTACACGCACAAAGCCTGATTTGTCATCTTTACTTAAATCTAAATTCTCGATTAGCACACCATGTGAATTAACCAGTTCATCTAACCATTCAACAAGGTTATTAAACTCAACAGAGTCAATGGTTAAACGAAGTGAATTGTCATTTGGCTGCATTTTGCTAATGATAATTTGATAACGATTACGGGTGCTATTAACGATTTGGCTTAAGCTACGGCTGCTCGTATTACGTGCATTACCACTCGCTTTAAGTTTAACAATACTTTCATCAACCCACGCCAACAGCTCTTGCTGTTTTATTGTGTCTTGCTCTGCTTTTTCGATAGCAGCGTTAAGTGGACGAAAGACCCCCATAACCAGCACAAAAATAACAAACACACCACCTGCAACCATTACAAGTTGCTGCTCTTGTTCTTTTAACGAGCGCCAATAATTGATTATTTGGTTTTTCATGCCGCACCTCGTAACTTAATTTCACCAACGACATAATCACCATCATTGTTCAGCGAGCCTTGATCTACGGTTAAGCCACGCTGTTCTAAAATTGCTTTTACTTTACTAAATGACTGGAAATCTTTGCCGCGCGCGCGAATACGTAATTCGTTACGACCTTGATCATAGCGAAGCGTTTCTGGTGTGAAGTCGTTTACTTCACTAAAAATCGAGACAAGATCGTTAGTCAAATCTAAGAAGCCAGCAGTGCTGCCACCTTCTATCAATGCAAGTTCGCTGCGAATTTGACTACGGATAAGCTGAGGTCGCACTTTTTTATTTGGAAAAGCACGCTGATAATTAGCAACCACTTCTGCTTTTGCGGCTTCAAGCTGGTTATTTAACTTATAAAGCTCAAGCGACTTAACACCCACACTGCAAACTAGTGCAACACCTGCTGCAATAGCTGCTTTTTGCCAATAGCCCCACCAAATCGCTGATTTTTTCTTAAGCTGATAAACACCTTGGCGAAGGTTGAATTTCACTTCAGGTAACTGCTTAGCGAATAAGGCTAAAGGTAAATCGTATTGCTGCGTTTGAGCACTAAGGTTAACTGTATCAGGAAAAGCCGTTGCAGGGCTAAAGTGTGCAACATCAGGGTTACCTAATGCTGTTAAATAGCCAGCAAGCCAGTTCCGCTCTACAGCGGCAATATGCCAGTTACCCTGTTTACATAGCCACTGGCCATTAAGCTCAATAGCGCGTAACTGAGTGTTGTCATCAACATCAGGTAACAATAAAGCATCCGGCAGTATTTTATATACTTCGATGCCATGCTCATTAAACTCTGCTAGCCATTGCTCAAACCATTCACGATCGGTCATCGCGATGTTAATAGCGTGCTTTTCATCAACAAGTGTTGGCTCAGCAATCGCTATGAATAAGTCATCAACATCACAGGCTATTTCTTCTTCTAGCATGTAAGGAAGTGCTTGCTCTAACTTACGGTTCCACTTAGTTGGTAGGGTAACTGTTTTAAGTTGTACCTGATCGCTTGGTAAAAGTGCGACTACTTCCCGTGATTGTGCTTTTTCTGTTAGCTCACCAAGTTGTGTTGCATTGGCAATTTCACCGCTGGCAATTATTTCTTGTTCTATTGGTGAGTAAATTAGCCAGTTAAGGCTGTCTTTTAACGTTTGACCCGTACGGATCAACAATATCTCTGTCACTGTACGCCTCCAAATTTTCGCGCCAGTATCGTTACTGTACCATTAGTGGCATGGAGTAAGGTGGTCATCGAAAAACGCAGCTCTGCAAATTCAGCCTGCGTTTGTAGTTTAAAATATTCACTGTTGATACTGAATAGATTTTCAACGGCTTTCACGTTTTGTGCGCCTTGTTGGTTAACCTCTTCAAAAAAAGCTTCTAAATCATCATACCCATCTTGAGGACGTGATGATAATACCGCTTCAGCGCCTGAAAGGCTTAAGCCATCAATAAGCGAGCTTAATAAAATCGCACTTTCTGCAGGTAGTGTATTAACGTTTATTTGCAGCAACTCACTGCCAGGAATAACACACACAAATGGTAAGAGTTTCTCCATAACGAGTGGGTTAAAACCTTTTACCAAACGAAGTTCAGAGGTCGAAGCAAAGTAACTATTTGCCGTCATATATGGGTATTGTCGAGATAAATACTCATCTTCTTCTGCACCCGAGCGATAGGTAATACTATCTTCATCTAACCAATCAAACACACTATCGGCCATGGCTTCTTCTGATTCATCCGTTGGTAAATTCTCAATGTTTTCTAATAATGCCAACAATGCCTTATGTGCTGGGTTCGTTTTATTATTTGGATCCGTCTGCGGATCTGGTTTTACATGCAATGCATTTAAGTTTAAACATGCTTGTAAATCAGTAATCGTGCCACTTAAGGTACCATTATCAACAGGATAAGGAACCCCGCCCTGCTGTGCCCAAATTTGCTCTAAATGCGTTTTATCAGGATCATCTTTTTTAGTTTGTTTTAGTGCTTTAATTGCGAGCTCTTCAGCTGCAAAGGCATACCATTTAGCCTGTTGATGGTTTTGAATATTGCTACTACGCTGCACTTGCACCATTAAATTAGCACTCATTTCAACGGCTAACATCGCAGCCAGCGCCACAATAAATAGCACAATAACAAGCGCCGCACCTTTGGAACGATTCATTGTAGTCATGACTAGCCACCCGTTCCGCTATTATTATTGTTATTACCATTAGCGCCGTTATTACTATTATTTGTTTGAGTAGTTACTTTGCCCTCACCTGGCACCAAAAACACGCGACGAATTGGCTCCTGTTCTATTTTTTGAATAGTGACTGCAACCGCTTTTGGCAGCGCTTTAATTTGCCACTGCTCTTGCCACTCGTCTTTGTCATCTAAAAATTCAAATTTCAGATCTTCAATATCTTCTAAAATAACTTGTGAGCGCGGCTCCATGTTATCTAGTTGATCAACATACACCCGATACACTCGTTCAAGATTATCATCTATCACGCGATAACCAACCGCTTGCAGTTCAGAGCGCGGCAATAGATTAATTGGGTTAATCCAACCATCACGAACAAAGCCAATACCATCGTATTGGCTATCAAGAATATAACGACCAGCCAAAACATACGTGTCTTGAAAATCACCGGCTTCGTTACGCACCTGACGTTTAGTCATTTGACTAAAATCTTGGTCCATCAAACGAAATAAGGTTTGATAACCATTTAACTCAGCAATCGTTTCGTCTGAGGCTTCTTTTGCTTTGGTTGTCGAATCCAGTATTTGATGGGTCGATAACACCACAAAGGCTAAAATGCCCATGGCGACAATTACTTCAAGTAAGGTAAAACCGCGTTGCTTCACTACTTATCACCTTTATTCAAATAAGTAGAAAGCTCATACACTGGGTATTCAAGCTTTTCATCGGCGAATACGTTAATGGTGACCTTTACAAAGGTTTTATCAGCAGTAGGAACCACATCCTGACGCCAGTACCATTCAAAACCAGCGAGTGTTTCAGTGCCTTTGACGCCACTTTTGCCTGTCCATTTATCGCCTTTAGCGCGCTGCTCAACCATTACGTTCTCGGCAACCCAAGAAGCATAAGTTTGTTCTTCAATCGACGATAGGTGATTAATGTGCTCACCGGTTGCCTGCATTGCGGCAATACCGGCCATTGCACAAATAGCCAAGGCAACCATCACTTCGAGTAAGGTAAAACCTGCTGACTTATTCATTACTCAGGCTCCATACGAAACTTTACCGGGGCCATAAATTCGCCTTCGATAAAATACTGTGGTTCACGCTCATCTTTAAGCTCGTAAATCAATTGAAACGCACTGACTTCGCCAGAAGATAAAATAAGGACTTGCGGTATTTTGAGCTTTTGCAGCTCAAGTAAGCTGTCTTCGTCACCACCGCTCATTAATTCACGCCAGTTGGACTGCTCTAGCAAGTTATCTTGTGCCCAGGCTAAATCATCAAGGTTAAGAGTGAGTTCAAAGCGCTCATCAACCTTAATTGGGGCAAACAATTTTTCACGGTCAAAAGTAACCCACTTATCACCGTCAAAAACTAAAAATTCAAATGTATCTTGGTCAAGATGAAAGCCCAGCTCAACCTGATTTAAAATCGCAAACTCAGACGCCATATTAATCGTAGTATGTAATCTGAGCGCTTGTTTTTCGAGTTCTTCTTCAGCACCACCATCAAAACTGTAGGCAACCATTTTGGTGACAAAACCAATCACCACAAGCACCATTAATATTTCGATGAGGCTAAACCCTTTCGCGTGCTTAGCACGGCCAGCCAAACGCAAACGACCAAGGCTTACCATAATAGTAAGCCTTGATGTGTATAAGCTTTGCTCAGTTGGCTGAATTTAGGCATTATTACTTTTCTTCATCCCAGTTACCGATGTCATCATCAGTACCTGCTTCACCATCAGGACCCATTGAGAAGATATCAATTTTACCGATTTCTCCTGGGCTGATTAGCTGGTAAGGATTACCCCATGGATCTTCTGGTAACTTCTCAAGGAAACCGCCATCAGGAAAACGCTTTGGAATTGGCTCAATGCTTGTTTTATTTACTAGCGCTTCTAAGCCTTGTTCTGTGGTTGGATACGCTTTGTTTTTAAGCTTGTATAGGCTTAACGCATCTTCAATTTGTTGAATATCTAAGTGTGCTTTATCGATTGCAGCTTCTTCTTGCTGACCCATGATATTTGGCGCCACAATTGACATGATCATACCGATAATAACCAGTACTACCATGACTTCTAGTAATGAGAAACCTGACTGTTTGTTCACAAAAATACCTCTAACTTTCTTCAAAAATTTATTATAGAGCGGCAGTGTTAGCTGCTAATTGCTCTAGTGTTCCCTAATTTAAAGACCTACAGCCTTATTCATTGCCATAATCGGCTGTAGTATTGCCATAACAATAAACAATACAATTACCGCCATTGAAGCAATCATCGCGGGCTCTAATAGTTTCAGAGACACGTTTACCATGCTCTCAAACTCACGATCTTGGTTATTTGCAGCACGTTCCAGCATTTGCTCAAGTTCACCTGATTTTTCACCACTGGCTATCATGTGTAGCATCATAGGTGGAAAAAGCTTGGTTTGCTGAAGTGAAGCACGAAGGCTCGCCCCTTCACTTACACGTGTTGCAGCATCTTGCACTGACTTTTTCATTTTTTCGTTAGCCAGTACACCACCTGAGATACGCATCCCTTCAAGTAGCGGCACTGAGCTTGACGATAAAATACTTAAAGTTCGAGCAAAACGCGCCGTATTAACACCGCGAGCTACCTTACCAATGCCCGGTAAATGCAGCACTTTTTCGTCATACCAGTAACGAATATGCGGCTGTTTAAGCGCTTGCTTAATGGCCACAGCTAACACGGTTATAATGACTAAACTAATAAACCAGTAGTTTTGCACAAAATTACTGGCGGCCATTACCCATTCAGTCGTCCAGGGTAATACTTGTTTTGATTTTTCGAAGGTCTTCAAGATTTTAGGTACCACAGTACCTAATAATACAGAGACAATCGCAATAGCAAATACCACAAGTATGGTTGGATACACCATCGCCTGTGTGATTTGACTACGCATATGCTGACGTTGTTCCGTGTAATCTGCTAAACGATTTAAAACTTGGTCTAGGTGACCCGATTTTTCACCAGCTGCCACCATAGCACGATACAAATCATCAAAGACATGCGGAAACTCGCTCATGCCATCAGCTAAGGTATAACCTTCAACAACCTTTGAGCGCACGGCCATAAGCATGCGCTTTAAACGCGGCTTTTCACATTGCTCAGCCACCGCCATGACAGCCCCTTCAACAGGTAATGCTGACTGGATTAAGGTTGCAAGCTGACGAGTGATTAGTGCTAAATCTGAAGTCGAAATTTTTGGTTTAAAGAAACTCCCAAATAATGAGCCCTTTGCCCCAGTCGCTTGCTTTTCACCTTCTGCAGCAGCAACGACCTCTAAAGGCATTAAACCTTGATCGCGCAAAGTTTGGCGGATTTGCTTTACCGTATCGGCTTCAAGAATGCCTTTTTTCTCTTTACCTCTGCCGTCGAGGGCACGGTATTCAAATGCTGCCATGATTAACCTTCCTCACGTGTTACACGCAAGACTTCTTCTAAGGTAGTACGACCTGCAAGTACGCGATTACAGCCATCTTGGCGAATACTTGGGCTATGTTTACGAATGTACTTCTCAACACTTTGTTCGCCTTTACCGCTGTGGATCATTTCGCGAATTGTTTCATCAACAACCAGCAACTCATGAATACCAGTACGACCGCGATAACCATTAAAGTTACACTCTTCACAACCAACTGCACGATAAATTGTTGGCGGCTCAGCAGGATTGACACCTAATAACTGACACTCGCGCTCATCAGCAATGTGACCTTCTTTACAGCTATTACATAAAGTACGTACAAGACGTTGTGACAATACACCGAGTAACGATGATGACAGTAAGAAAGGCTCTACACCCATATCTTCCATACGCGTGATAGCACCAGCAGCTGTATTAGTATGCAGTGTTGACATAACCAAGTGACCGGTTAATGACGCTTGCACACCAATTTGTGCTGTTTCAAGGTCACGGATCTCACCCACCATTACGACGTCAGGGTCTTGACGAAGGATGGCACGTAAGCCTCGGGCAAAGGTCATATCTACCTTGGTATTAACCTGAGTTTGACCAATGCCTGGGATCTCGTACTCAATTGGATCTTCAACAGTAAGAATATTACGGTCCCGTGAGTTGATTTGGCTCATACCCGCATACAAGGTGGTACTTTTACCAGAACCCGTAGGACCGGTTACTAAGATAATACCGTGCGGCTTACTGATTAAATCAGCAAACAATTCACGGTTACGCTCAGTCATACCTAAATCTTCTAGGTTCAGGCGTGCGTTGTTTTTATCAAGTAGACGTAGCACGACACGCTCACCAAAGCTTGATGGCATAGTCGATACACGCACATCTACGGCACGACCAGCAATACGCAAACTAATACGGCCATCTTGCGGAATCCGCTTTTCAGCAATATCTAGTTTCGCCATAACCTTAATACGCGACACCAACAGTGAAGCGAGTTTACGATTCGGCTTTAAAACTTCTTTTAATACGCCATCAACCCTAAAGCGAATTACCAGCTCTTGCTCAAAGGTTTCGATATGAATATCTGAAGCACCTTCTTTAATTGCTTCGCTGAGCATCGCGTTTATCAGCTTGATGATTGGCGCATCATCATCACCAGCAAGGAGATCTTCAGTTTGCGGTAACTCATCTGCAAGCGAGAATAAATCAACCTCGTTGCCGATATCTTCCATCATTTGCTGTGTTTCAGAACTATCACGCTGATAAGAAGCCTCAAGCAACAGCTCAAATTTATCATCAGGTAATTGTTCTAGCGAAAAACCATGACCCGCAATACGACGCACCTCAAGTAAAGCGTTAACATCCAACTCACCGCGGTAATAAACAGTCCAGTTGTCTTGATCTTTACCTAACAGCACACCTGTGCGACGCGCATACGAGAATGGCAACCGCTTAGTTGGCAAGCTAACAAGATCATCACTTGTTAGCAGCTCATCATGATTAGCTGATACGTCTGATGCTAGCTCGTCATTGATTTCAGAAATTGCATTAGTCATCGTTGCGCTCATTCGCGTTT
Organism: Pseudoalteromonas sp. DY56-GL22; assembly: GCF_041414715.1. Lineage (NCBI taxonomy): Bacteria > Pseudomonadati > Pseudomonadota > Gammaproteobacteria > Alteromonadales > Pseudoalteromonadaceae > Pseudoalteromonas > Pseudoalteromonas sp. DY56-GL22. The sequence goes on along the minus strand of NZ_JANHZR010000018.1, from coordinate 6,832 downwards.
TGTTGTTTTAAATATTCTTCGTAAGTTGGTGGTAATACTAAGGCATCATCCCACTCTGGAAGAATTGGCGCATCTTCTAATGGCATTAAATCAATACCATCTTCTTTTTGTTTGTGTTGTTCGCCACGGATAAAGTTATATTTTGAGTGGCTTAATTTATTCATGCTGATGCCATCGCGAACAATGGTAGGACGAATAAATACAATCAGGTTACGTTTACGCTTACTGGTGCTGGTTGAGCGGAATAAATGGCCAAGTACTGGAATATCACCTAATAATGGCACCTTAGAGACACTTTCTTGCACATCTTCATCAATCAAGCCGCCCAGTACAACCATACCACCATCATCAGCCATAACCGTGGTTTTAATGGCACGTTTGTTTACTGAAATATCGACCGCAGTAGCACCACTCACACTCGACACTTCTTGCTCAATCGTTAACTGAACTGCTGAACCGTCATTGATTTGTGGTGTCACTTTAAGTTTTACACCTACTTCTTGACGTTCAACTGTTTGGAATGGATTCGCATTATTTGAGCCTGTTTGCGAACCTGTGATAATCGGTACTTCTTGACCAACAATCATTGATGCTTCTTCGTTATCCATGGTCGTTACAGACGGCGTAGCAAGAATATTAGAGTTTGTATCGGTTGAAACAGCTTGGATAATTGCACCCCAATCGTTTTTAACAATCCCCATGGCTAAACCATTGATACCACCTAGTAATGAGGCAAGTGCCGTTAAGTCACCTTCTTGTGTTTCAGAAGTCTTGGTGACTGTACCAGTTTCGGTACCTACAACCGTACCTTCAATCGTTTTATCGCGTGCTTGCTCAGCTGCAACGGCTAACGAACCAACTGGTACTGTTGTGCCGTTGTTAAACTGCATCATTCCGCCTTGCTCTGAAATCCACTGTAAGCCTAAGTTGATACCATCAGCTTCTAAAACTTCAACAATGATAGCTTCAACTAAAACTTGCGCACGACGCACATCAAGACGCTCAATTACTTGCTCAAGCGAGCGCATGGTGTCAGGCTGTGCAGTAATAACAAGTGAATTTGAATCAGGGTGTGCTTCAATACTTGTTTCGTTTTGATTACGAGAGCGCGTTTTAGTTGCACCGCCTTGCGCATCTTCTGCTAGTGTTTTGCTTACGCCCTGCAATACTTTTACAAGGTCTTCTGCTTTGGCGTAATTAAGGTAGATAACTTTAGTGTTACCTTGGTTTTCTAATTCACCATCTAAACGGCTAATTAATTCAACAGCACGAGTACGCGCTTGCGCTTCACCACTGACAATCACACTGTTAGTTCGACCATCAGCAACTACTTTAGGAATTAGAAATTCTGGAACGCTTCCTTTACCGCCATCTTTATAAATATTCTCAACAACAGACACTACATCATCTGCGGTAGCAAACTTAAGCTTTACAATATCAACACGCTTGTCACCAGCTTGGTCAACAGAGCGGATAATTTCTACTAAGCGGTTAACTGACGCTGCATGGCCGGTCAACATCATCACGTTCGCAGCATTAAAGTTAGCAACGTGGCCGCCATCTTTTTGATCGCTAAATTGACGAACTAGCGGGCCAAGCTCTTGTACGCTTACATTTTTAACACGTACAACTCGCGTTACCATCATATCGCCACTGGCTTGGTTATCCTCAGTGATAAGCGGTACATTTGACTTTTTAGCGTCAGAGCTTTTTTCAATTTTGATAATACCGTTATCCATCTCTACAGCTGAATAACCATAAACCTCAAGTACATTTAAAAAGAACTGATAATAAAGCTTTTCATCCATTAACTCATAACTGCGCACATTTACTTTGCCACGCACATTTGGGTCAATAATGACGGTTTTATTTAAATTTTTACCAACGATATTAATAAACTCATTAATATCAGTGCCTTTAAAATTAGCCGCATACTCAACAGCTGAAACTGAAAGCGATAATCCTGTTAATAAAAAAAGCGCTGCATATTTAGCTAACCCTTTTTTGATTTTTGTGAGGTGTAGCGCGTGAACCATTCTATAAAAACTCCAAAGCTAGTTATTGCAGGCTAAATTGCACATCAATTTGCTCACCATCGCGTTCGATAGTGATACTTGCGTCAGTACTATTTCGTAATTCGTTTATTGCTGACATTGCCTGTTTCAAATCATTTAATTGATAGCCATTAATCGCAATAGCTAAATCATTATTCATTAATCCCATTTGCTTGAATAAAGCAGGATCTTTACCTGGGCTTAAGCGGTACCCCACTAACTCGCCATCAACCATCGCTTGAGAGACGCGAATGTAGTCAAAGAGTTTACCGGGATCGTCTAATACTTCTTCACGCGTTTCGATGAGCGCTTCTTTTACCTCTTCATCTTCAGTCGCATTTATTTCATTATTTTCGACAAGTTGAGGGCCTGCAGTTAATTCTGATTCATCACGCTCTGCTAACACTGGCATAGACACCGTTTTCGTAAAATCTAGACCATCAAGCATTAACGTTTCAAAACGACCGCTAACATCTAAAATTACTCGGTCAGGTAATACTTGAGCAAGCTTGGCGCGAGTGCCTTTAATTGCATCATCGACAACATAGGTTTCTTGTTTTCCTTGAGATTCGATAATAGCAAGACCTGCTTGGTCATTTTGGCTTACAGCAACAATGCCGGTTAGGTTAATACTGAGACGTGTTTCAGGGGCGTTGTTAATGACTTGATTTTGTTTAGCGGCAGACTTTTTAGTTTCGACAACAACTTTGCCGAATAAATTTTGCTCAATTATTTGTCGAGAACTGACAGTCTCAACTCGCTTTGCCATGGTATTAACACCTGTTACTGGCAATGCGCTTGTATCGGGTTCTGGCCATACAAGCCAAAACAGCTTGGATGACAAAAAAGCAATGTAAACAACAACTAACAGCACTACAAATGCACTTAGCTTGGCATGAGGTAAGCCGTTCAAAAACTGTTTAACTTGTTGTAAGTGTTGATCCATAAACTCTATTTCTTATTTTAATTTACTGCTTGATAGCTGGCCTATAGTACCTTTTCATTTTTCATTCAACAAGCACACGTATATTAAACTTTGTAAACAAGGTAAATTCAAAGAACAGGGGCTGCAAGGAATAACTATGACTGTTTCTTTGTGATTTAGTTTCATGGTAAATTTTGCCTATATATCAGCAGCTATAAAAGAGCACAATTGTGTCAAAAGGTAACACTCATAAGTCACAAGACAAACAAGACGAATTAAGCGTGCGCCTTGATAAATGGTTATGGGCTGCCCGCTTTTACAAAACCCGTTCAATAGCAAGAGACATGGTGCAAGGTGGCAAAGTGCATTATAATGGACAACGTACCAAGCCCAGTAAAATTGTCGAGGTAGGTGCAGTAGTTAAACTACTACAAGGGGTCGATGAAAAGGTAGTGACAATTGAAAAGATCCTTGAAAAACGTCAAGGCGCCCCCATTGCACAAACCTTATACCAAGAAACTCAAGCAAGCATTGAGAAACGCGAAGCAAATGCTATCGCCCGTAAGAACAACAGCTTCTTTGCTCCACATCCTGATCGTAAACCAGATAAAAAGCAAAGACGTGAACTGTTAAAAATGAAATCAAGTTAGGTAATGCAACTCATGCAACAAGATTTACTTCATCGTTATATATTTGATCAGCTCGATGTACGTGGTGAACTCGTACAAATTGAAAACACTTTTCAAGAGATGATCGCAAACCATAATTACCCAGCACCTGTGCAAACCTTATTAGGTGAACTACTTGTTGCTACCTGCTTATTGACGGCTACTTTAAAGTTTGAAGGCGAAATTGCCGTTCAACTCCAAGGCGATGGCCCAGTAAAATACGCCGTAATTAATGGTGACGATAAACAAAACATGCGAGGCATCGCACGCCTTCAAGGTGAAGTAACCGGTAGCTCAATAAAAGACTTAATTGGTAATGGCTATATGGTCATTACAATTACGCCGACTAAAGGTGAGCGATACCAAGGTATTGTACCGTTAGAACACGATAGCTTAGATAAATGCCTTGAAAACTATTTTGAGCAATCGGAACAATTAAAAACACGTCTTTGGTTTGCAACTGAAGTAACGACAGATACAGCAAAAGCAGCTGGCTTATTCTTACAAGTATTACCCGTTAATAAAGAAAAGTCGGTAGAAGACTTTACTCATCTAGAAGCGATTAGCAACACAATCAAAGATGAAGAGTTACTAGGTTTAGATGCTAACACTGTGCTGACTCGACTTTACCATGAAGATAATCCTCAGTTATTCGAACCACAGTCTATTAGTTTCCGTTGTGGTTGTAGCAGAGACAAAACAATTGCTGCACTAGTTAATGTAGGTCAAAACGAATTACTTGCCGACGTGCAAGCAAATGGTGAAGTAAAAATTAGCTGTCATTATTGCTTAAAAGATTACATATTCAACGAGCAAGATATTAAAGCCATTTTTAATTAATACATCATAATAAATATTATTATATTCAAAGCCGCCATCAGTGCGGCTTTTTTATTAAAAATAATATCAAAACTAATGATACCGGTGTCATGAAAATGCGTCATTTTATGACACCGGTATCATTGAAATTATTCATGTTTTTTGCCAAATATATGCCTTTTTAGGCCCTTCAGACACTCGAATATCCCTAATCCTTCTGTTACTATTATTTTAGCAAAAGGGAAAACTAAGAACCCCAGAGCTATCCCGTTCAATCTCTCACAATTTAGGTATAAACATGACTGCAAACGCTACTAGTTTTGTTGATCTTACAGCAGCTGAACTTGTCGAACACGCTATTCGTCGTGGCGAAGGGACTCTAGCCGCTAATGGTGCTTTTGTTGCTAAAACCGGTGCTCGCACTGGCCGCTCTCCAAAAGATCGTTTTATTGTTCAAGAGCCAAGCACTGAAAACGAAATCCAATGGGGCAACGTTAACCGCCCATTCGATGCAGACAAGTTTGACGCGTTATGGGCACGTGTAGAAGAACACGTGAAAAGCAACGACCACTTCATCTCTCACCTAGAAGTTGGCGCTGATCCTGAGCACTATTTACCAGTTGTAGTTACAACAGAAACTGCATGGCATCATATTTTTGCCAAAAACATGTTTATCGAACCTCAAACATACAATACTGCAGACTTCCCTGAGTGGCAGGTAATGAATGTACCTTCATTTGTATGTGACCCAGAGCGTGATGGTACTAACAGTGACGGCACTGTAATCATTAACTTCGCACAACGTAAAGTTCTACTAGCTGGTATGCGCTACGCTGGCGAAATGAAGAAATCAATGTTCTCTGTACAAAACTTCCTACTTCCTGCAAAAGGTGTATTACCAATGCACTGCTCTGCAAACGTAGGTGAAGCAGGCGACACTGCGTTATTCTTCGGTCTATCTGGTACAGGTAAAACAACATTATCTGCAGATCCTACTCGTTTCCTTATTGGGGATGACGAGCACGGTTGGGCACCTGGTAGCGTATTTAACATCGAAGGTGGTTGTTATGCTAAATGTATCGATCTTTCACAAAAGAACGAACCAGTAATTTGGAATGCAATTCGTTTCGGTACAATCTTAGAAAACGTGGTACTTGACGAAAACCGTGTACCAGATTTCCATGATACAAGCCTTACACAAAATAGCCGAGCTGCTTACCCACTAGAGCACGTTGAAAAACGTAAAGTAGAAAACCGTGCTGGTGAGCCAAAAGCCGTTGTATTCTTAACATGCGACGTAAGCGGTGTATTACCACCAGTTTCAGTACTAACTGAAGAAGCTGCTGCATACCACTTCCTAAGCGGTTACACAGCGAAAGTCGGTTCAACTGAAATCGGTTCTACAAGCGACATCGAGTCTACATTCTCAACATGTTTCGGTGCTCCTTTCTTCCCACGTCCTGCTGGCGTTTATGCAGAGCTTCTAATGAAGCGTGTACGTGAATTCGGCGCTAAAGTATACCTAGTTAACACAGGTTGGACAGGTGGCCCTTACGGTACTGGTCAACGCTTCGATATCCCGACTACACGTGCTGTAGTTGATGCAATCGTATCAGGTAAACTGGCAGATGTTGAAACTCAACACATCGACGTTCTAAACCTAGATGTACCAGTGGCTGTTCCTGGTGTAGACAGCCAACTTCTTAACCCAATCAATACATGGGAAGATAAAGAGAAGTACGCAGAATATGCAAACAAACTAGCTTCTGACTTCACTGAAAACTTCGCTAAATACGATGTTTCAGAAGCAATCAAATCAGCAGGTCCAAAAGCTTAATACCAAGCTTACCCTCAGATTAAAAAACGCCAGCTATATGCTGGCGTTTTTGTTTTTGGGTATGAGTTAATGAGTTACGAGTTGCTAGAGTAAAGTTAGCGAGGGGAAAGTTGAAAGAGTAAAGTTTTAAGGCCTGGCGTAGGTTGGGTAGAGCGAAGCGAAACCCAACATAAAAAGAGCTATCAGCTTTCAGATGTCAGCGAACAGCCGCGCGGTGTGGTTTTTTGGGTAAGAGTCTCCCTAAGCAATAAAGCCCTGCCAAGGCACTTCAGAGTTGTCTATTAGCAAGATAAAGCTTGAAGGTCTGGCGTAGGTTGGGTAGAGCGCAGCGAAACCCAACAGCGTGGTAATACCATTCCGCTTAAATATCTGATCTAATATAGGCTATATAAAATCACCGGCTAATAACATTGAATTCAAACATATCTGAACAGCTTTTAGCGCTTTCTCGAAAAGAACCAAACGCACGAAAACGCATGCGATTGCTCGCAGTGTCTTTATTTTATGAGGGTAATAGCCGAACCGATAT
>NZ_JANHZR010000017.1:0-28058 GCF_041414715.1 Pseudoalteromonas sp. DY56-GL22 | reverse complement strand
AGGTTCTAGGTTCTAGGTTCTAGGTTCTAGGTTCTAGGTTCTAGGTTCTAGGTTCTAGGTTCTAGGTTCTAGGTTCTTCAAGATTGTAAATCGTTGCTTGTGCGTGTTTGCAAGCGGTATCGCGTTATTAATACAAAAGCCTACCTGTAGGAGGCGTTTTAACGCCGGACATTTTTCAAACATTCACGGCTAAAGCCGTTCCTACGGGATTGGCTACACCTTACCCTTCAGAATTCGCCATTTGTAGGCGTGAAATTTATTTCGCGCGAAGTGTTAGCAGAAGTGCTGTGTTTGAGACGCGCCAAGCAAGCGTGACGCCTACACCTTATCCTTCGGAATTCGCCTTTTTATAGGCGTGAAATTTATTTCGCGCGAAGTGTTAGCAACAGTGCCGTGTTTGAGACGCGCCAAGCAAGCGTGACGCCTACACCTTACCCTTCAGAATTCGCCATTTGTAGGCGTGAAATTTATTTCGCGCGAATTATTAACAACAGTGCCGTGTTTGAGACGCGCCAAGCAAACGTGTCGCCTACGACTTACCCTTCGGCATTCACCATTTGTAGGCGTGAAATTTATTTCGCGCGAAGTGTTAGCAGAAGTGCTGTGTTTGAGACGCGCCAAGCAAGCGTGACGCCTACGACCGTAGGAGGCGTTTTAACGCCGAACATTTTTAACCATTCACGGCTAAAGCCGTTCCTACGGGGTTCTCGCTTCTCGTAACATCTTGAAAGCAAAATTCTTTGCTTGTCTAGCCCTTCGGGCACGCTTCCGTTCCAGTTCGTCGCAGAGCTCCTCTCGCTCCATCTTGAAAGCAAAACTCTTTGCTTGTCTAGCCCTTCGGGCACGCTTCCGCCCCTAGGTTGCAGTTCCTACGTACTGATTTTATTATTATTTTTTGTTTTTCACGTGTTAAAGCTTAGTGCTTACACCGTAGGAGGCGTTTTAACGCCGAACATTTAAATCATGTTCACGGCTAAAGCCGTTCTTACATTATTGTCGTTTTGGATCACGACTTATAAACTAATTTCTTTATTCTCTACACTTACGGCGATTTGTTTATTCAACAAGTTAACTAATAAAATGCTGCGCATATCGCCGTCTGGCTCTTGATAAATTGCTTGAACATTTTTAAATGACTCTGTGTTTAGATAAACAACGTCACCTGCTTTCGGTAACGTTGATGTTACCTCACATATATCACTCATAGATTTAAGCTGCGCAATTAACTGCTCAGAGACGATTTGAAATTTCTGACCATAAGCAACAAAACCACTTACACCACGGGTATTTTTTACCTCAGTAAAGTTACAGTTTTGCGAGTCTAGTTTTATAAATAAATAACTAGGGAAAAGAGGAGATGTACGAATTGAACGGCGACCTTTTGCGATTCGCTCGATTTTATGTTCGGGGAAGAACACTTCAAAACCTTGGTTTTGAAGGTTAATTTTAGCTCTTTGTTCTTGTTTTGATTTGCAAAAAAGTAAGTACCAACTTTCCATAGCCACACCTAAAATACTCACGTTCCTTAAAACCAACCCAAAAGGACTGGTTTTTATGAGCCAGCGATTATACGCAGAGAATTTAGGCGTGTCTATTACAAATTTGTTATTACCTTTTGCTGAAACTAATCACTACCAAACAGGTCTCTGGTGTACACTTTTTCTGCAACATCATCGAGCTCAGTTACCATTCTGTTGGCAATAATTACATCTGCAGAAGACTTTAATTCAGCTAGGTCATGGGTCACTTTAGAGTTAAAGAAAGTTTCTTCATGTAATTCCGGTTCATAAACAATTACTTCAACACCCTTAGCCTTAACTCGCTTCATAATACCTTGAATTGCAGATGCTCTAAAGTTGTCTGAACCTGATTTCATTATTAAGCGGTGAATACCTAAAACTTTCGGTTTTCTAGCAAGAATAGATTCTGCAATAAAATCTTTACGAGTTGAATTTGCATCTACGATTGCGCGGATCATGTTATTTGGCACATCCTTGTAGTTAGCTAGTAACTGCTTGGTATCTTTAGGTAAGCAATAGCCTCCATAACCAAAAGAAGGATTATTATAATGACCACCAATACGCGGGTCTAAACTTACCCCTTCGATTATTTGTTTAGAATTCAACCCATGACTTTCTGCGTAGCTGTCAAGCTCGTTAAAGTAGGCTACGCGCATAGCAAGGTAAGTATTTGAAAACAACTTAATGGCTTCTGCTTCAGTTGGATCAGTAAACAATACTTCAATCTCTTCTTTAATAGCCCCTTGTGCTAGTAAATTTGCAAATACCTCGGCGCGCTCTGATCGTTCACCCACAATAATACGCGATGGGTGTAAGTTGTCGTATAACGCTTTACCCTCTCTTAAAAACTCTGGAGAGAAAATAATATTTTCTGTATTAAACTTTTGCTTAATGCTTTCGGTAAAGCCAACAGGTACAGTTGACTTAATAACCATTACTGCTGTTGGGTTTATTGTTTGTACATCAGCAATAACAGCTTCAACTGACTTTGTATTAAAGTAGTTGGTCTCTGGATCATAATCGGTAGGTGTAGCGATGATGATGAAATCTGCATTTTGATAAGCTAATTGCTTATCTGTAGTGGCAGTAAAACTCAGTTGCTTATTAGCAAGAAAATCTTCAATTTCTGTATCTGATATTGGCGACTTCCCGGCATTTAGTTGCGCTACTTTTTCTTCAACAATATCTAGAGCTACTACATTGTTATGTTGGGCCAACAACATGGCATTAGATAAACCAACATAACCTGTACCCGCGATTGTAATATTCATATATACCTAATTAAACTACTTTATTTTTTACTTTGCATTCTTTAATACTGTTACGTTTTCGTTATTTTTTACACTCTCAAGCCAATGGAGGTCACAAATACCATCTGTGGGATTAAAGGCTGTTGGTGCTTCTAACAACAACTTACGAATAGAGTGGTGATCGTTTAAATCACATGACGATTTAAGCTCAAGTAAAACTTGTTCAAGCTCATCCCATGGCATTTTAACTTCGTGTGCACTCATGATTCTTTGATGATCAGTACCAACAACGTTATCACCAATCAATAGCTCTTCATAAAGCTTTTCACCAGGACGTAGGCCAGTACATTGAATTTCAATATCACCTTCAGGGTGTTTATTTGACTTCACTTCTAAGCCAGAGAGGTGGACCATCTTAGTCGCTAAATCCATTATTTTAACCGGTTCACCCATATCTAAAACGAACACATCGCCACCCTTACCCATTGCACCTGCTTGAATAACAAGCTGTGCAGCTTCAGGAATAGTCATAAAATAACGAGTTATGTCTTTATGGGTTAAAGTGATAGGGCCGCCTTGCTTAATTTGTTGCCTGAATAATGGTACAACAGAGCCTGAAGAGCCCAGAACATTACCAAAACGAACCATAGTAAAGCGCGTAGCTTTTTGTGTATCAGATAATGCTTGCAGCACTAACTCAGCCATGCGTTTGGTTGTCCCCATCACATTGGTAGGTCGAACCGCTTTATCGGTTGAAATAAGTACAAAGGTTTCAACGTTATTTTCTATAGCAGCACGGGCAATGTTACTGGTGCCAAATATATTATTTTTAACACCTTCAATAACATTATGCTCAACTAAAGGCACATGCTTGTAAGCCGCAGCATGATAAATAGTTTGCACTTTAAATGACGAAATTGTCATTGAGATGAGTTTAAAGTTTTGAATAGAGCCAAGAATTGGCACTATTTCGATATTTAAGGAGTTTTGAAAAACGTAGTCTTTCAGCTCTTTTTCAATTGCATATAAGCCATATTCAGAAAGTTCAAACAAGACTAGCTTCGTTGGTGAGTTTTTAACAATTTGACGACAAAGCTCAGAGCCAATTGACCCACCTGCACCTGAAACCAAAACAACCTTATTTTGAATATTAGCAGACATTAATTCGGTGTTTGGCTCTACTGGATCACGCCCTAAAAGATCTTCAACACCTACTTCTTTTATTTGTTCTAATGAAGTGTTCCCAGCTACCAAATCGGCCATTCCAGGAATCGTCATAACTTGTAGTTTAAAAGACTCAATTTCATTGAGGATTTCTTTTCTGCGGCTTCGGTTAGCACTTGGTAAAGCTAATAAAATTTTCGTGACTGATTTAGTAGCAACTACTTTTGCAATTTCTTTAGATGAAAAAACATTCAACCCTTGTACGAATGTATTTTGTTTTTTAAGGTCATCGTCTAAAAACGCAACTGGCGCATATTCAGGTCCATTAGCCAACGCAGTTGCTAATTGACGTCCAGCAGAGCCTGCACCGTAAATAACCACGCCTTCTTTTCTGCGCATAATGAGTTTACCGACGATCGCACGTACTGTTAATCGGCTACCACCAATAAGCAGCAAAGCGATACAAAAGTATATAACAGGTACAGTTCTTGGGACTTGCGCCCCAATAAAGAATGAAAGGCCAATTAGAGAGGCCGTGGATAAGATCACACCTGCTAAAATTGCCCATAAAGCTTGAGAGTTAATATACCGTAAAACAGCACGATATAAGCCTAGCTTCACAAAAGCAGACAAACTTAATGGTAATACCCCTAAAAGTAATAACCAGTTCTGGTAGTCATAAAACTCTTTCAAGCTATCGAGTCTTAATACAAATGCAAGCCAAAAAGATAAAAATATAAAAAAAGTATCTATAATTAAAGAAACAACTCTTTTTTGGTTTCGCGGTAATTTGACAAGAGTATCTAAAAACAAGAAAGGGTCCCTATTAAAAAGTAACATATCAGTCCTACTCTAATTCTACTACATTAGGAACAACTAAAACAATTCCTATAATCTAGTTGAGCAGTGCTTAACAATCCTTTGCTTTTTTGTAAAAAAAAGTGGCAATTTGTTACCGAAGAAGCAACTAATCTACCACTTAAGACTATGTTATTTAGATGCGGCTTCTAAAACCTCGTGTATAGCAATTGTAGTTTGCTGAATTTCATCCTGAGTTAGAGATGGATGTACAAGGAACATTAATGAGGTTTCACCTAACTGGACAGCATTTTTCAAGCGCTCAGCTGGTCGCCACAAAGTATTATCAAAAGCTTTTTCTAAATAAACTTCAGAGCAACTTCCTTGAAAACAAGGCACACCACGAGCTACTATTTCGTTAACTATTCGGTCCCGATCCCATCCTTCAGCTAAAGATTCAGGCTTTATAAACATATAATGCTTATACTCAGCATGCTCAATATATTCAGGTATTGACACTAAACGGACACAATTATAACCACTTGCAGCCTGATCTAATTGTGCACCATAAGCTTGACGCTTTGCAGTCCAGTCACTCATACGAGTTAGCTGAATACGTCCAATTACAGCCTGCATCTCGGTCATACGCCAGTTCGTACCAAAGCTTTCATGTAGCCATCTAAATCCTGGAGGATGCTCACGATTGTAAATGGCATCAAAGCTTTTACCATGATCTTTGTAGCTCCACATTTTTGACCATAACTCTTTAGAGTTTGTGGTAACCATGCCACCTTCACCGCCTGTAGTCATTATTTTGTCTTGGCAAAAGCTCCAAGCTCCAATGTGGCCAATGCTCCCAACTGACTTACCTTTGTATTTTGCTCCATGTGCCTGAGCACAATCCTCAATAACATAGAATCCATACTCATTACTTAACGCCATGATTGCATCCATCTCAGCCGGCATTCCAGCTAAATGCACAACTATGACAGCTTTAGTTTTAGGAGTAAGTACGGCTTTAATAGACTCAGCTGTGATTGCTTGACTGTTAAGATCAACATCAGCAAATATTGGCGATGCACCTGCAGTAACAATACTGCTCGCAGAAGCTAAAAATGTACGAGGTGTAGTAATTACCTCATCGTCTGGACCTATATCTAATGCCTTTAAAGCAAGATCGAGAGCAAGAGTTCCATTACCTAACGCTACAGCGTACTCTGTACCAGTCCAAGCTGCAAATTCATTTTCAAATTCACGGCCTTCTGTACCGGTCCAATAATTAACTTTATTCGATAAAATAACGCGGCTAACAGCATCAGCTTCTTCTTGGGTAAAGCTTGGCCACGGAGAAAAAGGAGTGTTTAACATTACTTATACTCAAAAAAGCCTTTTTTAGATTTTCGCCCTAAATGATTTGCTCGAACCATTTTCCTTAGTAAAGGATGTGCTCGGTATTTAGGATCACCTGTTTCGCTATAAAGCGTTTCCATAATTGATAAATTCACATCATTACCAATTAAATCAGCTAGAGCTAATGGGCCCATAGGATGATGCGCACCAAGCTTCATAGCCTTATCAATATCCTCTGCTGTAGCAACACCTTCAGCTAAAATACTAACAGCTTCATTAATCATAGGAATAAGCATACGATTAACTACGAATCCAGGAGCCTCCTGCACAACCACAGGTGATTTACCTAACATCTTTGTTAGTGACTCTAACTTTTCCACAATAGAGCTAGATGTTTCATGACCAACAACAATCTCAACTAACTCCATTACGGGTGCAGGATTGAAAAAGTGCAAGCCTACAACATTTTTAGGATTAGGCAGTACACTGGCAAAAGCAGTAATTGATAGAGAAGAAGTGTTCGTTGCTACGATTGCATTATTGGACACTAAGTTAGATAGCTTAGAAAATAATTCCATTTTTACTGTAAAGTCTTCGGCTACAGCTTCTATAATTAAATCTGAATTCCTAATGACCTCTAAATCTGTACAGGCTTGTAATTTTTCAACAGATGTAGAAGCTTGCTCTTCGGTAATTTTAGACTTACGAATAAGTCGCTTCATACCTTTTTCGCAAATATCTATCACATTAGCTGCTTTAGCTTCTGTGCGAGCAATAATGTTAACCTTAGTAATCTGAACGCAGTTACAAATAACTTGGGCAATACCTGTTGCCATTGTACCAGAACCAATGATTGATACTTCCATTACTCAACAATCTCCTTGAGTTTCTTTGCTGGGTTACCTGCAAAAATAAATTTTTCCGGTATATTCTTAGTTAGAACCCCACCCATTCCAAGCATTGAACCGCCTTCTAGAGTTAGCCCCTGTCTAATTACAGCCCCAGTGCCAACTTCAACCAAATCATGTAAGGTCACATTTCCTGAAATAGCAGCCATAGGTGCAACTGTTACAAAATCTCTAATTTCACACTCATGACCAACAGTGACATTAAGATTTAAAACACAGTGCTCACCAAGTTCAATGTCTGTTGTCAAAATAGTTCCAGCGCAAACAATAGCTCCTTTGGAAATTTTAACTGTGTTTGAGAAACGTACACTAGGATGTACTAAGATTGCGTAATCAGGGTCCCCTAAAAGCTTCATTTTATCAGCCACTAGCTTACGCACACGAGGATTACCAATTGCAATTACAAACTGACAATCTGAAGCATATTCAATCCAAGAATCTATATTTCCCAAGACATTTACACCTTGAAGTTCAAGGCCATGAGTTTCGGAATTATCGTCTAAGACACCTCTAACTTTACGATTGCAATCATTAGCTAGCCAAATAACTTCTTTGGCAAAGCCTCCACCGCCAATAACTATAATATCTTTCATTCTTTATCACTACCTTTAAAGAGTGGCATTGTTGCTTCACCATCAGCACTAATACCTTCACGAACAAATACCTTTTTTACTGTTAAAAAAAGAATTTTTATATCAAGTAAAAAGCTATGATTATCAACGTACCAAACATCAAATTTAAACTTATCTTCCCAACTAATAGCATTTCGGCCATTAACTTGGGCCCACCCAGTTATACCTGGACGAACATCATGGCGTCGTGCCTGCTCTTTGTTATATAGAGGTAAATACTGAACAAGAAGAGGTCTTGGACCAACCAAACTCATCTCACCTTTGAGAACATTTATGAGACCAGGTAATTCATCCAAGCTTGTTGAACGTAAGAACGCGCCAAACTTTGTAATTCTTTTTTCATCGGGTAAGAGTCGGCCTTGACTATCTGTATCATTTAACATGGTTCTAAATTTAAGCATATTAAACACATGACCATTGAGACCTGGCCGCTCCTGCTTAAAAAGAATAGGTGAGCCTATATTGAATCGCACCAATAAAGATAAAATAAGCATTAGTGGGGATAATAAAAGCAAAGCAAAAAGCGAAACAATAAAATCAAAAAGCCGCTTAATCATCACATGCTTCCAGTATCGTGTTCTCTAACTTTTTAGCCATAATATCTCTCGAAAAACGCTCATAAGAAAGTGTGCGGCAACTATCCTTTGCCAGGTTATATGCCTTCATATCAAATAAGAAATCTTTGATATTAATAACCGAACTTTTATAGTTCCTATGGTCAAGAACAACACCACATTTAGACTCAAGTATAAATTCTTTTTGCCAGCCTCCGTAATTTATAGCAATCGGAGTCTGTGAGGCCAAAGAATCAAAAAGTTTATTAGCCGAATTATTCCACATCTCCTTTATAGGTCCAAATAATGAGAGTGATAAGTCGGCAGCGGAAAGAATCTTTACAATCTCTGTTTTAGGTACGGCTGGTAATATATAAAGATTCTTATTGAGAACTCCTGCACTTGACGCCTTCTCAATAACCTTTTCTTTCTCCATACCTTCACCTATTGCAACAAAGCATAACTCAGGTGCAATGTTCATAGCTTCCTTAGCTATTTCGACAAGGTACCCAACATCGTTGATCAAACCGAAAGTTCCTGTATAAACAATTAATTTACGGCCATTTAGAAAGCAAAAATTGGAGTTAATATAATTTTCACCAACGATACTATCGACATCAAAGAGTTCTGTATCACAACTGTTAGTAGCTAAGGTTATTTTACTTCTAGGTATCCCTTGCTGAGCAATACCATCACACATTCCGGGAGAAAGGCCAACCAGGCGAGAAGAGTTTCTATATGTATACTTTTCTAACCACCTAGCAAAAGAAATTATTAATGGATTTTTAATCACCCCTGTTGCAATAGGAAGCTCTGGCCATAAATCTCTGACCTCAAAAACCAAAGGCTTTCCTTTAATTTTTGAATAGACTAATCCTGGAATCGCAATTGTAAGCGGAGTACTAGTAGCAAAAACCACATTGGATTTAACTTTTAAAGCTTTAAATGTAGAGCGAATAGAAAAGTTAATAAATTTAAAAATTCGCTTAATAAATCCATCATTATTAGAGTAATTAAGATTTAAGACATGAAGTTTAATTCCTTCAATTTCTAAATAATTCCATCCATTTTTTAAACTGAATTCATCAGATAAATAAGCCGAAGATGTAACAAAAGTCACATCATGGCCATTTTTAACTAACCTTTTAGCCATCTCATAAGAACGAGTTCCACTTTTAGAAGAAGGGGTAGCAAAATATTGATGCAAATATAAGATTTTCATTAGACTAACTTTCTTCTCCTAATAACACTAAAAATATGAGACCAACTATAAAAAATTTTATACCCTCTATAGCGACAGTAGAAATAACGACTTAAAAACTTATTAAAGCCGAATTTATAAGCTGAAAAAAGATGGCCTGACATAGCAGCTAGATTCGGGTCGCCTTTAGAAATAAGAAAGTCATTGTAGCGTGAAAGTGCATCAAACCTAGAGTCAATCACTTCTTCAGACAGTTGCTTTGTTAAGCTTTGATCACTTTCAACAACACAGTATATTTCATCAGTAGTAACAGCAATATTTTTAGCGAAATATGAACATTTCAAAGAAAAGTTAACATCGTTTGAAGCAATCACTTCATCAAAAAGTATATTGTTATCTACAATTAACTTTCTACTTACAAGTTTACTCCAAGGAACATGAAATCTGTATTTTATCGCATCTTTGCCTGTTTCAATAAAATCTAAGATAAGCTGTTTATAACTTAGGTGCCTTGTAGATGATTCTCCCGACTCTTTTCTACTCGTCGGTGTAAAAAAAACTAAATCATTTGATTTATGGCAATAATTATAAACTTTATCAAACGCACCTTCTAAAAAACAATCATCGGCATCAGCAAATAGAATAAATTGACCGACTGATTTTTGTAAGCCTAAGTTTCGTGCCGCTCCAGCCCACCGATGCCCTTGTAATTGCATAAAAGTAATAGAACGTTTATGTTTAGAAATTATATCTTCTATACTGTCAGAGTGATCATTTACAACAATTACTTCTAGCCAATCATGCTCAGGAATTGAAGATAACAGTTTGGATAAACTAGCCCTAGAGTTGTAGTAAGGTATAATTACTGATACAAGAACTTTATTTGGCACTCAAACCTCTCAACTTTAAAAGATAACCAACCATCAGCGCTGACATATAGGATAGTTTTGACATTTCTACCATTACCCCACTAAATTGCGTTAAGGGTAAAGTAAAAGCCCATAAGAATACCACAAGTGGGTAAATAAAGTCATCTGATTTACGCAGTTCACGCATTTTTATAAATGAGAAGACTACAATAAAAAATACAACAAAATAATGGAAAAATATTGATAGGAGTCCATATCTAAAAAAGTATACAGCCGGTAATGATTCTAAACTTTCATCCCTTCCGAGCCCGCTTCCAAAAAAGATGCTCTTTTCATATGCTGAATTAAAAGCTGAAATTATTTGCTCAAAGCGGACATTCAAAGTTCCAGAGTTTGATGTATTCATTAATAATGTATCAAGAGACTTTAGTGAGCGAAGTTCTGTTGAGATAAGTATATTAGAAATTACATCTTTATTAATAAAAAATAAAAACACTAACGCAAAAGGGAAGAAGAATAGAATAGACTTAAGCAATAAACTCTTAGATTTAAAAAAAGCATACAAATATATACAGATAAATAAAGAGAAAATCATCGACTTGCTCTGTGATAATAAAACCAACAGTGCTGTTAAGACGACTAAAAGGAAACCAAAAAGTGTAGTTTGATACTTGTTATAATTAATTAATGCCAAAAAGAAAAGAATCAGAAAAGCATAGCCTGAATAGTAACTAGTTCCAAAAAAGGTTACAGCATAAAATAAAAGTTCAAATCTAAACTCTCTTTTATAAAGATAAAAAACGAGCTCATGAAAATATGGCTGAGAGTTTAGAATCAACTCAACAAAAACATATAAAGTCGAAACAAGAACAATCAAAGCCAGCCGTTGCTTATATACAAAATCAGAATTTTTGACTGCATCAATAGCGGCAATAGTTATAACCAACAACATCAATGGCCTTAAGTAGGAAAATCCACTTCCAATAGATATCTCTAAGCTTACGATGTCAAAAATAAAACTAACACTAAGTAATAATAAAAGGACTAAGTAATAACTTATAACAACCTTGTTACGGGAAAAATCAACACTTTTTTTATAAATAATAAGGTATAGTATTGAAAGTAAAAAAACTAAAATATTAATGTGAACCTGAGAATTAACCATTATTGATGGAAATAATGGAAAAAAGAAAATGCTAAAGAATATTACAAAGTTGACTTTATCTTTTGTCACTTAGACACCATTTCAGAAGATACCTTAATAGGTGTAGTTAGTTTAATATCTAACAAAGCAATTTCATAAAGCCTAGCTAAACTTGTATGGTAGTCATGCACATTGACTGTATTACTGATTCCTGTAATCGAAAAATGCCTTTCAAGTGCTTTAATTGCATAGTTCTCATCTGAAATAATATTTGAGAGTGCTATTGCCTCCTCAATGCCTGGCGGATTATATTGATAAGAATATTTAGATTTCTTTAATGACTTTAAATATTGTTCAGATTTTATTACTGATATAATTTTCTCAAACTTTTTACTTTTGAAAAAAGCATGTTCTTTGAATTCAGAGTATAAATAACTTAAAGCGACCAGGTTAAAGGAGTGATACCCTACAGATTTAGAATAAAGAGAACGCTTAATTTTAAAAGAATACATTTTATTGAAAAAATAATCTAAGATCGAACCAAATCCTAGGTTCTTTTCTATTTTAAAATTATAAATCGATGATTTATGATAGATAATTCCATCTGAATACAATTCTACATTGCTTAATACATTATCCATAAAGCTTAGGCTTTGCTCTTTTGCAATGCTAAAGTCCAACTTTGCAGCTATAGATGCAAACCAAAGTTGATGATTAAAAGTTTGATCGAAGTCTCCAAAAGAGCCTTCTACATTCAATACCCTCCAAAGACTTCGGTTACTGTCAAATGAATGCATTCTATAAAGAGAAATAGCCTGCTTCATCAACTCACCATCATTATAAACTTTTGATGAATAGATTAATGCTTCCATGATCCATGCTTGTCCCATAACACCATTAGAGAAGTCTTTAAGAGGATTTTTTCGACAGAAAAATGCTGCTTTCATCGGGCGGAACTGTTCTGATAAAAGAAGATCAATAGCTTGATAAGAAAACTCTTTGTATTTAATTTCTTTAGTTTCCTTATATATACAACTGAAAATTATTATCCAGTGTGCGATATTTCTAGCTCTTGTCTCTTCGTCTTTATAAGGCCCATTATGCCCTGCTTCTATAGAATCTAGTGAAAAATCAAGTTTATCAGAGCCCTTAATTAAAATATCTAATAATGTTATATAGCCTGGAGTAATATTATTATTCATTAATTTTTTCCATATAGTGATTAAAGACTGTTTCTAAATTAAAAACTTTTCTTGCTAATTTTTCATCACTTATAATACTTTTTTCATCCATCGAATTATCAACTAAATATAGAAACTTTTCTTTAAGGTTTTCAACTGAAATTTCTTCACATATAGACTGTGTTTTGAAACCTAATTGGCTAAGGTACTGATAATTATCTAAAGGAGAAAGTATGTTTTTTGTTCCACGTAAATAAGCATAAACGATACTTATCGTTAATTGATCTGTAGAACCAAAACAAATATTATAATCAGCGCTGTCATATAAATTCATTAGATCAGTACCTTCGTACCATTTATCTATATCAATTTTAATGTTATTGCTTTGATCATAATCTATAATGGTTTTACGTATATTTTTAAGTACTTCAGGATCGCAACCATAAGCACCAACTATATGTAACTGATGATGTGTATTACTAGGAAAAGCTTTACAAAATGCTTCAACTACTAGATCTACATTATTATATGAGTGCAATGCTCTAGTAGATAAAAAGACTTTGTTTTCTTTTCTCTTTTTAGGTTTCATTTCATGTTCATACCAATCTAAATCTGCTCCCCATGGACAACACAGAACCTTTTCACTGAACTGTGGAAACTCATTTAGGAAGTCATCTTTCGTTGTATGCCAGTTACAATGAATTACATCTACTTTTTCAAGAACCTCTATAAATTGTTTCAGCCCAGCTTTATCAAGTTCTTTTCTAAGATATTTTCTATAAAAGTCACTTCCATAAATGTTTAATATTGACTTTTTATGCTCTATCTTACTTAATACTTTCAAGTTAGTCGCTGGTGTATAGTTCCCTTGTAGAATTAATAAATCTTGTATTCCTTTTCTTTTTAGGAGGAATAAATAGAGGTCAAGTAAAAATAATGAAACACTTTTATTCCTTAGTTTTTGAATTACCTTTGGTAGTTTTTTATAACCATAAGGTGAAAAAACCTTAAAAGAGTGCTTCAAAGTACAAAGGGTTCGTGCCAAAAATGTAATTTCTAATTGCTTATTATTTTTAGTTTGATGGTTTAGGAAGTTGAACCACAATAATGCATTTCCGCCAGTGGCTTGACCAAAGAAAAAGATTTTCATTTAAGCCTCTATAATTTTGCTTTTTTTATAGTTGATAACATGAACAAAAAATCCTTATAGAAAAGGGTTACTACTGCTAGTGATAAAAAAATCCAAATTAACACTATAACTTTACTTGATAATATTATTGTTACTATTGATGCTACCAAAAGAAATAAGGTTAATATATATAACCTTACCCTCGGTATACTCTTCCAAAAATAACATGACAACTCAGTTCGAAGAACAAGGAATACCCAAAATGAAGTTGCTGTACTAATCGCAGCTCCATATGCACCGAATTTTTTCACTAAGAAAAAGTTACCTATAAAATTAATAGCAAAAGCAAAAATTGATGCTAACATTGAGTAATTAGTCTTTTTTACTATATTAAGTCCAATCACTGTTGTTTCTGAAAGTACATAAAATAATGGGGCTAACATGCAAGGTATTACTAAGTATTTCACCAAAGAATATTCATTTGGCAATATATAATCAATTACCCAACTTGCCATACCGAGCAGTGAAATTATAACTGCAACAAATAAAACCACATACTTATTTATATTCCTAATTTCATTATCATCATGCCCGCCGTTTATAGTCTTATAAACGTATGGAGTCCATATTGTTGTAAATACTTTCTGGAAAATTATTGCTGCAGTAGAGAAACTTATAGCAACAGAGTAGATGCCTAACTCATTTAATGATGAGTAAGCTCTTAAAAAAAACTTATCTGTAGCAGTAAGCCCCCAATAAGCTATAGCACCAATAGTTAAAGGCAAACCGTAACTAAAATACTCTGAAAATCTTTTAATAGAAAACTTACTCAATATCGATTTATAAATTCCCCCTTTATTTCCATACAATAAATATAAAAGAATTAATAGGTTCGAAATAAGCTGACCTAATAGCAAATATATAAAACCTGAGCCTTCTTCAAATAAAATTATAATGAAAAAGTAACATAGAAAGAATACTTTAGGTAAGAATTGACTTAAGGAAAACAATAATGCATTTTCCTGCATTCGTACAATTAAAGATATAAACCTTTGTAAGTAAACGACCAAAATACATGCTAAAGTCATTAAAGTTAATGTTGAATCCTCAATCCCAAACAAAATGTAAGATATCAGAGTGGGATCAAATAGATATAATGTAAAAGACGTAATTATAAATAAGATAATGCCTGGTGTAATACAATCTTTAAATAATTGACCAGCATCTTTTGAGGAGTAATAATAACGAATGTAAGATTGATCTAAACCTACGGAAAAAAAAAGTACAGCAAAACTCTGTACTATAAATAGCATGCTCAGCCTTCCAACATCTTCTGAACTGAAATGCCATGTAATCAGAGGTAAAGTTACAAATCCAAGGAACGCAGAACCGACAGGTCCTAATGAGTATTGAGTTATAGTTCTTAGATTCATAAGTAAAATTTATAGTTGTTCATAGCGTTTCAAGCCAAATACTACTATCACTTTGAATAGATGCCTTTTATATTCGACAAGAAAAAGACAATCAAAAGACTCAGCATAAATCCAAGCAAAGTGCCAAAAATACAAATTAATGCCCTTTTGGGTCTATCTTTTAACTCTGGAACAATTGCAGGATCAATTACTTTAAAAACATATTCTTTTCTTACTTCGGCAAACATTATAGTTTTAGTTTGCTCTTCAATTAGGTTATAGAAAATTGACTTTATATCTGAAACACTTGTTTTGCGTATTTGCTCTTCTAGAAATGCGATACTCTTTTTAGCTTCCTCAATATCCTTCTTTTTCATTTCATTATTGATATCCTCTATTAGTAAATCGAGAATATTTTTAGCAAAATAAGGTGAAATATGATCAAATGAAATAGTGATCATGCCAGTTTCAATGTTTTCTATAATACTTAGCTTCTCTAAAAAACTATTATAAGCTTCTTGATCTGTAGGCTTAGGCGTAAATGGAAGCTGAACTTTCCTCACCCACCTTTTCATCTCAGCATCATATAAATCTGGGTTATAACTCAACTTATTACTACCTAAATCCCAAAATTCTGCAGCTATCAAATCAGGTAATAAGTTATGTTTATTTATAAATTTTGATATGAATAGGCGCGACCTAAGTATTTCTACAGCTATCTTTGATTTATTTGATTGTGATGGAATATTCATTCCTGCCAAACTAGCAAGTCCGCCAAATTGACTAGCGAGAGAGGACAGCCCTCCTTTACTCTCTTGCTCAGCAGGCATAATTAAAGTAGTCGATTTATAAATATTTGGCTGGTTAATAGCAAATACTACTGAAATTAAAGCTGCTACTAAAGTTATTGATGAAACCAGCCATTTGTACCTAAAAAAGACATTAAAAACTTTTTTTAAGTCAACATCTTCAGATGAATTTTCGACTTTCATATTATAATTTAAACTAGACATTTTAATCTCTGTAAAAATAGGCTTTATATACTACTAATAGCAGCAACTGCTACACCTAACTGGTAAACAATCTGTGTCGCAGTGCTCCACAGAGTTAGGTTGTCCATGTAATCTGCGTTCATTGGCACTACGATGGTATCGCCGGCTTCAAGCGTGTTTGTGTCATTAACTGCAAACCAGCTGCCTGTACTTGGGATTTTCACTGAGCCATTAGCTTTGATTATATAGATTCGTTCATCTGCTGCGCGCTCTTTTAAGCCGCCACTGAGATCGATGTAATCGTCAACCGTAATGCCTTGTTTGAATAGATGTGAGGTTGCGTAATTAACTTCACCGATCACACTGATAGAATCACGCTTACTTGGTACATAAAGAGTATCACCATTTTGTAGCACTAAGTTTTGCTTATCTTCTACAATCAGTGGTAAATCAATAACCAATCGACCCACAGCTTCAACGTTAGCTAGATCATTCAACAACTTATTCATTTCATCATAGGAAAGGCTGTTACTACTTACGGAGTTTTCGAAGCTTTTTGATGCAATGTCACGACGCAAATCTTCAGAAAGTTTTGCTAATTGCTGTTGCTCTTGTTTGCGAATTGCTTCGCGAGTGAAAATAGCTGCATTTGGCGCGGCAAACTCAGAGAAACCACCTGCACGCTCAAGTAAATTGCTTAAGGTTTCGCCACGACGAATTGTATAGATCCCTGGAAATTTAACTTCACCTTTCAGCTCTACTTTTACGTTTTCTTGCCAGTTAGGAATTGAGAAAATATTAATACTGTCTTTACTACGCAATGCGATATTTTCACCATTACTACCTAACATGGCTGCTTGCAGATTAAATTTGATATGTTTAACTTTTGATGCATCGCCATCCATTACACGAGTTATTTCAGCTTGTTCAGTGTATGCAGACTCAAGTAATCCACCTGCTGCGGCAATCAAATCGTTTACTTCACCATTAACTGTAAGAGGATAAACACCTGGGTAAGTTATATGACCATTTATTTCTACAAGCTGCATTGCCATAGCGACTGAGGCTTG
The DNA here is from genome assembly GCF_041414715.1 of Pseudoalteromonas sp. DY56-GL22. NCBI lineage: Bacteria > Pseudomonadati > Pseudomonadota > Gammaproteobacteria > Alteromonadales > Pseudoalteromonadaceae > Pseudoalteromonas > Pseudoalteromonas sp. DY56-GL22. Next base: position 10,884 of record NZ_JANHZR010000017.1, on the reverse strand, counting down.
TTGCTTTAACTTTGCAATGATTGGCTTTAATAGATTAAACCGACTGAAAACTGCGTAATCTTCTGCATCAAGCAATTCTTCATCTTTATTTAAATTGCGCTTAGCAATATCAGCAATTGATTTAGTGCCGTCTTCTTTTAACTTTAAATCGTCGACTGTACCTGTAACACCAATGTATTTTTCAAATTCTCTTTGTTGGTATTGATGCCATTGTTTTACTTTATACTGCTGCTCTTGCTGCTCTTCAGTAAGTGCCATATTTGCAAGCGCAATTTCTTCAGCTTCTTTTTCTTGATAACGGCTAAAAACAAAAAGTTTATCGTTTGCTTTAAGTTCTAGGTCATGCTCAGCAGCTTTAACAATCGCTTGTGCTATATCAAATTGAAAAACTTGAATATCACCTGCTACATTAACTTCACGAACAAGTAACCCGTAACCTAAGTCAGCCTGAGGCAGCAAGTCACCACGCACTGAAGTTAGAACGTCAGAGATATGCTTGCCTAGATGCCACTGATAATGACCCGGACGTGCAACAGCACCAATTAAACTAATGCTGTTTTGATATTGGAAGCTTACCGGATTAAAACGAATACGATCGCCATCACGAGGAGTGTAGTTAATTTGATTGCTACTAAAGTCAATTGATAATACTTCTTTCATATTATTGTTATTGAAGCGTTCTACAATTGCTTTTTTAGCGTAAGCTTGCGGCTTTAAACCACCCGCCATTTTTAATAATTGTGCCGCTGTTTCACCTTTTTTTAATTCAAAAATAGCAGGGCGTTTGACCAAACCTTCAACAGCGACTTGTGAGCCAACTGATGGAATAAACACCACATCGCCTGGCTTCAAAATAATATCGTTACTGCTATCACCATTGATCAAAAGATCATACAAGTCAAAGTTTGCAACAACCTTCCCAGCACGCTTAACTTGAATATTACGTAGTGAAGCAATATCAGATACCCCACCACTAACAAATAGTGCATGCGATACGGTAGTCAATGATGAAACAGAATAACTACCCGGTTTGTATGCTTCACCAAGCACTAGCACACGAATGCTACGAAGTTTGCCTACCGAAACAAATGCTTTAATACCAATTACTTCTTGTTCAACTTTTGCTTTGATTAACTCTTTGACTTCAGCAAAAGTAAGGCCTGCCACTTGAACAGGGCTTAAGTTTGGAATGCTGATACGCCCTTCGCGGTCAACAACAACTTCATAGTTCTCACTTTCTTTACCGTAAAAGTTGATATTGAGCGTATCTCCACGACCAATTAAATAGGTATCAGGAACGGCGGCATTTTCACTTGGCATAAATGATGTTGGCTCACCAGCAAACAAGTCATAGCCGAAAGGTTTTACCTCATCAACTTTCGGAGCAAAGCGCTCTTCATCTGTTAACTGTTCTTTTTCTTGTTCTAGGCGAGGTTGTATTGTTGATTCTTGTTCAACTTGTTCAGTTGAAACTTTCTTACCTGTAATCGTTGATAAGTCTACACCATACTGCCTTGCTAGTGCTTCTTGCTGTGCTTTTGGGAGTTTTTTAAATTGCTCTATTTGTGCAGCTGTAGGAGTAAAAGCCAATACTGATGCGGAAGTTAACAGCAAAAAAGTAATAAAGAGTCTTTTAAATAACATCACAGGTAGGGATATCCATAGTTCTACAGTCAAAAAGATTGTCTATTCTACCTGAAATATTGGGAAATAAAAAAGGGACTTTCGTCCCTTTTTGTCATTTAATTGTCAACGAAACGGTTTATGTGGTTAAAAACTGTAAACCAGTGTTAATGACGTTTCTGTATCTGTGTTTTCTTTATCATCCGCAACGTCTGAGTTGTGAGTGATGTTGTAAGCTACTTTCATTTGTAGTGAGCCGTTGATTTTGGCAAGAATTGCAGACTCTGAACGTGTTTTAGTATTGGTATCACCATATTCAACTGATACTAACTGAGTAAAACGTGCGCTGTCTGAAATCTGCCAGTTATAATCAACTTTACCTAACGCGATAACTTCACCTTCGCGCTCGCCGGCAAGTGAGTTACCGTTTTCATCAACTTCAGTGCTGTCATCAGGGTATTGGAAATACTTATAACCTGGACCGATTTCAGCGTTTAACCACATATCAGAACGGTCGATTACGCGTAAACCATAACCTGCTGAGATTACTGATTCGTTGCGATATGCACCAAAGTAATCAGATACGTGCGAGCCGTAGATGAATAAGTGTGAGTGCTTTTCGTTTAACTTGTAGTTACCTTGTGCAGAGATTGAGTACTTTTCGTTAGTACGTTGTGTTTCTTTAACACCGTCGTCGTTTTCGATCTCATCTTCTTTATAAAGACCGTCTAACTTGTACTCGTTATTCCAGTTTTCTAGGTTATGTAAAACCTTAACACCACCTTTTAGTGTTGTTGTTTCAGTGTTACCACTTGTAATAATGGCACCTAGTTCACTGGTTACATCCCAAGTTTTAGTTTCATCTGCTGCGAATGCGCTAGTTGCAGCACTTGCTGCAACTAGAATTGATAAAGCTTTTAATTTCATTAAAAAATAACCTTTACTACTTGTGATTAATCTTCTTTATGCAAATGAACATCCATTTGCGGGAATGGGATCGTGATATTTGCGTCATCTAATGCGATCTTAATGTTTTCCATTAGATCGAAATACGTTGGCCAATAATCTGATGAATTAACCCACGGGCGAACTACAAAGTTCACACTTGAATCTGCAAGCTCAGATACAGCGACTGTGTATGCTGGATCTTTTAATAAACGAGTTTCTTTATCTAATACTGATTTAAGAACTGCTTTTGCTTCTTTAAGGTCTGCATCGTAACCCACACCAATTACTAAATCGATACGACGAGTTGATTCACGAGAGAAGTTTGTAATTGGGCTTCCCATGATTGATGAGTTAGGCATAATAATTACTTTATTATCTGGTGTACGTAATTCTGTAGAGAAAATTTCGATTTTCTTAACAGTACCCGCTTTACCACCGGCTTCTACATAGTCGCCTGATTTGAAAGGGCGAAGTAGGATGATTAAAACACCTGAAGCAAAGTTAGACAGTGAACCTTGAAGTGCTAGACCTACAGCTAAACCAGCCGCACCTAAAATAGCAATGAATGATGTTGTCTCAATACCAAGTTGAGATAGTGCCATTAAGATAGTTGCTGCAAAAACAATAGCATAAACAATGCTTGCTACAAATGAACCTACGGCTTTGTCTACTTTCTTTTTATCAAATGCTTTTTCAGTCATCCCTTCGCAAAATTTTGCGATACGACCACCGATGAAGAAAATGATTAGCGCAAGAACAGCCTGAACGGCGTAATGTATGATTAAACCTGAATTCTCATTGATCCAGTTCATTATAGTATCCATATTCTCTCCTGAAGTTCATTTTTAGCATAACGCTGTTCAAATTATATATGATCTTTGGTTAAAAAATCATTAAATTACAGCCAAACTAAAAAATGAGTAATTGCTCAATTGCAAAAGTCGCAAGTCTAAATACCGAAACTGAACACTAACTGACTAAACCTGCTTTTCTGAATTTTCTGAAGCAAGTAAGTTTTTTTTACTTTTTTTAATTTAGGGGGTTCACAAGCCTAAGTTAATTATGTAATATGCGCGCCACACCAAACGAGGTGTATCTCAGTGGCGGCTGTAGCTCAGTTGGTAGAGCCCCGGATTGTGATTCCGGTTGTCGTGGGTTCAAGCCCCATCAGTCGCCCCACTTCTCCCCCTTAGTAAATCCCTATATTTTCCTAAATATTTTTTATTTTGAATTTCAAGATTTATCTTTAAAACCTGTTTTCAGATCTAAAAGCCGTCAGCTTTGGCTGTTCGGGTTTGTTTGTGGTTCAATATTTCTTTTGCACAAAGAGAAGTGAATGAGGAAACCACAATATTACTTTCTCTTAAGCGAAGCGCTCTCTTATCCGCTTTGTGATAATTTGACGCGAGCCTTAAACCCCAAACAAAAAAATGCCACCTTTCGGTGGCATTACACACGGGATTATTTCTATTTACTAGAAATGCTTTTCAAAGTTCAAGGCGGTGCATTTTACGCCCAACCTCAAACTCATAATTACTTCCAACTTTTCATCTTGTGGCCTTTAACAGCATAGAAAAGTATGAATAAATAACAAGGCAACATCACAATATAAGCCATTTGTTGTGCTTCTGCGCTTTTTACGCCGCCACTTGCTAGGCCCCAAAATAATGGACCAAATGCGCCACCGGCTATGCCCATAACGAGCAGACCAGAGCCTACACTAGTTAGCTTACCTAAACCAGATAATGCTAACGGCCAAACTGCAGGCCAAACAATCGCATTAGCAAAGCCTAGCACAGCAATGAGCAATAAGGTATCAGGTAGTACCGATTTTAGGCCAAACAATGTTGATATAAATACAGTTTCATTACTACCTGTAACTATCGCTAGCGTTAACACACAGCCCAATACTGCTGAAATAGTTAGTGCTGTTTGCTGCGATAACACTCGTGGGATAAGTAAAATCCCTAAAAAGTAACCTAGTACCATACACCCCATGGTGTACGATGTCATAACACTGTATTTTTCAATACCTAACGACAACGCAAAGCTACCAATGGTATCGCCGGCAATTACTTCAACAGCTACATAGACAAAAAGTGCCACTATCCCTAAGGCAAGACTCGGATGGCTTAATGCTTCTTTTACCTGCCCCGGTTTCTGTTCATCAACGTCGTCATCAATTAACTCTGGCAATGGCATTTTAGTTACCGCAAAGCCGAGTATACCAATAAAAATAGACATCCCTAAATACGGTAAGATTAAGCCATTAGCCATGGCATCAATATCAGTTTGGCTAAGCTCTTTACCTACAAAGCCTTTAAAGTCGCTGAGTATCAGTGCGGTAAATACAATCGGTGCAACAACACCCGCACCTTTATTTAATATACCCATAATACTAACGCGAGCCGCGGCTGATTCTTCAGGTCCAATTCTTACTACGTATGGGTTAACCGCTGTTTGTAATAACGTTTGCCCTGCCCCCATAACAAGCTGCGCAAATAAAAACAGTGCAAACACTTGTGTTTTTGCGGCAGGAATAAATAGCAAACCTGCCACCATCATGGTCACCATACCCAGCGCCATACCGTTTTTATAACCTACCTTTCTGATGATCATCGCCGAAGGTAGAGCCGTAAAAGTCACGGCGATATAAAACGAGAAAATAATCAGCGATGCCTGAAAAGGTGATAGCTGCAAAATTTGCTGTAAAAATGGCATCAGTGAGCCATTTAACCATGTAGCAAAACCCAGTATAAAAAACAGCGTGGCAACAATCGCCATAGGCACAACACTGCTTTGTTTATTTATTTCAGACATAACATTTCCTATAACAGCACAGTTCGACTCTACAGCGCTGCTCATTCAGATGATTATATAAAAGAGATATTAAATATTTATAACACTATCGCAACAAAAATGACAGCGCTGACATATTTCTTTTAAGTAGTTTCTAGGAGCCGTCAGTTTTGAGCCGAATGTGCTGATACGTAACTGAAGTGATAATCGATACCGTAGGCGTGAAATTTATTTCGCGCGATGAATTTGGATTAGCTGTCAGTTTTGAGCCGAACTGTGTTGTTTGAGTGCAATACGTACCCCTTCAGATAGGAGTTGAATGCAAGGCGCGCCAAGCAAGCGTGACGCCTACGAGATGCGAGGTGCGAGGTGCGAGGTGCGAGGTGCGAGGTGCAGGGTATTGTAGGCGTGAAATTTATTTCGCGCGAAGTTTTTAGGCCGCCAGATTTTAGTCAGACGCGCAAGCAAAAATGACGCCTACGCTTTGCTGTAGACGTCACATTTATTCATCACAAAGCACTACTCACCAACAACTGTGACGCGACTGGTTTGCTGTGCGTTTAAGCGGGTGCGTAGCGCAACTTCTGCATTGTTATCAACCTTCACAGGCTCGGCATAAGTTTGCCAGCTTTGGCCGTTGTCTAGACTGTATTCAATGCTCAAATAAGCAAATGCGCTGTTGGCATACAACTTACCATTTTCAATCACACCGCCAGGTACTGGTAAATGCAGGTTGATGCCGTCTTTAGCTAGTTTCTCAAGCTCTTTTAAACCAACTGCACTTGAAAACTCCGCCCAGTCTTTTGCTTGTTTTTTACTATCGACGCTTTTGCCTTCCCAATCAGCTTTGTGCCATGCGCGCTCTGCTACTGATAAAATACGCGGGAAGATCATTGCTAATACTTGCTCTTCAGTACGGATTGTTTCTGACCATACCTGTCCTTGCATACCCAGAATGTTCTCTGGCTTTTCAAGTTTAGGTAACGGGCGGCCCACCAACGCTTCTAAATTAACAATTGGCTCACGAGTGCGGGTGTAATCAGCATTGGCATACACGTCATCAGGCATATAGTTAAAGGCCTTTTTAGTATCTGTGTAACGAGTTGCCCAGTAATAACCGCGCTCTTCAGGGCTTGCTTCGTATGGGTGGTCAAAGTACAAATGCGTACCGTGTGATAACACCACTTGGTAACCAGCATTTGCTAGGCGGTATGCTCTATCGGCAACGCCCCATTCCCAAATGTTATCCCAAGTATTAACGGTAAAGGTTTTGTTAGGGAACTCATCTCGTTTAAACGAATTTTCACGGTCATACATGATGCCATCTTCCCAAATCCCCGGAGAAATACCGCGTTTTTCAAGTAAGGTAGCAACACGTTGTGTGAAATAAGGTTTTAAATCAGCCGGGCCAGCTACACCGTTATTAGGATCAGCAAATAACGCCTGACAGATTGGCGAGCCTATCCACGAACCTGCTCCAACTTCATCACCACCAATATGCAGGTTCTTTAGCTGCACACCTGCTTCGCGGTACATCTGCTGAAGTTCATAAGTTACTTTATCTAAAAATGCGTAGGTTGAGTCCATACACACATTCATTGAGTTATCTTTGTAGTTTTGTACCGTCATGTACACAGAGGTATCTTTAGGGTCGGTAAGCAAGTATTGCGTTGCTGGCCCCATATCTATGTGTTGAATTTCTTTGTTTGCAGAGCGCGTTTTAATGTTGTTTTTAGCGGCTTTCTCAGCTTCTTCTAACATGTTGTGATAACGCGCTTCCATCGCTTTGATTGAGGCACGCGCATGACCTGGCCCTTCAACTTCTGGGATGATTTGAATGTGGCGGTCTTTCGCAAACTTTAATAGCTCAACAAACTCATCACGTTTCAAATAACCATTACCTGAACCCGATTTAAATGGCCCAGTGCCAAGCTGAGTTAATAAACACTCACGCTCTTCTAAATCAAAGCAGCGATAGCCGCCAACGTCTGTGAGCTCTGGTAAACCAGGGATCTCAAGTCGCCAACCTTCATCTTCTGAAAAGTGCCAGTGTAGCTTATTCATTTTATAGCGAGCCATTTGCTCAACCAGCTTGAACATTGCCTCTTTGCCATGATAATTACGACCATTATCGTAATGCATACCACGCCAACCATAGCGCGGTGAATCTTCAAGTTCTAACTGCGGTAAGCTAGCACTACCTTGGCTGTTTGCAGGAATGAGGTTCAATAAGCTTTGCATCGCATAAAACACACCGGCGTTATCGCTACCTACGATGGTGATCATTTCATCATCAACCTCTAGGGTGTAGCTTTCTGCTTTTGCATTATTGAGTTTAGGGTCGACTTTTAAGCGTATTACTTTGTCTTTGCCAGCATTGATATGATCAGGCTGTGCTTTAAGGCTAATGCCATAGTCATCTTGCAAGTCTTGCATAAACACCATAACTTCGTGCTTAAGCTGGCCTTGATAACTGATTTGCCAATTATTGTTTAGCGTTGCGCTGCCACGGTTAAAATCGACTTTACGAGGCTTAGGAATAATACGCTTTAAAGCATCATCTTTACTGACCGCAACCTTGTCAGCGCTATTACGCTCGAAACGTACTTTTGCCGTTGCTAAAACCGATAAATCTTTTGGCTCATTGTAACGGCGTAACTGATTCTCACGGGTAAATGGCGTCACAAACTGTTTAAAGTCTTCAGTGTCGGTGTTGGCAAATACGGCAGGTTTATTCTTACCTGACACAAAAAATGCCCGTGGCATAAAGTCACTGTAAGCAACAATCCACACTTGCGCATCAAACGGTAGCTCTAAGCTTTCACCTGCAGCTAAACCTTTAAATGAGCTCGTTGGTACGATGCGGTGCAAGTCACCATTAACGTGTTCAATGTTTAAGCCCGCAACATGCTCAGTTGAGATTTTACGAACTGAGTGGATATAAAGCTGCCAATCGCTCTCGCCTGCAGGTAACGTCACATTAGAGCCATTGTTGAGGGTAATTTTTCCTAAAAAGCCCGCATCTTTATTACGAAAGTTATCTTCTACCGAAAATAGCAGTTCAGTACCTTTCGCAAACTGATCAACTTGCGATTGAGTTAATGCTGCACTTGCCATTAAAGGCGCAGTCGCTAGCATTACCGCGAATAGTGACTTCTTAAAATCCATTACTTTCTCCTCGTTTAAGCCCTGAGTGTACGGTATTTCTGCGTACTATTTTTCATTTTTGTTAATAATTCGTTCCTATCATATAAAAACTAAAATGACAGCGCTATCATTTTGTGAAAAATATAGGTGAGGAGTTAGAAGCTTTAAGCCGTAAGCTGTAAGTTTGAAGCCGAATTGTGTTGTTTGTTGGTAAGGCGTTAATCCATCGAAAGAGTGTTGAATATAAGACGCGCCAAGCAAGCGTGACGCCTACGTGGTAGGAGGCGTTTTAACGCCGAATAGATCTGACCTATTCACGGCTAAAGCCGTTCCTACGAGGTGCGAAGTATTGTAGGCGTGAAATTTATTTCGCGCGATGTTTTTGGATTTGCCGTCAGGGTGTTGAATGTAAGACGCGCCAAGCAAGCGTGACGCCTACATGGTAGGAGGCGTTTTAACGCCGAATAGATTTGACCTATTCACGGCTAAAGCCGTTCCTTCGAGGTGCGAGGTATTGTAGGCGTGAAATTTATTTCGTGCGATGTCTTTGGATTTGCCGTCAGGGTGTTGAATGTAAGACGCGCCAAGCAAGCGTGACGCCTACGTGGTAGGAGGCGTTTTAACGCCGAATAGATTTGACCTATTCACGGCTAAAGCCGCTCCCACGAGGTGCGAGGTATTGTAGGCGTGAAATTTATTTCGCGCGAAAGTAATTGCACAAAGAGGAGAGAATGAGAAAAGAACGAGGAAACCATAAGATCATTGTTTACTTCCTCTAAAGCTAAGCGCCCTCTTATCCTCTTTGTAAAGAATAGTTATAAGTTTGAGCCGAACGGAGTTATAGCTCAAACCTTAACACAAAGATACTTCTCTTCTAGGTACTCATCTAACCCTTGGTGGCCGCCTTCTCGGCCTAAACCAGACTGTTTAACGCCGCCAAATGGCGCTACGGGGTTTGAGATAAGGCCTTCGTTAATACCTATCATGCCGTATTCGAGTGCTTCGCTTACTCGATAAACTTGCTTTATGTTTTCACTATAAAAATACGCAGCTAAACCATAAGGTACGTCGTTCGCAAGCTGAAGTACTTCTTCTTCATCATCAAAAGCGATGATACTGACTACAGGGCCAAACACTTCATCATGATAGATATCCATCTCTGGGGTCACATCGGTTAAAATTAATGGCGCTTGAAAGCTACCTTCAAGCTCGCTGTTATCACCGATTAACGACGCCCCTTTATCAACCGCATCTTGCACAAGCGTTTGAACTTTCTCTTTTGCTTTAGGGTAAATTAATGGGCCGATATCTACCCCGTCATCAAGTCCATTACCTACCTTTAACTCAGCTACTTTGTCTGTGAGTTTTTCGAGCACCGTTTCAAGCACTGAGCGCTGAACAAAAATTCGGTTAGCGGCAACACAGGTTTGCCCTGCGTTTCTAAATTTAGCCCCCATAAGGCCTGCAACTGCTTCATCTAAATCGGCATTATCGAAAATAATAAATGGGGCATTGCCGCCAAGCTCCATTGACGTTTGTTTAATTGTTGAGGCACACTGCGAAAGTAACTGCTTACCTACACCGGTTGAGCCAGTGAATGTGAACTTACGCACACGCTCCGACTCGGTCATGATCTCACCCACCATTTTGGCGTTTTCAGAGACCACCACATTCAGCGATCCTTTTACAAATCCCGCTTTATCAGCAAGATAGGCTAAGGCAATAGCGCATAATGGCGTATGTTCCGAAGGTTTAATTACAAAACTACAACCCGCGGCATAAGCTGGTGCCACTTTACGGGTGATCATGGCAATCGGGAAATTCCAAGGGGTAATACCTGCCACCACACCGATTGGCTGCTTTATCGTTGTTAAACGATGTTTGCTGTCGGTAGCAGGGATGGTGTCGCCATAACTACGCTTTGCTTCTTCACTAAACCATTTAATAAAGCCTGCACCGTATTCAACTTCGCCCAAGGCTTCTTTTAAGGGCTTACCCTGCTCTTTAGTCATCAACTCAGCAAGCTGTTGCTTGTGCTCAATAACCAACTCATACCAGCGACGCAACGTTTCACTTCGCTCGGTTGCAGTTGTTTGCTTTAGTTTGCTAAATGCCTCGTCAGCACTTTTTATAGCCTGCTCAACCCCAGCTTCATCAATATCAGAGACATGAGTGATCGCCTCTGCAGTTGCGGGGTTATCTACACTAAAACGCTGGCTCGTAGAGTAAAAGTCACCGTCGATAAACGAATCAGAAAAAACCAAATCAGACATAGAACCTCCAAGTAAAACTATCAGCTATCAGCTATCAGCTATCAGCTATCAGCTATCAGCTATCAGCTATCAGCTATCAGCTATCAGCTATCAG
>NZ_JANHZR010000016.1:0-33791 GCF_041414715.1 Pseudoalteromonas sp. DY56-GL22 | reverse complement strand
TGAAACGAAACAGCGCCGATGATAGTGTAGCAGCTGCTATGTGAAAGTAGGTCATCGCCAGGCTCCAAATAAGAGAAAGCCCGATTCGAAAGAGTCGGGCTTTTTTGCGTTTGGAGCTTTCAGCCAGGTAGGTTGGGTAGAGCGGAGCGAAACGAAACCCAACGTGAGTTAGCGAGTTACAAGTTAGCAAGGGTAAAGTTGAACTGTGGGGTTGTTTAGTACAGAGTCATTCTAAGCTCACCCTGTTCATTCTCCAGGTAGGTTGGGTAGAGCGGAGCGAAACCCAACATAATCCATATGACCCTCTTCATAACCCATGGTTAAAAATTCTTAAAATCTCTACTGGTCTAACAGGTTAGCGATCTCTAAAACGGCTTATTTCACCTTGCGCTAATTCGTCTTTTATTAATGAACTTTACCTCTGCATTGTGCATGACGAATTACCACGCTGTTGGGTTTCGCTGCGCTCTACCCAACCTACGCCACGCCTTCCAACTTTCCAGTTGCTAACAAAAAAGCCCAGCCGGTTTCCCGGCTGGGCTTCTATATCTAGTAATGATGAGATTACTTAATAACCATACTGTAGATAAGCGCAAATACTGCTAGAGAGCCAACTGTTAATACGAACAGTGTGCTTAAGCGGTTTCTGTATTTGTGTAAGCTAGGTACTTTATAAACGGCAATCATTGGCATGATGAAAAGGATCATGGCGATGATAGGGCCTGACAGCTGATCCATCATGTCTAAAATACTTGGGTTGATCACTGAGCAATACCAAATAGCAAAGAACATGATAACAGTGCCAATCTTATCAACGAGTTTAGGGTTCATATGGGCTTGCTTACTAACAAGGCCGTTGAAGCTCTCACGGGCACCTAAGAAGTGACCTAAGAATGAAGATGTAATCGCGATAAAGGCTACTAATGGCCCTAAGGTCGCAATAAACGAGTTATCTGTAATATTGGCAAGGAATGACAAGATAGACACGTTATCAGCTTTTGCTTGTACCATTTGTTCAGTAGATAGTGACAGCACACACGAGAATACAAACAGTAAAACAAACACGATTAATAGTAGGCTAGTACGCTTTAGAATTGCTTCTGACTTCATTTTAGCATTATTGCCGTATTGAGCACGTTGTACATGCACAAAGCTTGAGATCGCAGCTGCGTGGCTAAATGAGAATACAATGATAGGTATTGATAACCAAAGTGTTTTCATAAAGCCTGAAAACTCAGGGACAGACACATCTGGCAATTGCCAGCTTGGGATCAGGTAAATCGATAAGAAAAACAAGATAGCGACAAGGGGATAAACAAGGATTGCAAAAGCACGTAACATCAGTGCTTCGCCACCAAGCATTAAACTGATCATACCGCCAACGAGTACACCAGATAACAGTACGCGTGGTGGTGATTCCATACCTAGTTGATTAACGATAAAGCTATCAACAGTGTTGGTTAATCCTACACCGTAAATAAGTAAAATAGGGAAGATAGAGAGAAAATACAGTAAAGAGATTAAGCGCCCGGCGTTAATGCCAAAGTGTTCTTCTACTACATCGGTAAAGTCTGCTTTAGGCTGTTTTGATGATAAAACAAATCGGGCTAAGCCTCTGTGAGCTAAGTAAGTCATCGGAAAGGCAAGGCATGCCATGATAATCAAAGGCCAAAATCCGCCGATACCGATATTAATTGGTAAGAATAAAATCCCTGCACCGACTGCGGTGCCAAATAAACTTAATACCCATTGGGTGTCATGAAGATTCCATTTTGAGTTACTACTTGTTGTCGATGCATCATACGGCATAGCATCTTGATGTGTGTTCATTAGCACTCCACTATTAGAATAATAATTGTCGCGCAGCATATAGAAAAGCGACTTAGAATGCATGTTTTAGCGTTGTATTTAAATAACTATGCTGTAAGGAGAGACTTACAAAAGAAGAAAGTTGGGCTTATTTATAAAGCCCAGTTGTGGTATTTATTCTGCTGCTGCAAGTGCGCGAGCTTTAATATCTGCGGCAAATGCTAAACCTTTCTTAAAACGTGCCTCAGCTGCAGTGATTTCACTTTCATCGCCATTAGCGGCAAGCACTCCTTGTGAAAGGGCTTTATAAAGTGCGCTAATTTGGGCCTCGTAGCCAGATTCAATTGCTTTTTCAACAGTCGTCATGGTTATTCCTTTTGTAAACTAAAATATGCCTAAAAGTTTGGTCTGATGATACATCTTAAAATGCCTACGCTACGAAAGAGAGAGCTCTTTGTGCAACTTTATTCACCATCTTTAGGGTTTGTTCAAATACCCATTTGATGAACTCAACAGTTAACTCTTTTATTTTCGCCTTCGCATATCCAGCAAATGCAAGCATACATGCAAGTAATCCATTTATCGGCCCAGACAAGTCTACAGTATGAAATTGATTGTTAGCGAGAATCACGGCAATTCTGTCATACAAACTTAAGCCATTAGCGACACCATTTTGTAAAGCATTAAGACAGCCTAGTTTAGCTTGGCGTAATACAGTCATAAGAGCTTCACTCAAACGATTCATCCAATAAATTGATGGCTGCACTTGAACCGCATGGCTAGCACTTAATACAACTCTATTAAAAGGATTGAAAGTAACTCGCTTATTAATACTTTCCCAGGTTTGCTTTTGCGAGTTTCGGGTATAAAACTTCATTACGTGATGCCATGGAATGATAAGTTGGGTACTATCCATTCTATATTCAGGGGCATTGTAAGGAGCTTGCATAAACGGCCAGAAGGGTACCATAGGCACAATATCACCACCATTGACGCAGCGATATATATTGTGAGGTTCTAAGGTATTAGTCGTGCTTAATGCAAAATTTGTTAAGCCAACTTTTGGTGCTCCAAATGTGTACAGTTTGACGTTAACGTTAAAGCATCGTTTAGCCCAATCAGCGACTAATGACGCAATCGCACCACCTAGGCTATGTCCTACACAATGAACAGTCGCTAAAGGTTTTAGCTCTTTAATCACTGGAGCTAGTTGTAGTTTTAGCGTTTCGAATACAGAATTGAAACCAGCATGGACACTATGACCGCCCTCAAACACACTTAAATTTGCTCTTAGATCGGTTGAAACATCGTACAAAGAAGCTGTTCCACGAATAGCCAGTACTAAATCATTTTTGAATGGGTTCATCCGCCCTGTAGGAGATGTGCCTTTGCCAACAAGTACAAAACCGGTTTGATGGCCACTAGCGTGAGCCATTGCTCCGCCTGATATTCCCTTAACAGGGCCTCTTGATAGATCGAATGAAAATATGTTTTCCAAAGAGTTTGAGGTAATTATTTCATACCGGCCTCTTCGGTCCGGTATTTTTATATCATAAGAAATCTTTGCTAATTCTGCACACAGAATTGGTGTTAAAGTTGCCATTGAAAATCCTTTTAATTTTGTTTTTCCCACCGAGCGATGCTTTTAATAAAGTGCTCGTCTAATGAATCTTTAGGGTTTATTAAATGGTGTTTTAATTCTTCATTCGATAAATCAGCATTCAAGTTAGCTAAACACTTTTTAAATTCAATAGGAGTTTTTAACCCATGCTGAAACCCAATCCATAGGTTATAAATCTGGCCATCTTTCTCTAGATCTATGATTATTCTAACTACGGGTTCATGAAAAATACTCCCAGGTTTACGGGACTTTAAAGATTTTGCAGGGAATTTGAAGTAACCATTATCATCGGTGTAAACACTATCTAGTTCTTCGTCATCATAGGTTAAGCTTCTCTCTACAAGCTGATTTGCAAGAGGGATTCCATTTTCAAAAAGCTGGCCATTTACTTCAGGGCATAGCTCGACTATGTAGCGAATTAATCCGAGCATATATCATTCCTTGTTAAAACTCGTGTCCCTATAATTATCCATTTATTTATCAAAACTTCAATGAGGTAATTTATATTTTGTTGGTCTTACGGTGTTTTATTGATTGCATAAATTTAATTAATGTTTGTATATGTAAGGTGGAATAGTACTAAGGGTTTTACTTCTTGGGTTAAAGCATACTAATAATAAACTTTTAGGAAGCTTATAATTAAATTGATGTAATCTTACAGATAGTGAATTGAAATTCTGAGTATGAAATTGATCAACACTATGGTGAGATGGGTATGAATTTATTAAGTTGACGCTGGGTTTCGCTTCGCTCTACCCAGCCTACGGTATTTAACGGAATGCTTTTAGTTCTGTAATGCCGATACGACAAAAAAAGGATTCAGATACTCTTCTTTACTGTTATACAGTAGTGGGCTGCCATCGAGTTTGCTAACCGTTGCGCCTGCTATTTCGGCAATCGCATGACCTGCTCCGGTATCCCACTCACAGGTTGGGCCAAGGCGTGGGTATATATCAGCACTACCTTCGGCAACCAGACAAAGTTTTAGCGAGCTGCCCTTTGAAACCATTTCTACATCTTCAAACTGTTTTACAAATTCAGCTAGATCAGGAGAAGGGTGTGAACGGCTGCCGACAACACGGATAAGCCCTTTATTTGGTTTACGGGTTACCTTAAGTTCAATGCGCTCATCACCTTTATCTTTAAAGGCACCAATTGCCTCAGCAGCAATATACGACACACCTAATGCCGGTGCATCGACAACAGCTAATACTGGTTTACCTTTATCAATCAAGGCAATGTTCACTGTAAACTCGCCATTCTTTTTAATGAACTCTTTGGTGCCATCAATTGGGTCTACTAACCAGTAGCGTTGCCAAGTTTGACGGATATCCCAGCTAATATCAGCGCTTTCTTCACTTAGAATTGGTACATCAGGGGTGAGATGTTGTAAGCCATTCACAATCACTTTGTGAGCTGCTAGGTCGGCGTCGGTCACTGGGCTTTCATCAGCTTTGTACTCAACATTAAAGTCCTTTTCGTAAATCCCCATTATTGCACTGCCGGCTTGGCGTGCGAGGAGTAAGATTTCTTCTAGCAGTTCCGTTTGATTCATGACTTAACCTATAATTTGCTGTTGTTTTAAATACGCTACCAGCTCTTGCACCGATTGGTCTAGGGTGTTTTTACTGGTATCGATTTTAATTTCTGGCGATGTAGGGATTTGATAGTCTGAGTCGATACCAGTGAAGTGCTTAATTTCACCTGCGCGCGCTTTTTTATACAGCCCTTTAGGGTCGCGTGTTTCACACACGTCGAGCGGGGTATCTAAAAATACTTCAATAAACTCACCATCCTCTACTAAGTTTCTTACCATATCGCGTTCGCTTTGAAATGGCGAAATAAATGCGGTTAATACCACAAGACCGGCATCGACCATTAGCTTTGCAGTTTCACCAACGCGGCGAATGTTTTCCACGCGGTCTTCATCTGTAAAGCCAAGATCTTTACACAAGCCATGACGCACGTTGTCACCATCAAGTAGGTAGGTATGAACGCCTAAATGGTTTAATGCGCTTTCTAGTGCGTTAGCAACTGTGCTTTTGCCTGAACCTGAAAAACCAGTGAACCATAGAATGGCAGGCTTATGCTTTTTTTGCTCAATACGCTGTGATTTGCTAATGGCGTAATTATGCCAAACGATATTTTCATCCATTGTCTTTACTCTCGTTATTGAAATGGGAATACCAGCGGTATGAGTGTTAAAACCGTAATCGAGTAAATAATCGATAAAGGTAAGCCCATGGCAATGTAATCTTTAAGGCGGTAATTTCCCGCACTGTAAACCATCAAGTTAGTTTGATAACCAAATGGCGAAATGAAACTCGCTGATGCACCAAATGCGACAGCCATAATAAAAGGCAACGGTGATACATCAAAACCAACGGCGAGTGCATACGCTACCGGAAATGAAAGCGCGGCAGCGGCATTATTGGTAATGAGTTCGGTAAACAAAACCGTCATCAAGAATATTGCGATAAATGCCCCGTAAGGCCCAAAATCACCTAATACGTATAACATGGCTGATGAAATTTCACCGGCAAGGCCTGTGCCTATCATGAGTTTGGCAAGGCCAATAGCACTACCCACTACTGCGAGTAACTCAATTGGAAAACGACGTTTTACTTCACTTAGCTTGATTGTACCCGTTAGCATTAAACCGATAAGAAGAACGAGTAGGCCTTTCACTAAGGGAACGAGGCCAACAATACTTAACCCCAATACGGCTGCAAAACTTGCTAACACAATATTTGATTGCTTAGGTTTTAAATGGGTTTGTAAATCAAGACCTGAAATATAAACGAACTCACGTTTTAAATTAGGTAGCGAGTAAAACTCTTTGCCAGGCGCTAGGATCAGCGAGTCACCAGCTTGCAACTGAACTTTACCCAAACCACCTTGTAAACGGTCATGGCCGCGGCGAATAGCAATAACGGCAGCATGAAATTGTTCACGAAAGCGAACTTCTTTAATTGTTTTACCAATGTATTTTGAAGAATGGCTAACAACAACTTCAACTAAGTGCTCAACGTCTTTCTCATGTTTGTCGTGCACAACTTTTAAGCCGTCAAATTGGGTGAGCAGAGGTACTGACTTTATATCACCTACAAAAAGTAATACGTCACCTTCATTGATAACTTGTTTTGGGGTAACCGCACAAATACGTTTATCACCGCGGATTATTTCGGCTAAGAACAAGTCTTTTAATTCACGAAGGCCATTTTCCTCAACACTTTTACCAATGAGTTTTGAGCCTGCTTCTACTTTACCTTCTAGGTAAAAGGGCACCACTTCTTGGTCGTTTTTACCGTTATCTGGTAAATACTTGAGCATCACTAAAATAGTGATAAGGCCAACGCTCAGTGCGCCTAAGCCAATCAAGGTAAAATCAAAAAAGCCAAGCGGCTCCATGCCCGCTTCAACGGCAAAGCCATTAACAATTAAATTGGTTGAGGTGCCAATCAGGGTGATCGTGCCACCTAAAATGGCGGTGTATGATAAAGGCAATAAAAGTTTAGACGGTGAATGTGTTGGGCTTTCTTTTATCGCACTGATCAGCGATGCCACTACCGCAGTATTATTGGTAAATGATGATAAAAAGGCGGTTGATAAACCAAGCTTGGTCACCGAACTTGTCAGGCTGCCTTTCGAAAGAGACTGAGCAAGCTTTTGCACTAACGTGGTTTTTTCTACAGCTATCGAAACGAGTACAAGTAGAATAAGAGTGATTAAAGAAGGGTTTGCATAGTTAATTAGCATATCTTCAAGGCTTATTAGCCCTGCTAAATAACTAATACCAATGGCGCCGACAAATAACCATGCAGGTTTTAGTCGAGTGCCAAAAAGGCACCCCACTAATACCAGCATAATGCCTGTTAATACCAGCTGTTGATACATGCTTTTTACTTCCTATAACAGGCGAATAGTGGTTATTTAAGCTTAGTTATATCAAGCGCTTGCCAATGAGGGAAGTGCTTGCGTACTAAAGCGTTAAATTCAACTTCAAAGTCGCTAAAGCTACTTTGTTGTTCTTCAGTGCTAAGTAATTGCTCAATCATACCTGCCGCAACGGTTAGGTTTGATAAGCGGTCAATTAGGATAAACGCACCTGTTTCATGATTATTGTGGTACTCATCAGCCAAAATTGTTTCTGTAAGCTCTAAGGTTACAATTGCAATTTCGTTAAGTTGTAATGAATCAGCTTGACCATGCTCAAGGGTATTTACATCAATCGTGTGATCGATTTTTCTTACCACTGCCGAGGTATTTTTGCTGCCTAACTTAAAGTTATAGCTTTTACCTAATACTAACGGTGCTTCATGCATCCATACTAGTTTAGCTTGAATACGGTTTGTTACAGCAGCTTTTGAAGCGGCTGGTACAATTACATCGCCACGGCTGATATCAATTTCGTCGTTTAACGTTAAAGTGATTGCTTGGCCTGCTTCAGCGGTATCTAAGTTGCCATCGAAAGTGACAATCTCTTTGATGCTTGAGCTTTTACCTGATGGTAATACTTTTACAGCATCACCCACGCTGAACTTGCCAGACGTTAGAGTGCCTTGGAAGCCACGGAAGTCTAAGTTAGGGCGTACCACATATTGCACCGGAAGACGCGCTTCAAAACCGTTATCAATTTCAGCCGCTGGTGAGTCTTCAAGTAACTCAAGCAGTGGTTTATCTGTGTAATAAGGTGTGTGCTCTGAGCGTGTAACTACGTTGTCACCTTTTAGTGCTGACATAGGCACAAACTTGATATTAGTAACGTTTAGTTGATCTGCAAACTTAAGGTAGTCGGCTTTGATTTTTTCGTATACGGTTTCATCGAAATCGACGATATCCATCTTGTTGATAGCAACAACAAACTGCTTAATACCTAATGAGTCACAGATAAAGCTATGACGCTTAGTTTGTACTTGTACGCCGTAACGCGCATCAACTAAGATAATCGCCACATCACTGGTTGATGCGCCGGTTACCATGTTACGCGTGTACTGCTCATGTCCTGGTGTATCAGCAATAATGAACTTACGTTTTGCTGTTGAGAAGTAACGATAAGCAACGTCAATGGTAATACCTTGCTCACGCTCTGCTTGAAGACCATCTACAAGAAGTGCTAAATCAAGCTCTTCACCGGCATTACCGACTTTTTCATTGTCTTTATGCAGGGCTGCAAGTTGGTCTTCATAAATTTGGTGACTGTCATGTAAAAGGCGGCCAATCAGCGTTGATTTACCGTCATCCACACTACCACAGGTCAGCATGCGTAAAAGGCTTTTGTCTTGTTGGCGAGCAAGGTAGGCGTCGATGCCTAACTCTCTTACTTCATTAATCGTGTCGTTTGTTTTAGACATTAGAAATAGCCCTCACATTTTTTCTTTTCCATTGAACCAGCAGAGTCGTGATCAATCACGCGGCC
This sequence comes from Pseudoalteromonas sp. DY56-GL22, assembly GCF_041414715.1. NCBI lineage: Bacteria > Pseudomonadati > Pseudomonadota > Gammaproteobacteria > Alteromonadales > Pseudoalteromonadaceae > Pseudoalteromonas > Pseudoalteromonas sp. DY56-GL22. Next base: position 24,942 of record NZ_JANHZR010000016.1, on the reverse strand, counting down.
TTCACGCTCAGAAGAGGTTGAAAGCAGCATTTCTTCGATAATTTCAGTTAAGGTACCTGCTGTTGATTCCACAGCACCTGTTAGTGGGTAGCAACCAAGAGTACGAAAACGTACCGACTTCATTTGCGGTACTTCGCCTTCTTCTAATGGCATACGCTCATCATCAACCATGATTAGCGTGCCGTTACGCTCAACAACAGGGCGCTCTTTGGCAAGGTAAAGAGGAACCATTTCAATGTTTTCTTGGTAGATATACTGCCAAATATCCAGCTCAGTCCAGTTAGATAGCGGGAATACACGAATGCTTTCACCTGGGTTAACTTGGCTGTTGTACGTATTCCAAAGCTCTGGACGTTGGTTTTTTGGATCCCATCTGTGATGTTTATCTCGGAATGAGTAAACACGCTCTTTAGCTCGTGATTTCTCTTCGTCACGACGTGCACCACCAAACGCAGCATCAAAGCCGTATTTATCTAACGCTTGCTTTAAGCCTTGCGTTTTCATGATGTCGGTGTGCTTTGCCGAGCCGTGAACAAATGGATTGATATCAATCTCTAACCCTTCAGGGTTTTTGTGGACGATTAAATCAAAGCCATACTCTTTAGCTAGGCGGTCACGAAACGCGATCATTTCCTTAAACTTCCAGTTGGTGTCAACGTGTAAAAGTGGAAATGGGATCTTTGCTGGATAAAACGCTTTACGCGCTAAGTGTAATAACACAGATGAATCTTTACCGATTGAGTAAAGCATCACCGGGTTTTCAAACTCAGCAGCAACTTCGCGCATGATTTTGATACTTTCAGCTTCTAATTGCTGAAGGTGTGTTAAAGCCATTGTTAGTCGTCCTACTAAAATGATTAAAAGTTAAATTAAGCTACGCCAGTAATTGGCTGGGCAAAGCTGCTGGTTTGTTCTGTTTGACCAAACCATGCAAGCTGATGGTGCAATGATGCAACTTCACCAATAATTAATAGGGCGGGTGAAATAATGCTATGGCGCGAAATCAAGTCGGCCAGCTCACCTAATTGCCCTGTTACCACACGTTGTTCTTTACGTGTGCCATTTTCGATAATGGCAACGGGGGTATCTGCACCGCGGCCATGTTTTAATAGTTGTGCTTGAATATGTGGTGATTTAATCACGCCCATATAAATCGCTAAGGTCTGATTTGGCTTGGCGAGTGACTGCCAATCTAATTCTTGACCATCTTTTTTACAGTGACCTGTTACAAACTGAATGGCTTGCGCATGATCTCTGTGAGTAAGTGGAATACCTGCATAAGCGCTACAACCTGCAGCAGCAGTAATACCCGGTACGATTTGGTAACGCACTTTATTCGCGGCAAGAACTTGTACTTCTTCACCACCACGACCATAAATAAACGGATCGCCACCTTTAATACGGCATACTTTTTTGCCTTGCTTGGCAAAATCGACCAACATCTGATTGGTATCTTCTTGCGCTACGCTGTGATCGCCTAAACGTTTACCTACGCAAACTAGGTCGGCATCACGGCGAACTAAATCCATAATTTCATCAGAAACCAAGTAATCATATACCACCACATCAGCTTGTTGCATTAACTGCAGTGCTTTTAGTGTTAATAGCTCTGGGTCACCTGGGCCTGCACCAACAATATACACTTCGCCTTCAGGCTCTGGCTTTGCATCTAACAGTTGCTCTAACTGCGCTGTTGCAGCGTCGGTATTACCCGCTTGCACTTTACTTACGACTGATGAATCAAATACGCCTTCCCAAAACTGGCGACGATCGGCAAAGTGTTTAAAGCGTTGTTTTACTTTGTCACGAAAGCTACCAACTAATGTAGCGAGTGGACCAATATGCTGTGGAATAAGCGTTTCGAGTTTTTCGCGTAAACGACGTGCTAATACTGGCGCTGTGCCTGCGCTTGAAATTGCAATTGTGATTGGATCACGGTCAACAATTGATGGAAAAATAAAGCTGCACTTAGGTTGATCATCCACCACGTTAACGAAAATATTGCGCGCATTAGCAAGTTTGAACACATCTTTGTTAACGCTGTCTATATCAGTTGCAGCGATCACTAGCATTTGCTGATCTAAATATTGTTCTTTGAATAAGTCGTTAATGAGTGTTACATCACCTTTCTCAGCAAGTTCTCGAAGTTCATCACAAAATTCAGGGGCGACTAGCGTCACATGAGCACGCGCTTTTAAAAACGCACGGCATTTGCGTAACGCAACATCTCCACCGCCGACTACCAGCACAGGTTTGTCGTCTAATTTGGTAAAGATTGGTAAATATTGCACTTTGTTCTCACCCCTAAAACACATCAAGAAACTGCTTATTGCAGGCAAGCAGAATATAGTGCTCTAAAAAAAGTAAAAAATAATTAAAACCAAGTTTATATAACTAAAAGTTATACCAGGTGGTTTGTTTTGGCTTAAGACTTAGTTAACAAGGGATTGCGGCGAGTTACAAGTAAATAAGCAGCCTTATGGTGATTAGTTATGATTTATAGCCGAATGATAAAAATTTGCTACTATAGGTCACTAATATGGCAACACAACTATAAGAACTATGACTAAAATGCAAACAAGCGCTGCCCAAGCGGTGGCACTGATGGACTTAACAACTCTGAATGACAGCGACACAACACAAACCATTAATAACTTGGTTGCCAGTATTGAGCCAACGTTAGGCATTCCTGCAGCGGTTTGTGTGTATAGCCAGTTTGTTAGCGATGCAAAGCTTGCTCTCGCTGAGCGCGAACTACAGCAAGTCAAAGTGGCTACAGTTACTAACTTTCCTAGTGGGGAGCAATCGTTAGAGCAAGTGTTAAATGAAACCCTGTTTGCCATTGAGCGCGGCGCTGATGAAATTGATTTAGTGATCCCTTATAAAGCGCTAATTGCCGGTGATGAGCGCAAAGTTTTAGAGTATGTCAAAGCGTCAAAAGAGGCATGTGGCACTCAAGCGCAGCTTAAAGTCATTATCGAAAGTGGCGAATTAAGCGATGACCTCATTGCAACAGCAACAAAGCTGGCAATTGATGGCGGCGCTGACTTTGTTAAAACCAGTACCGGTAAAGTGGCTGTTAATGCAACGCTAGCTGCAACAGACATCATGTTAAGCACTATAAAAGCGAGTGGTAAAAAGGTTGGTTTTAAAGCAGCGGGCGGGGTCAGAACAGTCACCGATGCTGCTGAGTATTTAGCCCTAGCTGAATCAATTATGGGTGAAGCGTACTTACAACCCGAGCTATTTCGTTTTGGCGCTTCTGGGTTATTAAAAGATGTGTATGCAACATTAAATGAATCGTGAAAGTGAACAAGAGAAAATAGCGCTCGAGCATGGCGCAGCAAAGTTATTTTTGCGCAGTTACGAAAAGCAGTTTGGCGTGAGTATGCGTAATATTTGGCATAATACGCCAAGTAAGCCAGACGTGAGTTGTTATAAAGGTGATGAACGGCTTGATATTGAAGTCGCACATTTATATGCCAGCGAAACAGAGGCAATGGCGGTGTTAGGTCGGCCGCTGTCTATCTCAATGCAACGAGATCTTGCTGAAATGGCTTTAGCACCCAGTAACGAGCGTTTGCACTGTGCTTTACATCGCTTGCTGGCACAAAAAGCTAAGAAACACTACGAGTCTACTCAGCCTTGGTTATTAATTCGAAATGCCAGTACTATATGGCATCTTGATGATTTTAAGTCAGTACTTACTCACCTTTATGTGCCTAAGCATCATCCATTTCAACAAATTTGGTTGTTATGTGATTTTTATCGTGGTGAGTTATTACAAATTTTATAACTAAGGTTTTAAACAGCCAGTGCTGGCACTGGCTGTTAGTTTGCTTAGTTAAATTTAAACATACTGCCAAAGCTTTCTAAACTTGATTTGTTCGTTTTGGCAATACACCCTGAATCATCAAGAGACTTTTTAGTTGTCTCATCAGCAAGGCCTGTCACTTTCAGCTTTTTTTCTTGCTGATACTCAGTGAGAGCAATCACCGTTGCTTGATCGTACTCTACGTCTTCTATTTCATATTCTTCGTAGTGAGGCTGCCTTTTCAAATAACCCAAACAAACCAAGTTCAGTCGTGACATCGCTAAGTCAGTTTTTTCGTAGTAAGGCATTCTGTGAGTTGGAACACTAACCGATGCAACTGGCGCTTTAGCTGGAGCTGCAGCTGCGGTTACTTTTAGTGGTGCAGGGGCTGTATGGCCAGCTGCAATGGTGTTATCACTATTATAGCGATAATAAGTTGTTGGCACTTTTGACTCTAAAAACTCAACAGCTTTTACGATCACTTCGCGCAATGCTTTTTCTTTTGGTGTGTTTGACCAGCTACTTAAGTTACCACCAACGAGTGCGCCACCAAAATTGGTAGCAGCAGATGTAAAGTCAAAATCTTTACTGCCGCCCTCAACACTGGTAGCGGCTAAAATACGAGAAGTACGCGTGTCGATTAAGCGTAAATCTATCGCCATGTGCGAACTTGAAAAACCCGCCGATACCGAGCTAAATACATCGCCGATAAAGCCACCACTGCCGACACGAGTGCCTGAGTTGTCATCATCAAACTCTGTGACTGCGGCAACCACAACAATTTCGGCTCCCTCTATTTCACCATACGCAGCACCAGAAGCTGCACTCACACGGCCTGACACAGCAAGGTCTTGTTCTGATAATACGGCATCAAGTGCTTGTCGCTCTAAAACAATGAACCGATTGGTGCTAACTAATGCGGTTGTAAGTTGATCGGCCATACCTTCACCAATTTCTTTACGCCACCAATATGAATCATTTGATTTATCAGTAAAGCGGGCAACAGCGATCCGAGCTTTTGGGCCATTGTATTGCTGCTGTGCAACTTCGTTTATATCTGGGCTATTGGTATTGCTGGTGGTTGTCGAAGTACTCTGGCATGCAGTCAGTGCCGCAGCAAGTAACGTAATCGAAATTGCTTTGTGTGTTTTGGTGAGCATATGACTTTCCTTAACTTATATCTCATGCAGTAAATAACGCCGCACTATGGGCTTTGTTGTTATTGACGTTTGTATGGATAAGCTATAAAAATCAGTGTTTTATTAATAGCACTCAGGCGAAAACTTTATTCACTGATGCGAAATTCGGCATGTTTTTGATGTTTTTCTCGATACTGTTTTGGTGATAAGCCAACATAGCTCTTAAAGCTTCGGGCAAAATAGCTTTGTGAACTAAAACCTGCTTGCTCCGCGACTTGACCAATTGCTAACGCGCTATCGATTAGCTGTTTTTTTGCAAACTCTAAGCGAGTATTGCGCAAATAATCAGAAGGTGTTTGTGAGTACAAGGCTTTCATTTTTAGTTGCAGAGCTCGTGAGCTTAAACATAACGCAGAGGCTAGCTGTTCAACCGAAAAGCTTTCATCTTGGTAATGCGCTTGTACTATTTGCTTAAGCTTTTCTGTAAAAGAGTAATCTTTATTTTGCACAGTTACTGCAGCTGTATCGCTATTCAGAGGAGCTGCCAGTTGTGCTGTTAGGTGCTGGTTTAAAATTTGTCTCAGATTAAGCAGTCCTTTTACTCTACTTACTAGTAGAGTAGGTTCAAAAGGTTTACTCAAAAAGTCATCAGCTAATAAATCCAGCCCTTTTAAGCGGCTGTGGGTATCTGCTTTAGCTGAAAGTAATAATACTGGAATGTGGCTGGTGGCCGGATTTGCTCGAAGGGCTGCTAGTAGTTGATAACCATCCATATTTGGCATCATCACATCACTAATAATGAGCTCAGGTAAGTTTGACTGGCAAAGATCGAGAGCTTGTTGACCATCAGTTGCACAAATGCAGTTAAACTCTTTATTAAATAAAGAAAGGAGTAGCTCTGCCATTTCCTCATTATCTTCAACAATCAGCAGTGTTGGTTGTGAGGCATGAACATGCATAGCGCTACTTGCTTGATTATCAGCACTTTCAATCATAGGTAATGACACAGTAAAGCAGCTACCTTCAGCGATTTTACTGCTTACACTAATAGAACCACCGTATTGTTCAACGAGTTGTTTTACTAAGCTCAGGCCAATACCACTTCCTGCTTCTGACGATGTTAAGCGAGTAAAGCGCTGAAAAATCGACTGCTGATGCTCACTGGCAATACCCACACCAGTATCAGTAATTTTAAACTGTAACGCTTGTTGTACTTCACTAAGGTGAATATCGACTGTGCCACCTGCAGGGGTGTACTTAAGAGCGTTGCTTATCAGATTACTAAAAATCGAGTGAGCATGCTCAGGAGCAAGGTTAATCTTAAGTGCTGTAGTGGTGGTGTCAGTGAAGCTAAATTGCAGCTGTTTTTGCTCATACAGAGGCCTGAAATCCGCCACTAAATCTGTTAAAAATGGCGTAATAGAATAGGGGCTGACAGTGTAAATTGCCGTGCTTGGGCGTTGACTCAATTGTAAAAGTTGATTGATTAGCTCTAGTAAGCGTTGGCAGTTTCGTTTAATACTGGCTAGTTGCGTTTGAGCTTTTGGATCGGCATTGCTTCGCTGCAACTGACTGATAGGAGCGAGTATTAAGCTAAGTGGTGTTTTGAGTTCGTGGCTAATGTTATCTAAAAACTGGTCTTTTAATTTGTTTAGCTCAATTTCGGTTTGCTTCTCTTGCTCTGCTAGTTTGCGCTTGTACAAGGCATTTAACACAAGCCAAGTCAGTGCTAAAGCAAACACAAAGTAAATACAGTAGGCTAGTTTAGTTTGCCACCAAGGAGGCACAACAGTAAGTTCTAACAGCTGTGTACTGTCACTCCATTGACCATATTGATCTTTTGCTTTTAGCAATAACTGGTAGTGACCAGCAGGCAGCTGTGGATAGTTAATTTGTCTAAGGGATGCATCGGTATATAAAAATTGCTCATCAAAGCCAGCTAGCTTGTAGCCATATTGATAATGTTTTGGAGTTGCACCATTTTTTAATGCACTAAATTTAAAGCCGATAACCCCAGCAGATTGTGCAAACGAGAATGTCTGAGTTGCACTAGCAAGGGTATTGGTTTGCTTATCAAAATGATTACTTTTAATTGTTTGGTTATTAAGTAATAACTCAGTTAACACTGGCGTAGGGGGTGTGTGCGATAAGGTTAGTTGCTCAGGGTAAAAATGATTGTAGCCATTAATACCACCAAAAAATAACTCGCCATCGTCAGCTTGAAAGCTCGCACCTAATATAAATGATTGATGCTGAATGCCGTCTTCTGGTAGAAACTGCTGCATTTGCTGCGTGCTGGGGTTATAACGAGTGAGTCCGCCATTGGTTGCAAGCCAAAGCATGTCTTGTTTATCGGCAAGAATGTCAAAAATGTTGTCATTAGCTAAACCTTGTTGTTCAGTAATCTGTTTCACTGTGAGGGTATGCTTGTTGACTTGATTCAAGCCTTGCATGGTGCCAACCCAAATGCTGTCGTCATTCAGCAATAAAGAGGTGACCATGTTATGGCTAAGCCCTGCCTCACCAGAGCTTTGTTCATCTAATAAACTAAATTGCTCTGTTGATATATCGAGTTTATTGAGTCCTGCTCGGGTACCAATCCACAGTGCATGCTCTTTATTATCATAAGCCAAAGTAAATACGGTGTTGTTGGCAAGGCTATTTTGCGTATCACTGTGTTTATAGTGAGTTACTTTGGCAGAGGCTGGCTCGAAACGGGTTAGGCCTTGGTTACTACCAAGCCAAAGCGCACCTGTTTTGTCGCTGGTAATTGCGTAAACACGGTCACTGGCTAGCTGGTGGCTTTGCATGGTGAAAGCTGTAAACTCATCAAGGCTGTCTTGATACTTTATTAAGCCGCCTCCGTACGTACCTATCCACAACTGCTGGTTAGCGTCTTCGTGTAGGGCAAATATATTGTTATTGGTTAGGGCGTCTTTAAAGTGCTGATAACCAGAGGTTGTTTTGCGATTGAGTCCATCACGGGTACCAACCCAGACCTCACCATTGGCTCTTTTAACTATTGAACGGACAAAGTTATGACTTAACGAATTTGCTTGAGAGGTTTTTAATTGATGAGAGAACTGTTGCTGCTTAGGATCATAGCGGTGCACACCATAGCCGTCTGTGCCCAGCCAAATAATACCTTGCGAGTCTTGATAAAGAGAAAGCAAATAGTCGCTGCTTAAGCCATTGTGGTTTTGTTTGTCATGACGATGTTGAGTGAATCGCTCTTGTAAGTCAGCACCTGCAGGTAAAAGGTATAGACCTTGCCCGTAGCTTGTAAGCCAAAGGTTTTGCTGTTGGTCAACGAGGCTGTCTGTTACCCAGATTCCATTAAACTGTTCGATTTTTTCACTACTTTGCGTTGCTAAATTTAATATATAAAGACCTTTTTTAGCGCCAATAAGCAGCTTTTCGTCATTAAGCAATTTGAGATGCCAGAGCGGCACGGAAATCTGAGCATGCTGAGTAAATTGCTCAGTGCTTGAGTTAAATGAAATAAGCCCTTTATCTGTGGCAAGCCAAATTAGTTCATCGGTAATAACAATGTCTCGAACCAGTGGCTGCGCTGATTCATAGTGAAAGTGTGTAAAGCTATTATTTGATACATCAAAACGGGTTAATTTACCGTGTTCGTGGCCAAGCCACATAACATCGTCTTTAGCTAACGCCATAGACCAAATTTTATCTTCACTTAGGCTTTCATTATGGTGTGTAGAAAACACCTCAAACAGACCGGTTTTAGGGTTGAGTCTATTAAGCCCTTTGCTTGCAGTCGAAAACCATAGCTGGTTTTTACTATCTCTAACACAGCCTGTAATCCAATTCCCTGAAATGCTTTTATCATCGCTGTTAGCTTTAAAACGCTTAAATTCATAACCATCAAAGCGATTTAAGCCACCTTGTGTGGCAAACCATAAAAAACCTTGTTGGTCAGTGATGCTGCAAGTGATTGAATTTTGGCTCAGGCCCTGCTGACTATTAAAAGTGCTAAGGTGTAAAGAACGGGCACTACTCTGATTAGCCATCAACAAAATGAGGCATAACAATACAATATTAAAAGGGGATTTTAATAGCAGCACACTGATCCATGTTGTTTTATGTTCCTGTAATGGGTTTATGATAAACTGCTTTTTAATCAATGTTAATATTGATTTTTAAACGAACTGATGAGATTTTAACTAATGGGTATCTTTTACTCTTGTGTTAATGAATTGCGTAAGTATAATAGGCATCCACTTTGCAGGGGCGTAGTTCCAATTGGTAGAACAGCGGTCTCCAAAACCGACGGTTGGGAGTTCGAATCTCTCCGCCCCTGCCACTTTTTACACAATGTGTGCTAAGTCTGAAATTAAAAATCGGTTTAAACAAGTCAGTTTTTAAGTTTAGATTTTAATGGATTAACCCTGCCAGAGCGCAGGGTTGTTGTGTCTGTAGTTAAGGTAAAAATATTATGAGCACGAATGTAGAAACACCATCAAGTGCGATGGATTCAGTAAAGTGGATTGTAGCAATTGCGCTACTAGCAGGCGCAGTCGTTGGTAACCACATGTATGCAGACCAATCTGTATTATTACGTGCTATTGGTGTAGTGGTTGCTGTTGCAGCTGGTTTAGGCATTGCCTCACTAACTGAAAAAGGTCGTACTTTTCTTGCGTTTGCAAAAGAAGCACGTATCGAAGTACGTAAAGTTGTGTGGCCAACTCGCCAAGAAACAACACATACGACATTAATTGTAATGGTTGCAACTGTGATTATGGCGCTTATCCTTTGGGGATTAGATGGCATTTTATTCCGCGCAGTAGGCTTTTTAACTGGATTGGAGATCTAATCCCATGTCGGATGAGAAGAACGAAAAGAAACTACGTTGGTACGTAGTACAAGCTTTCTCTGGTTACGAGAAGCGTGTAGCACAAACTATTCTTGAGCACATCAAGATCGAAGGTTTGGAAGATAGTTTTGGTGAAGTATTAGTACCAACTGAAGAAGTTGTTGAGATGCGCGCTGGCCAAAAGCGTAAGTCTGAGCGTAAATTCTTCCCAGGTTACGTACTAGTTCAAATGGACATGAACGATGCAAGCTGGCACTTAGTGAACAGCACTGCACGTGTTATGGGCTTCATTGGTGGTACGTCTGATCGTCCAGCGCCAATTAGCCAAAAAGAAGCTGACCGCATCTTAAACCGTCTTCAAGAGAACTCTGAAGCACCTAAGCCAGCTACATTATTCGAGCCAGGCGAAGTTGTTCGTGTTATCGATGGTCCATTTGCTGACTTCAGCGGTGTTGTTGAAGAAGTTGATTACGAGAAGAGCCGCGTGAAAGTGTCTGTTCTTATCTTCGGTCGTTCGACACCTGTTGACCTTGAATTTGGTCAAGTTGAGCAAGACAAGTAAGTAAAAAATTAAAGCTGCCAAAATCGTTTAATATTTTGGCAATAAGCTTGAAAAAGGCCGCTGATTAACTTATAATCAGCGGCCTTTTTGTGTTAGGGCAAGTTACAACTTGTTTTATCACTAAAAAGTGAGAACCAATTTTTAAACTGGGAAGCCGTTAGAGTACGCGTCCTCGCGCGCACAAGGCTATGACCCACCAAATGAGGTATTTATTATGGCTAAAAAAGTTGAAGCTATTATCAAGCTACAAGTTGCCGCTGGTATGGCTAACCCTAGTCCTCCAGTAGGTCCAGCACTAGGTCAACACGGTGTAAACATCATGGAATTCTGTAAAGCGTTCAACGCACGTACAGAATCTATCGAAAAAGGCGCTCCAGTTCCTGTAGTGATCTCTGTTTACGGTGACCGTTCTTTCACGTTCGACATGAAAACTCCACCGGCTGCTTACTTACTTAAGAAAGCTGCAGGCATCAAATCAGGTTCTGGCCGTCCTAACACTGAAAAAGTGGGTACAGTAACTCGTGCTCAACTTGAAGAAATCGTTGAGACAAAACGACCTGACCTTACAGCGGCTGATATGGACGCTGCAGTTCGCACTATCGCAGGTTCTGCGCGTGCGATGGGCTTGAACGTAGAGGACTAAGATAATGGCAAAATTAACTAAACGTATGCGTACTATCCGCGAAAAAGTGGATGTAACTAAAGATTACGAAATCAACGAAGCAGTTGCCCTTTTAAAAGAGTTAGCGACAGCTAAATTCGTAGAAAGTGTTGACGTTGCTGTTAACCTTGGTATCGATGCTCGTAAATCTGACCAAAACGTACGTGGTGCAACTGTACTACCTAACGGTACTGGTCGTGAAGTTCGTGTTGCTGTATTCACACAAGGCGCTAACGCAGATGCTGCGAAAGAAGCTGGTGCTGAATTAGTGGGCATGGAAGATCTTGCTGATCTAGTTAAGAAAGGCGAGATGAACTTTGACGTTGTTGTTGCATCTCCAGACGCTATGCGTGTTGTTGGTCAACTAGGTCAAATCTTAGGTCCACGTGGTCTAATGCCAAACCCTAAAACTGGTACTGTAACGCCTAACGTTGCAGAAGCAGTTAAAAACGCGAAAGCAGGTCAAGTTCGTTACCGTAACGACAAGAACGGTATCATCCATACTACTATCGGTAAGGTTGATTTCACTGCTGAGCAACTTCAACAAAACCTTGAAGCTCTTATTGTTGCGCTTAAGAAGGCTAAACCTTCTCAAGCAAAAGGTACTTACGTGAAGAAAGTAACTATCTCTACAACAATGGGCGCAGGTGTTGCTGTTGACCAAAACTCTCTAAGCACAGTTGTTGCTTAATTAAGAGTTTACATGGCGCGAAATTTGAACTATAATTTTGCGCCATTTTGTTGAGAAAGTTAATTTCAAAACAAGTAAAGAATTCGGGTTGAAGTCCATAATTTCGTAATGCCTTCGGGTAAAAACGATAAATTGGACTTCCGTCCAAGACCGTAGGCGGCTTCGGCCTTAATATTTTACCTACGTAGACGGTGTGAATCCCCAGATAGATTTTTCCTAATCTTCTGGCTCTCGCCGTAAAAAGCATCTCCATCTTAGATGGGGAAGAGTAGAACAGGGAAGCCAATTTCGGCAACCCATTAAACCAGGAGTAACACCCATGGCTTTAAATCTTCAAGGCAAAAAAGCAATTGTTGCTGAAGTCAACGAAGCAGCCACTGGTGCTCTTTCTGCAGTTGTTGCAGATTCTCGTGGTGTAACAGTTGGTGCTATCACTGCCCTTCGTAAAGAAGCTCGTGAAGCTGGTGTATGGATGAAAGTTGTTCGTAACACTTTAGCTAAACGTGCTGTTGAAGGTACAGATTTTGAGTGCCTTTCTGACTCACTTGTAGGTCCAAGCTTAATCGCTTTCTCTTCAGAGCACCCAGGTGCTGCTGCGCGTATCTTCAAAGATTTCGCGAAGAAGAACGAGAAATTCGAAGTTAAGACGGCTGCATTTGAAGGTAACGTAGTAGACGCAGCTATGCTAGCAACTCTACCTACTTACGACGAAGCTGTTGCACGCTTAATGAGCGCTATGAAAGAAGCGTCTGCAGGTAAATTGTGTAAAACAATTGAAGCAGTACGTGTACAGAAAGAAGAGCAAGCTGCTTAATTTTAAGCTGTTTTTTTGTTCACTTTCGGTGTAATATTTTTTTTGGGCTATATTTAGTCCGTAATAATTAGGAAATTTGTAATGTCTGTAACTAAAGACCAAATCCTTGATGCTATTGCTGAAATGTCAGTAATGGACGTTGTTGCTCTAGTTGAAGCAATGGAAGAAAAATTCGGCGTAACTGCAGCTGCTGCTGTTGTTGCTGGTCCTGCTGCTGAAGCAGCTGAAGAAAAGACTGAGTTCGACGTAATCCTTACTGGCGCTGGCGCTAACAAGGTTGCAGCTATCAAAGCTGTACGTGGTGCTACTGGTCTTGGCCTTAAAGAAGCTAAAGCACTTGTTGAAGCTGCTCCTGCACCTATCAAAGAAGGTGTATCTAAAGAAGAAGCTGAAGCACTTGCAAAAGACCTTACTGAAGCTGGTGCTGAAGTTGAGGTTAAGTAATCTAGCTTACGCTAGGTTCGCTGCCTGAGTAATCAGGCAAGGGCTGGTGATTATTTAATCACCGGCCTTTTTGCGCTATAGAGCGATGCAATCCTGTAACGCAAATAAAATCTAATTTTCTCTTTACTTTCAAGTTGTTACCTATTTTGGTGTTGAAAGTGTCAGAGCAAAATAGAACAACAATTTAATGTTGTACATCTTGGCTTAGATGCCAGTTAAGTCTGTTCTTACAAGAACAGGTCGGGTCAAAGATCAGCAAGCTGAGGAACCCCATGGCTTACTCTTATTCTGAAAAGAAACGTATCCGTAAGGATTTTGGTAAACGTCCACAAGTTTTGGATATACCTTTCTTACTGTCGACGCAGTTAGAATCGTTTAAAAAATTCTTAGTCCCTGACGCTGATGGCGATCACGGTTTGGAAGCTGCTTTCCGTTCTGTGTTTCCTATCAAAAGCTACTCGGGAAATTCTGAGCTTCAATACGTAAGTTATCGTATTGGTGAGCCAGTATTCGATGTAAAAGAATGTCAAATTCGCGGTGTGACTTATTCTGCTCCACTTCGCGTAAAATTGCGTCTTGTGGTGATGGACAAAGAAGCACCAGGCACAGTTAAAGACATTAAAGAGCAAGAAGTTTACATGGGCGAAATTCCGCTCATGACTGATACCGGTACCTTTGTTATCAATGGTACAGAGCGTGTTATCGTTTCTCAGCTACACCGTAGCCCTGGTGTATTCTTTGATAACGACCGCGGTAAAACTCACTCGTCAGGTAAAGTACTTTATAACGCGCGTGTAATTCCTTACCGTGGTTCATGGTTAGACTTCGAGTTTGATGCAAAAGATAACCTTTATGTACGTATTGACCGTCGTCGTAAATTACCGGCGTCAATCATCTTACGTGCACTTGAGTACTCAACGGATGAAATCCTAGAGATATTCTTCGATACAACTGCGTTTGAAGTTGCTGACGGTAAAGTTCTTATGGAACTTGTTCCTTCACGCTTACGTGGTGAAACTGCCGCTTTTGATATCAAAGGCGAAGACGGTGAAGTCCTTGTTGAAGCGGGTCGTCGTATTACTGCGCGTCACATCAAGAACATCGAGAAAAAAGGTATTAACCAATTAGAAGTACCGCATGAGTACATCATTGGTCGTGTTGTAGCTAAAAACTATGTTGATGAGTCAACGGGTGAGATCATCGCAAACGCGAATGACGAGCTATCACTTGAGCTAATGGCTGAATTGGTTAAAGCAGGTCACACTAAGATTGATACACTATATATCAACGAAGTGGACAGCGGCGCCTACATGTCAGATACATTACGTATCGACACAACAAGCAACCGTTTAGAAGCATTAGTAGAAATTTATCGCATGATGCGCCCAGGCGAGCCACCGACGAAAGACGCGGCTGAAGCCTTATTTGATAACTTGTTCTTCTCTGACGAGCGTTACGATTTATCAACAGTTGGTCGTATGAAGTTCAATAGCCGTGTAGGTTATGACTCAGATACTGGCCCTGGCACATTATCGAAAGAAGACATCGTAGCTGTTATGAAAGTGCTTATCGCTATTCGTAACGGTGTTGGCGATGTTGATGATATCGACCACTTAGGCAACCGTCGTATCCGTAGTGTTGGCGAAATGGCTGAGAACCAATTCCGCGTTGGTCTAGTACGTGTTGAGCGTGCTGTACGTGAGCGTTTAAGCTTAGGTGACCTTGACGCTGTAATGCCACAAGATCTTATTAACGCTAAGCCTATTTCGGCTGCGGTTAAAGAGTTCTTTGGTTCATCTCAGTTATCACAGTTCATGGACCAAAATAACCCGCTTTCAGAAGTAACGCACAAGCGTCGTATTTCTGCATTAGGCCCGGGTGGTTTAACACGTGAACGCGCTGGCTTCGAGGTTCGAGACGTTCACGTAACTCACTATGGTCGTGTATGTCCAATCGAAACGCCTGAGGGTCCAAACATCGGTCTAATTAACTCATTGTCTACGTACGCACGTACTAATGACTATGGTTTCTTAGAAACACCTTACCGTAAAGTGGTAAACGGTGTAGTTACTGATGAAGTAGATTACTTATCAGCCATTGAAGAAGGTCAGTTTGTTATCGCTCAGGCGAACTCAAACTTGAACGAAAACAATGAGTTTGTTGATGAACTAATTCCATGTCGTCACAAAGGTGAATCAACCTTTATGGGCAAAATGGACCAACAATATATGGACGTATCACCACAACAGGTGATCTCTGTAGCGGCAGCACTTATCCCGTTCCTAGAACACGATGATGCTAACCGTGCATTGATGGGTTCAAACATGCAACGTCAAGCCGTACCAACACTTATCGCGGACAAACCGCTGGTAGGTACAGGTATCGAGCTGACACTAGCGAAAGATTCTGGTGTAACTATCGTTGCTAAGCGTGGTGGTGAAGTAATGTATGCGGATGCAAGCCGCATCGTTGTAAATGTACATGAAGATGAGCGTATTCCAGGTGAAGCGGGCATCGATATTTACAACCTTACTAAATACACTCGCTCAAACCAAAATACATGTATTAACCAAAAACCAACTTGTATGGTTGGTGAGCCGGTAACACGTGGTGACGTATTAGCAGATGGTCCTTCGACTGACCTAGGTGACTTAGCACTTGGTCAAAACCTTCGCGTGGCATTCATGCCATGGAACGGTTATAACTTCGAGGATTCAATCCTACTATCTGAGCGTGTAGTTCAAGAAGATCGTCTAACGACTATCCACATTCAAGAACTACAATGTATCGCACGTGATACTAAATTAGGTCCTGAAGAGATCACAGCAGATATCCCTAACGTAGGTGAGTCTGCACTAGGCAAGCTTGATGAATCAGGCGTTGTTTATATCGGTGCTGAAGTTAAAGGCGGCGATATCCTAGTAGGTAAAGTGACTCCGAAAGGCGAAACGCAATTAACACCAGAAGAAAAGCTACTACGTGCTATCTTCGGTGAGAAAGCGTCAGACGTTAAAGACAGCTCTTTACGCGTACCAAACTCTGTAACTGGTACTGTAATCGACGTACAAGTTTTCACCCGTGACGGTGTTGAAAAAGATAAGCGTGCGTTAGAAGTTGAAGACATGCAGCTTCGCGAAGCGAAGAAAGACTTCAACGAAGAGTTCCGTATCTTAGAAGCAGGTGTATTAGACCGTGCTCGTAAGTTACTTGTTGACGCAGGTCTGAACGCAGATTCAATTGCATCACTAAATGCTGAAAAGCTGCTTACTCAAAGCCTTGCTGAAGAAGACAAGCAAGCTGAACTTGAGCAACTAGCTGCCCAGTACGATGAGCTTAAAGCTGAATACGATAAGAAGTTTGAAAACAAACGTCGTAAGATCACTCAAGGTGATGACTTAGCACCAGGCGTACTTAAGATTGTTAAAGTATACCTAGCTGTTAAACGTCGTATCCAACCAGGTGATAAGATGGCGGGTCGTCACGGTAACAAAGGTGTTATCTCGACTATCGTACCAGTAGAAGATATGCCATACGATGACAAAGGTCGTACGGTAGACATCGTTCTGAACCCGCTAGGTGTACCATCACGTATGAACATCGGTCAGATCCTAGAAACACACATGGGTCTTGCTGCACGTGGTGTGGGTGAGCGTTTAGAAGAAATGATGAAAGAGCAGCGTGAACTGCACGAAATCCGTAGCTTCGTTAAGAAAGTTTACGAATTAGGTGATTGTCGTCAGAAAGTTGATATCGACTCGTTCTCTGATGATGAAGTTCGTCGCTTAGCTGATAACTTGAAAGGTGGTTTACCGATCGCAACTCCAGCCTTTGATGGTGCTCGTGAAAGCGAAATCAAAGACTTACTAGAGCTTGGTGGTTATCCAAGAAGCGGTCAAGTTACACTTTATGATGGCCGTACTGGCGATCAGTTCGAACGTCAAGTAACTGTTGGTTACATGTACATGCTGAAACTTAACCACTTGGTTGATGACAAGATGCACGCACGTTCAACTGGTTCTTACAGCCTTGTTACTCAGCAGCCGCTGGGTGGTAAAGCTCAGTTCGGTGGCCAGCGTTTCGGTGAGATGGAGGTGTGGGCACTAGAAGCTTACGGTGCTGCATATACTCTACAAGAAATGCTAACAGTGAAATCGGATGACGTGAACGGTCGTACTAAGATGTATAAGAACATCGTAGATGGTAACCATAAGATGGAACCAGGTATGCCAGAATCGTTCAACGTATTGTTGAAAGAAATCCGCTCACTGGGTATCAACATCGAGTTGGAAGAAAATTAAGCCATTTAGGTGCGGCGTAAGCCGCACCTGTTAGGCCGAATAGAATGTAGGGGCGATTGGTTCGCCCTCAAGATTAACCTCCGACAGGAGAGCTAAGGTGAAAGACTTACTTAAGTTTCTGAAGCAACAAAATAAGACCGAAGAATTCGATGCAATTCGCATTGGTCTTGCTTCGCCAGATATGGTTCGTTCATGGTCATACGGTGAAGTAAAGAAACCTGAGACAATCAACTACCGTACTTTCAAGCCTGAGCGCGACGGCTTATTCTGTGCCCGTATTTTCGGCCCAGTGAAAGATTATGAGTGTTTATGTGGTAAATATAAGCGCCTTAAGCACCGTGGTGTTATTTGTGAAAAGTGTGGCGTTGAAGTAACGCTTACTAAAGTGCGTCGTGACCGTATGGGTCACATTGAGCTTGCGAGCCCAGTTGCGCACATTTGGTTCTTAAAATCATTACCGTCACGTATTGGCTTAATGCTAGACATGACACTTCGTGACATCGAGCGCGTACTTTACTTCGAATCATTCGTAGTAACTGAGCCTGGTATGACAACGCTTGAGCGTGGTCAGCTTTTAGGTGAAGAAGAGTACCTAGATGCACTTGAAGAGCACGGTGATGAGTTTGAAGCGAAGATGGGTGCAGAAGCAGTATTAGACTTGCTTCGTGAACTTGATCTTGGCCAATTAATTGCTGAAATGCGCGAAGAGTTACCAACAATTAACTCTGAAACTAAGCGTAAGAAGATCACTAAACGTCTTAAATTAATGGAATCTTTCCACCAATCAGGTAACAACCCTGAGTGGATGATCATGACAGTACTTCCAGTACTTCCGCCTGATCTACGTCCATTAGTACCACTAGACGGTGGTCGTTTTGCGACTTCTGATCTGAATGACCTTTACCGTCGTGTTATTAACCGTAATAACCGTCTTAAGCGTCTATTAGATCTAGCAGCACCAGACATTATCGTACGCAACGAAAAACGTATGTTACAAGAAGCGGTAGATGCGCTACTTGATAACGGTCGTCGCGGTCGTGCGATTACAGGTTCTAACAAACGTCCTCTTAAATCGCTTGCTGATATGATCAAAGGTAAGCAAGGTCGTTTCCGTCAGAACTTACTTGGTAAACGTGTAGATTACTCTGGCCGTTCTGTAATCACAGTAGGTCCTACGCTTAAACTACACCAGTGTGGTCTTCCTAAGAAGATGGCACTTGAGCTATTCAAACCATTTATCTACGGCAAATTAGAGCGTCGCGGCATGGCTACGACTATCAAAGCTGCTAAGAAGATGGTTGAGCGTGAAGTGGCAGAAGTATGGGATGTATTAGACGAAGTAATTCGTGAACATCCAGTATTACTTAACCGTGCACCAACACTGCACCGTTTGGGTATCCAAGCGTTCGAACCTGTGCTTATCGAAGGTAAAGCGATCCATTTACACCCATTAGTTTGTGCAGCGTACAACGCTGACTTCGATGGTGACCAAATGGCGGTACACGTACCGTTAACGCTTGAAGCACAGTTAGAAGCACGTGCTCTAATGATGTCTACAAACAACATCCTATCTCCAGCGAATGGTGAGCCAATCATCGTTCCTTCACAGGACGTTGTATTAGGTCTTTACTACATGACTCGTGATCGCATCAATGCGAAAGGCGAAGGTACTGTATTTAAAGATCCTAAAGAAGCTGAAAAAGCATACCGCAGTGGTAATGCTGAGCTACATGCGCGCGTAAAAGTACGTATTAGCGAAACAGTTGA
Organism: Pseudoalteromonas sp. DY56-GL22; assembly: GCF_041414715.1. Lineage (NCBI taxonomy): Bacteria > Pseudomonadati > Pseudomonadota > Gammaproteobacteria > Alteromonadales > Pseudoalteromonadaceae > Pseudoalteromonas > Pseudoalteromonas sp. DY56-GL22. Next base: position 5,918 of record NZ_JANHZR010000016.1, on the reverse strand, counting down.
CAATGAAGAAGGTGAAGCAGTTGAGCAAGTATCTATTGTTGAAACAACAGTAGGTCGTGCAATTCTTTCACTAATCCTACCTAAAGGCATGCCGTTTGAGTTAATCAACCAAGCCCTAGGTAAGAAACAAATTTCTGGCTTATTAAACGAGTGTTACCGTCGTCTAGGTCTTAAAGATACCGTTATCTTTGCTGACCAAGTAATGTACACAGGTTTCCACTACGCAATGAAGTCAGGTGTTTCAATCGGTATCGATGACTTAGTTATCCCACCGGTTAAAGCAGAAATCATTGAATCAGCGGAAGCTGAAGTAACTGAAATCAACCAACAATTCCAATCAGGTCTTGTAACGGCTGGTGAAAAGTACAACAAAGTTATCGATATCTGGTCACGTGTAAATGAAAACTTATCACGTGAGATGATGGCGAACTTATCAAAAGACACTGTAATCAACGCGAAAGGCGAAGAAGAAGAGCAATCTTCATTTAACTCAGTGTTTATGATGGCAGACTCAGGTGCACGTGGTAGCGCCGCTCAGATCCGTCAGTTAGCGGGTATGCGTGGTCTAATGGCACGTCCAGATGGTTCAATCATCGAGACACCAATCACGGCGAACTTCCGTGAAGGTCTAAACGTACTACAGTACTTCATCTCAACGCACGGTGCGCGTAAAGGTCTTGCCGATACAGCACTTAAAACAGCAAACTCGGGTTACTTAACGCGTCGTCTAGTAGATGTTGCACAAGACTTAGTAATCAACGAAGACGACTGTGGCACAGAAGATGGCTTAACAATGAAACCGCTTATCGAAGGTGGTGACGTTGTAGAAGCACTTCGTGAACGTGTACTAGGTCGTGTTGTTGCTGAAGATGTATTAATTCCAAATACTAACGAAGTACTTGTTGAGCGTAACGTTATGCTTGACGAAAAACTGTGTGACCTTTTAGAAGAGCACTCAGTGGATGAAGTACGCGTTCGTTCAGTAATCACTTGTGATAATGACTTTGGTGTATGTGCTAAGTGTTACGGTCGTGACCTTGCGCGTGGCCACATCATCAACCCAGGTGAGTCAGTAGGTGTTATCGCGGCACAATCAATCGGTGAGCCGGGTACACAGCTTACGATGCGTACCTTCCACATCGGTGGTGCGGCATCTCGAGCGTCTGCTGAAAACAGTGTACAAGTTAAAACTAACGGTACATTGAAGTTACACAATGCGAAGTACGTATTAAACACAGACGGTAAGATTGTTATCACGTCTCGTTCAACAGAGATCACTATCATCGATAGCTTTGGTCGTGAGAAAGAGCGTTATAAAGTACCTTACGGTGCGGTGTTAGCAGTACAAGATAATGCAGAAGTTCAAGGTAACGACATCGTTGCTACTTGGGACCCGCATAGTCACCCAATCGTTCTTGAGCACAAGTCAAAAATCTCATTCAGCGACATTGATGACTCAAATACCGAAGCACAAACAGACGAGTTAACTGGTTTAACACGTGTGGTTGTTAAAGACTTAGGTAAAGCGAATGCGAAAGAACCTAAACTAATCATCGAAAGCGATGAGCGTGGTCTGCAAGAAACACGTCTTCCTTCATTCACAACGATTGAAGTAACAGACGGTGCAACTGCAAACCCAGGTGACGTACTAGCACGTATTCCGCAAGAAGGTTCGAAGACTCGTGATATCACGGGTGGTCTACCTCGCGTAGCTGACTTATTCGAAGCACGTAAGCCGAAAGATCCTGCAATCCTTGCAGAAATCACAGGTACTATCAGCTTCGGTAAAGAAACTAAAGGTAAGAAGCGTCTTGTAATCACTCCTGCTGAGGGTGACGCATACGAAGAGATGATCCCTAAATGGCGTCAACTTAACGTGTTCGAAGGTGAGCAAGTGTCTAAAGGTGAGGTTATCGCCGATGGTCCTGAGTCACCACATGACATCTTACGCCTACGTGGTGTAACTCATGTAGCTAACTACATCGTTAACGAAGTGCAAGAGGTTTACCGCTTGCAAGGCGTTAAGATCAATGACAAGCACATTGAGACAATTATTCGTCAGATGCTACGTAAATGTATCATCCTTGACGGCGGTGACACTGAGTTCTTAGCCGGTGAACAAGTTGAAGTAGCACGCGTTAATATTTCTAACCGTGAACTTGAGAAACAAGGCAAGATCCCAGCGAAGTTTGAAATCCAGTTAATGGGTATCACTAAAGCGTCACTTGCAACAGAATCTTTCATTTCTGCAGCATCGTTCCAGGAGACAACTCGTGTCCTAACTGAAGCCGCTGTAAATGGTAAGAGCGATGAGCTTCGTGGTCTGAAAGAGAACGTAATCGTGGGTCGTCTGATCCCAGCTGGTACAGGCTTTGCGTATCACCAAGACCGTTTAAACCGTCGCAAGCAAGGTGAAATCGTTGAAGAGCAAACAGTAAGCGCTGAAGAGGCAACTCAAGCACTTACTGACGCACTAAACGCAGATATCTCTGGAAACCAATAATCTCAGCTTAATCAATAGATTAAGAAATCGTAAGGCAGTTATCTTCTGCCTTACGATGAGTTAAGGTTGACAGGTTAAACTTTGCTCATTAAAATTCCGCCACCCATTTGCCTGCACGTTTTGTAACGAGCATGTAAACAGGGCGGATTTTTTTATTTTTTCAGTAGTAATTTTAATTTCAGGAGCTATTTAAATGGCAACTATTAACCAGCTAGTGCGTAAGCCACGTCGTAGCAAAGTTACTAAAAGTAACTCAGCTGCACTTAAAGCTTGTCCGCAAAAGCGTGGTGTATGTACTCGTGTATATACAACTACACCTAAGAAACCAAACTCTGCATTACGTAAAGTAGCGCGTGTTCGTTTAACTAACGGTTTCGAAGTAACATCTTACATTGGTGGTGAAGGCCACAACTTACAAGAGCACAGTGTAATCCTAATCCGTGGTGGTCGTGTTAAAGACTTACCAGGTGTGCGTTTCCACACTGTACGTGGTGCACTTGACTGTGCAGGCGTTAGCGACCGTCGTCAAGCTCGTTCTAAATACGGTGCTAAACGCCCTAAGGGCTAATGGTTCTCCGTTAGTAAGGCCAAGCACTAAATTTTTAAATTAATTGTTTTGGGTATTGACTCTAAAAGAGCAAACCTGAAGATACCGGAGATACAAAATGCCTAGAAGACGCGTAATAGGTCAACGTAAAATTCTTCCAGATCCTAAGTTCGGATCGGAACTTCTTGCTAAATTCGTTAACGTAGTAATGTTAGACGGCAAGAAATCTACTGCTGAAAAAATCGTTTATGGTGCGTTAGACGTGGCTGCTGAGAAATCAGGCAAGTCGCACCTTGAAATCTTTGAAGCTGCACTTGAAAACGTTCGCCCACAGGTAGAGGTTAAATCTCGCCGTGTTGGTGGTTCAACGTACCAAGTACCAGTTGAAGTACGTCCAGTACGTCGCAACGCATTAGGTATGCGTTGGTTAGTAGACGCTGCACGTAAGCGTGGCGAAAAATCTATGGGCTTACGTTTAGCTCAAGAAATCGTTGACGCTGCTGACAACAAAGGCACTGCGGTTAAGAAACGTGAAGACGTTCACCGTATGGCTGAAGCGAATAAAGCATTCGCTCATTACCGTTGGTAATCTGCCCTTAACCTTTAAGAGGATCATATGGCACGTACAACTCCACTTGAGCGCTATCGCAATATCGGTATTTGCGCTCACGTAGATGCAGGTAAAACCACCACAACAGAACGTGTTCTGTTCTACACGGGTCTTTCTCATAAGATCGGTGAAGTACATGATGGTGCTGCAACTATGGATTGGATGGAGCAGGAACAAGAGCGTGGTATCACAATCACTTCTGCTGCAACAACGTGTTTCTGGAAAGGGATGGACGCTCAATTTGACGACCATCGCATCAATATCATTGATACGCCAGGACACGTAGATTTCACTATCGAAGTAGAGCGTTCTTTACGCGTACTCGATGGTGCGGTAGTTGTTCTTTGTGCTTCATCTGGTGTACAGCCGCAAACTGAGACAGTTTGGCGTCAGGCGAACAAATACGAAGTTCCTCGCATGATCTTCGTAAACAAAATGGATCGCACTGGCGCTGACTTCTTAACAGTTGTGGACCAGGTGAAATCTCGTCTTGGAGCAACGCCTGTTCCAATTCAGCTACCAATTGGTGCTGAAGACGACTTTAAAGGTGTTATTGACCTTATTAAGATGAAAGCCATTAACTGGAATGCCGAAGATCAAGGCATGACTTTCTCTTATGAGGCCATTCCGGCAGAGCTTCTGGAGCTTGCAGAAGAATGGCGTTCTCACATGGTTGAGAGCGCTGCTGAAGCATCAGAAGAACTAATGGACAAATATCTAGAAGGTGAAGACCTGACCGAAGCTGAAATTAAAGCAGCTTTACGTCAGCGCACATTAGCAAACGAAATTGTTCCAATGACGTGTGGTAGTGCATTTAAGAATAAGGGTGTTCAAGCTGTGCTTGATGCTGTTATCGAATATATGCCTGCGCCAACACAAGTGAAACAAATCCAAGGTATCGTTGAAGATGGTACTGAGGAAGAACGTCCTGCTGATGACAACGCACCGTTTGCCGCACTTGCTTTTAAGATTGCGACAGACCCGTTCGTTGGCACCTTGACCTTCTTCCGTGTTTACTCTGGTACTGTTAAACAGGGTGATGCGGTATACAATCCAGTTAAAAGTAAGCGTGAGCGACTTGGTCGTATCGTTCAGATGCATTCAAACTCACGTGAAGAGATCAAAGTAGTCTACGCAGGCGACATCGCAGCGGCTATTGGTCTTAAAGACGTAACAACAGGTGAGACACTGTGTGATCCGAACTCAATCATTACGCTTGAGCGTATGGAGTTCCCAGAGCCAGTTATCTCTGTTGCGGTTGAGCCTCGCACAGTCGCTGACCAAGATAAGATGGGTATCGCGTTAGGTAAACTAGCGGCAGAAGATCCGTCTTTCAGAGTACAAACTGACGAAGAATCAGGCCAGACTATTATTTCTGGTATGGGTGAACTTCACCTTGATATCATTGTCGACCGTATGAAACGTGAATTCAGTGTTGAATGTAACGTTGGTAAGCCGCAGGTAGCATACCGTGAAGCTATCCGTTCAGCTGTTGAAGTTGAAGGGAAGTTCGTACGTCAATCAGGTGGTCGTGGTCAATATGGTCACGTCTGGCTTAAACTTGAACCGATGGATATTTCGGAAGATGATGCGCCAACTTACGAATTCGTTAACGAAATCGTTGGTGGTTCAGTTCCTAAAGAATACATCCCTGCGGTAGACAAAGGCATCCAAGAGCAAATGGCTCAAGGTGTGCTTGCTGGCTACCCATTACTTGGCGTTAAAGCGACTTTATATGATGGTTCATTCCATGATGTAGACTCGAATGAAATGGCATTTAAGATTGCAGGTTCAATGGCGATGAAGAAAGGTGCGCTTGAAGCAAACCCTGCTCTTCTAGAACCAGTAATGAAGGTTGAAGTTATCACTCCTGAAGAAAACATGGGTGATGTAGTTGGTGACTTAAACCGTCGCCGCGGCATGATCGAAGGCATGGAAGAAGCATTCGGTGGTCTTAAGCAAATTAATGCGCAAGTACCACTTTCTGAAATGTTTGGTTATGCAACTGATCTGCGATCTGCAACACAAGGCCGTGCATCTTACTCTATGGAGTTTTTGAAGTATGCAGAAGCCGCTAAAAACGTTGCAGATGCAATAATTGCAGCTCGCGCTGTTATATGATTTAGCTTGTCTGGCCCAATAGTGGGTCAGGCGTTAATTTCTTTATAGGAATTTTTTAAGATGGCAAAAGAAAAGTTTGAACGCGTAAAACCGCACGTAAACGTTGGTACAATCGGCCACGTTGACCACGGTAAAAC
>NZ_JANHZR010000015.1:0-34202 GCF_041414715.1 Pseudoalteromonas sp. DY56-GL22 | reverse complement strand
GCTATCAGCTATCAGCTATCAGCTATCAGCTATCAGCTATCAGCTATCAGCTATCAGCTATCAGCTATCAGCTATCAAAAGCTTAAAACCCGAGAAATGAATGTAAAGCTATTGTTGTTTAAAAGCATAAATGATGGAACCCCCTCTCGATCTGCTAAAAACTGACGTCTGAAAGCTGGCAGCTCCAAAAACAAAAAACCCAGCCGAAGCTGGGTTTTTGGTATTCTGATAAACGTAAATATTAACGTTTTGAGAATTGTGGACGCTTACGTGCTTTCTTAAGACCCACTTTCTTACGCTCAACTTTACGTGCATCACGTGTAACGAAACCTGCTTTACGAAGTGTAGGACGTAGAGACTCGTCAAACTCCATAAGTGCACGAGTGATACCGTGACGGATAGCACCAGCTTGACCAGTTGTACCACCACCTGAAACAGTGATGTGTAGGTCAAACTTTTCAGTCATTTCTACGTGCTCTAATGCTTGACGAACAACCATGCGAGCAGTCTCACGACCGAAGTACTCTTCTAGAGAGCGCTTGTTGATTACGATGTTACCAGTGCCTGGGCGTAAGAATACGCGAGCACTTGAACTTTTACGACGACCTGTACCGTAGTATTGATTTGCCATGATAGTGCTCCTTAAATGTCTAGAACCTGAGGCTGTTGTGCAGCATGGTTGTGCTCAGTACCTGAGTAAACTTTAAGTTTACGGTACATTGCGCGGCCTAAAGGACCACGTGGCAACATGCCTTTAACAGCTTTTTCGATGATCATTTCAGGCTTTGCAGCTTGAAGCTTGTCGAAAGTAGTAGACTTAAGACCACCTGGGAAACCAGTGTGTGCGTGGTACATTTTGTCTTTTGCTTTATTACCAGTAACAGTAACTTTCTCAGCGTTGATAACGATGATGTAATCACCAGTATCTACGTGAGGAGTGTATTCAGCTTTATGCTTACCGCGTAGGCGACGAGCGATTTCAGTAGCGATGCGACCTAAAGTTTTACCTTCAGCGTCAACTACGTACCAGTCACGTTTTACTGTTTCTGGCTTAGCAACAAACGTTTTCATTTATTAAAATCCAATGTTTTTTAATTAAAACCACAGGTAATTATTATTAATTACCGCTCTAAGTTGAATGCTTTAACCCCTTCGAGTTTAAGACTTTGAGCCATCAATTAGAGGCTAAACTAATATCTGGCAATAGAACGCAACGTGGCAGACGCGGGAGTATACCAGCACTTGAACCACATTGCTATATGATGGTTGTTTTTTATTCGAGAAAATCGGCTATCAGCTAAGTGCGCGCGAAATAAATTTCAAGCCTACATCAATCGTAGGCGTCACGCTTGCTTGGCGCGCCTTACATTCAACACCGTTCGGCTGAAAGCTGACAGCTCTACTACGCTAAATGCTCTTTTGCTAAGTATTCTAACGATTGCATTTCTTGTAGTCGGCTAATACAGCGCTTAAATTCAAAATTTAAGTTACCTTCGCTATATAGCTCGGTTATTGGCTTTTCAGCAGAGATAATCAGCGTAACATGACGCTCGTAGAATTCATCCACTAACGCGATAAAACGACGTGCGGCATCATCATTGGCTTGCCCAAGAGCTTTTACGTTCGACAAAATCACCGTGTTATAAAGTCGGCTTATTTCCATGTAATCAACTTGGCTGCGGGCTGTTTCGCATAGTTCACTAAACTCAAACATAGCAATACAGTCAGACACTTTACGGGTTTTGATCATCCGCCCTTCAATTTCAATTTCTTTATCGAGCACACCCGGCTCAGGTGACAACTTATCGAAGTATTCAAATAAATTATCATCAGCTTGCTTATCAAGCGGACTATGGAAAATTTCGGCTTGCTCAAGGGTACGTAAGCGATAATCAACCCCCGAGTCTACATTAACAATTTCGGTGTTGGCTTTTACCAACTCAATTGCTGGTAAGAAACGTGCGCGTTGCAAACCGTTTCGATACAGCTCATCAGGCACGATGTTTGACGTAGCTACCAGCACAATGCCGCGCTCAAATAAGGCTTCCATCAAACCACCTAGCAGCATTGCATCAGTGATATCTTGCACAAAAAATTCATCAAAACAGATAATATCTGTTTCTGATTTAAAGATATCTGCAACCACATTTAATGGATTACTGGTATTTTTTAACTTTTTCAGCTCATCATGCACGCGATGCATAAAACGGTGAAAGTGCACACGCATCTTACGATCAGTAGGTAAAGCTTCGTAGAACGTATCAACTAAATAGGTCTTACCTCTACCTACTCCGCCCCAAAAATACAGCCCTTTTATACTTGGCGTGCTATCTTTAGAGAATAGTTTGGCAAACCACCCCTTCGCGGCCGGTTTGTCTGCCGTTAGGTCATCATAGAGTCTTTGCAAATGGCGCACTGCATTTTCTTGCGCTGCATCATGTACAAAGTCTTCACGTTGTAAATCTTGTTGGTATTTCTGCCAAGGAGTCATAGGTCGTTACAATAAAACACAGTTAAATTTGCACAGTATATTAACACGCATCGTATCTCAGGGTATATTAGCCCGCAGTATGATTTCACAATCAAATTAAGCATTTTTTAATAATGATTGGACTATAAATGCTTTTAAAGCATTTGTTTTTGTTATTTTTTCCCAAAGGGGTAGATTTATGGGCACAATTACCTGGATAGGTATTCTAATCATCGTTGCAATTTCAGCATTCTTCATTGGTGCTTTTGTAACCAAAAAACAATTTAAGCAAGACGAACTAGAACAACAAGTCGAGCAAGCTAACAATGCACTTGAACAATATCGTCAAGATGTAGCTGATCATCTAGCGAGCACAGGTAAGCTAGTATCTAAAATGAAAGATAACTACGACCAGCTACTGAACCATGTAGAAGAAACAAATAAACTGCTACTTGCTGATAAAAAACAGCACCCAAATGAGCCGTTCTTTTCTAAAGAAACAACTGAGCAATTACAAAACTCATTACAAGACCGCAGAGGCGATCGTTCAAGTGCTGAAGCTCAGCCTGCTGACTATGTTGTTGGTGAAACGGGCTTGTTCACTGGCTCAGAGAAAGTTTCAGAACATTCTAAAGCCTCTTGATGAACTTTTTTTTGACCCCATAGTCATTAGATATAACAGCTTTATATCTAAACCAAGAAAAGGGCTGCTTATGCAGCCCTTTTTAGTTTTTGCTTTATCTCTGAAGTGGAGTAAACCCAGACTATGAAAATGAAATTATCTGTTATCAGTGCTGCTATTTTATCTTCTAGCTTATTATTAAGCCCTGCAATTTCAATGGCAAAACTTCCTGTTGCTGTAAATGGTCAACAATTGCCAACCCTCGCACCTATGCTTGAGCAAATCACACCGGGCGTGGTGAGCATTCAAGTATCAGGCTCCAAAGAAGTTCGCCGCCGTGCGACTCCATTTGATGACTTTTTTGGTGTTCCTCGTGGTGGCAGTCAAAAGCGTGAATTTAGTGGCCTAGGCTCAGGTGTGATCATTGATGCAGACGAAGGGTACGTGGTTACTAATAACCATGTTATCGAAGATGCCGAAAAAATGGTGGTGACCTTAGAAGATGGCCGCGAATATGACGCGACCAAAATTGGTAGTGATAAAGAGTCAGATATTGCCTTGCTGCAAATTGATGCCGAAGACTTAACAGCGCTTAAAATTGCCGATTCAGATCAGTTACGTGTAGGTGATTTTGCAGTTGCCATTGGTAATCCATTTGGTCTAAGTCACACAGTAACATCAGGTATCGTCAGTGCCCTTGGCCGTAGCGGTTTAAATATAGAGGGCTATGAAGACTTTATTCAAACCGATGCAGCTATCAACCAAGGCAACTCAGGCGGCGCGTTAGTGAACCTTAATGGTGAACTGATTGGTATCAACACTGCTATCTTAGGTGCATCAGGTGGTAATGTGGGGATTGGTTTTGCCATTCCATCTACCATGATGAAAAACCTTGTTGACCAGATCATCGAGCACGGTGAAGTGCGTCGTGGCTCGCTGGGTATTTCAGGTCGACCACTTGATGCAGGCCTCGCTAAAGCACAACAGCTAGACGTAAAACAAGGCGCTTACGTTATGCAAGTAATGGATGATACAGCAGCAAGTAAAGCGGGTATCAAAGCGGGTGATGTAATCATTAGCGTTGATGGTACTGAAATTAGTGGTTTCCATGAATTACGCAGTAAAATTGCTACCCTTGGCGAAGGCAAAAAAGTAAAACTGGGCATTTACCGAGATGGCAAAATCAAAACCGTTAATGTCACATTAGATGGTGCATCAGCAACGACTGCTGCTGGCGAAGAAACGCACCCAGCTTTCCAAGGAGCGACATTAGAAAATACCCAGAAGAGTGATGGTAAGGGTGTTGAAGTAACCGGCGTACAAGCGCGTTCTCCAGCTGCTCGTGTCGGCCTTGAAGAAGGTGATGTGATCATGCAAGTGAACCGTCAACGCGTTGAAACAATCCGCGACATGAATAAGATCATCGAAAATACCAAAGGTAACATCGTACTAGGTGTTAAACGAGGTAGAGAGCTTATTTTCGTACTTATTCAGTAAACCTAGTTGATAAATCATGAAAAAATAACAGCGGTGCTTGCCGCTGTTATTTTTTTTGTGCCATCATTAAGGGATTGCTCACTGATAATAAGAATACTGTGCTGAAACTTTTAAAATTTATCCTTCCACCGCTTTTCACTGGTTTAGGCATTGCCTTTTTAGTGGTTTTATTTAGCCCAAGCCTTCGTAGCACACTGTTACCAGATATGAATTTACCTGCAGCGATATCCTCTGAACATATGAGCTTTGCTGATGCAGTACAAAAAGCAGCGCCGTCGGTTGTTACTATTTTTTCAGAAAGCATTTCCAATCAACCGCGCTATAAACGTCAAAACACCGTTCAAGCTCTTGGCTCTGGTGTGATCATGACCCAAGACGGCTATATCTTGACTAACTACCATGTAATCAAAAATGCCGATCTCATTATCGTTACACTCGCTGATGGCCGTCGTTTTTATGATGTACAAGTGATTGGTTTTGATACTCAAACAGATTTAGCACTGTTAAAGATCAGCGCTGAGCATTTACCAAAGATTCCAGTGAACGATAAATTTAAACCACGTGTAGGTGATGTTGTTTTAGCGATAGGTAACCCGCTTAACTTAGGTCAAACCATTACCCAAGGTATTATCAGTGCGACGGGTAAACAAAACTTAATCGATAGCCCTTACAGCAGCCTATTACAGATGGATGCTGCGATTAACGTGGGCAACTCAGGTGGCGCGTTAGTCAATTCAAGAGGTGACTTAGTCGGTATTACCTCGGCACAATTTAAAACTCATGAAAATCTCGATATTCAGGGTATTTTCTTTGCGGTGCCTTACTCGATTGCCAAAGATGTGATGGATAAACTAATAAAGCATGGCCGTGTCGTACGTGGCTATTTAGGCTTTAGTGGCACCGGCATTGATAGTACAGGTAAAGATGTTAGCGATAACTTTACGCCTGTTGCAGGTATGCGTATTTCTCAACTTGATCCATTTGGCCCAGCCTGGAAAGCAGGTATTAGAGAAACAGATATTGTAGTTAAAATTGGCGGTATTGCAGTAGCAAACCCACAACAAGTGCTCGAGAAACTGGCCAATACAGAGCCAGGAAAAGAACTTGAGTTTGAAGTATATCGCAATGGCAAAATCTTAAAAGTAATGGTGACTGTTGCAGAACTCGAAGACGAGCAGTAGTTACTTAGGTAATACAGATACAAAAAAGGCCTAACACTTGTTAGGCCTTTTTTGGAAGTCTTAGCGATTAGCTTGAACGGCGCTTGATATTAGCACCTAGCGCACTCAGCTTATCTTCAATGCGTTGATAACCACGGTCTACGTGATAGATGCGGTCAACAATAGTCTCACCTTGAGCAACGATCCCTGTCAAAATAAGGCTCGCTGAAGCACGTAAATCAGTTGCCATCACTTGCGCGCCTGATAGGCTTTCTGTATCCCCACAAATTGCCGTATTACCTTCTAAGCGAATGTTTGCGCCCATACGCTGTAACTCTGGTACGTGCATAAAACGGTTTTCAAAAATCGTTTCTGTGATGGTTGCACTGCCTTTCGCTACCACATTTAAAGCTGTAAACTGCGCTTGCATATCGGTAGGGAAACCCGGGTGTGGCATAGTCTTAATATTAACTGCTTTTAATTCGCGGCCACGCATATCAAGATAAATGCTGTTATCAGTGACTTCAACCAAGGCATTGGTAGCGCGTAGTTTTTCAATCACAGGATCAAGACTATGGTGGTCTGTATTTTTACAAAGCACTTCACCGCCAGCCATTGCCGCCGCAACCAAGAAGGTACCTGTTTCAATGCGATCAGGAAGAATGCTGTACTCACAACCCGATAGTGACTCAACCCCTTCAATTTCGATACGGCTAGTGCCTGCACCGCTGATCTTCGCACCCATCGCAATTAAGCAATTAGCAAGATCGGTAATTTCAGGTTCGCGAGCGGCATTTTCAAGTACAGTTTTACCATCAGCCAGCGTTGCTGCCATTAGTAAGTTTTCTGTTGCGCCAACACTGACCATCTCCATAAAGATTTCAGCACCTTTTAAGCGACCATCAACCTTAGCGTTGATGTAACCATTTTCAACCTTGATGATAGCGCCCATGCGCTCGAGGCCTTGAATATGGATATCAACTGGGCGGGCACCAATCGCACAACCACCTGGCAGTGATACTTGCGCTTGGCCAAAACGGGCAACTAAAGGGCCTAATGCAAGCACAGAGGCACGCATTTGCTTTACCAGCTCGTACGGTGCAAGCGTTTTATCAACCGTCGCACCATCAATGATTAGTTTGTCTTGCTGCCATTCGACATTTGCACCCAGCGTTTTTAACAAGGCTTCTGTGGTGCCGATATCGCGTAAACGAGGAACATTACTAAAGGTACTTTTGCCCTGCCCTAAAAGCGCAGCAAAAAGAATTGGAAGAGCGGCATTTTTAGCGCCAGAAATAGTGACTTCACCTGCCAGCGAGGTGCCACCTTGAATAACAAATTGATCCATTAGGAGGTCCTGCGACTATTGAGGTAAAATAAATTTTTGTTCGCGTTTCCATTCAGTCGGTGTGAACGCTTTGATAGATACAGCGTGGATTGTACCGTCTGAGATTGTTGACATTAACGGAGCATAAACCAACTGTTGCTTCTTCACGCGAGATAAACCATCAAAACACTCACCAACAGCAATCACTTCGTAGTGGCTACCATTTGCTTTAACAATCACTTCATCTAGTTTTAATTCGTCGCGTAATAACGTTTCGACTTGGCTCGTTTCCATAAATCTCACTCAAATAAGTTTGTGACCTGACCCAACTGCATTAAGTTTTGCAATTGCTCAGGGCTATTTTGCAGTTCAAGGTGAATGCCTTGCTGCTTTAATTCTGCGAAAGAGTGAATTAACCAAGCTAAGCCCGCCGTGTCAACCCTAGAAAGCCCAGAAAGGTCAAAATACCATGTTTTATGCTTAGTATCTGGCTTAACGTTCAGAAGCCGTTCACGACCAATTGAATTTCGAGTCAGTTCGCCACTGACTCGAAACTGGTTCTCTTCAAGTTGAGTAATCTCGACTTTACTCATTGCCACCTTCACCTCTGAACTGAACTGGCAACTGGCTCTTCTGCTCCAATAAATCACTCACATATTCTATACCTTGTTGGCGTAAAATACCTTGTAATTCACTTTGTTTAGCATCTAATAAGCTAATACCTTCCGCAATCATGTCATAGGCTCGCCAATCACCATCACGATCCTCGCGTACCTTAAAATCGATTTTAATATCTGGCTTACCCGGCTCAACAATTTTTGTTTTCACTACTACGACATCTTGGCCTTTGAAAGGCTGCGCAGGTGCGAACTCAACGCTTTGATTAGTGTACTGTGTAAACACGCCAGCGTAAGTGGCGATTAAATATTTTTGAAATACATCAATAAAGCGCTGCAACTCTTTAATTGCTTTCGCTTTTTCTTCTTTATCTTCGATAGCGCGCACCTTTGATACATGATTACCTAATACGCGCAGTGCAGCATATTTGTAGTCTATGTAAGGCATCAGCTCTTCTTCAACGATAACGCGTAAATGCTCTTTATCTTTCGCAATTAGAGGCTGATCTTTAGAAATACGCGCAAACGTATGATCAGATACTTTACGCACCATTTTATAAGGATCTTTTAAATCAATATTTGCATCAGCTGCATTGACATTTAACGTCAACAGCATGCCCAAACATACTAAAAACTTCTTAAACATAATTATTCACTTCCTTGGTTGAATAAGAACTGACCTATCAATTCTTCTAAAACTAATGCTGATTTTGTGTCGGTAATGTAGTCACCATTGGCAAGAGCCTTACTTTCAACACCAAACAGCTCATCTAAGCCAGCATCTTGTTCATTAACTGTCACTTCATTGCCCATACAACGCTGCTCAGCAGATTCTGGGGCAATAACAGGGTTAATACCTAAATACTGTTCACCTAAAATACCTGACGTTAAAATAGAGATTGATGTGGTGTCTGAAAACTTACATAAGTAATTAGCATCAATCGCCATATTAACCACCGGCACAAACTCTTTTGGATGGATAAAAATAGATTCAACTCGACCAACAACCACACCACCTACTTTGATAGGCGCTCTTGCTTTTAAAGAACCAATATTCTCAAACTTTGCGTTAAGTTGGTAAGTTTCACCACTCCCACTAATGCCAGCATTCGCAACTTTAAATGCTAATAATGCAAATGCAGCGATACCAAGGGCTACAAAAAAGCCAACTAATATTTCTAATTTCCGTGAATTCATCTTAATACCCTAATTAGCTGGTAAACATTACCGCTGTTAAAATAAAGTCAAAACCTAATACTGCCAATGACGAGTGCACAACGGTTTCTGTTGTGGCCTTACTGATCCCCTCAGATGTAGGAACACAGTCATAGCCTTTGTAAAGTGCAATCCAAGTCACAATCATGGCGAATACAAAACTCTTAATCATGCCGTTCACAATATCTTGTTGAAACGACACTTGCGCTTGCATGATTGACCAGAAGCTTCCTGAGTCAACACCAAGCCAATCAACACCCACTAAATGAGCGCCAATAATAGCAACCGCAGAAAATATTAGTGCAAGCAATGGCATACTGATAAAACCAGCCCAAAAACGCGGTGCAATAATGCGTTTAAGTGGATCGATCGCCATCATTTCTAAACTTGATAATTGTTCAGTCGCTTTCATTAACCCAATTTCAGCAGTAAGCGCACTACCCGCGCGACCAGCAAACAGTAATGCTGTTACTACAGGGCCTAACTCACGTAATAAGCTCAATGCCACTAAGGGTCCTAAGCTATCTTCAGCACCATAGCCTACTAATACGGTGTAACCTTGCAGAGCGAGCACCATACCGATAAATAGGCCTGACACCATGATGATCAAAAGAGATTGCGAGCCCACCATATATAATTGGCGAACAAGTAAAGGTGTGCCTTTTTTAAAGTTTGGCACATTAACGAGTGCACCAAACAGCATTTGAGTAGAACGACCAAGCGCGGCAAAGCGCCCTAGCGTTTTGTGACCTAACTTCTGGAATAGATCAAGCATTATGCACTCCTAGTAATTCATCATCATACGCAGGAGCTGGGAAATGGAATGGCACAGGGCCATCCGATAAACCATTTAAGAACTGTTGCACAAGCTCAGATTCATGGTTTTGCATTTGCTCAGGTGACCCTTCGCCTATCACTCCTTGATCAGCAATGATGATCACGTGGTCGGCAATACTCATAACTTCTGTTACATCATGAGTTACGATCAGTGATGACAAACCTAACACCTCATTCAATGACTTAATAAGTTTAACAAGCACACCCATGGAAATAGGATCTTGACCAGCAAAAGGCTCATCATACATGATAAGTTCTGGATCAAGGGCAATTGAACGCGCTAAAGCAGCACGACGAGCCATACCACCTGAAAGCTCAGACGGCATTAAATCTTGTGCACCACGCAGGCCAACAGCTTGTAATTTCATTAAAACAACAAGGCGGATTAAATCTTCGCTAAGCTGAGTATGTTCGCGCAAAGGAAAGGCGATATTGTCAAACACTGACATATCGGTAAATAAAGCGCCGCTTTGGAACAGCATGCTCATTTTGGTACGGGCGGCGTAAAGTTCCTTGCGAGTCATGCTAGGAATGCTTTTGCCTTCAAATAAAATGTCACCAGAGTCAGGCTTCAGCTGACCGCCAATTAAGCGTAACATGGTGGTTTTACCAATGCCGCTCGGTCCCATGATAGCGGTAATCTTGCCTTTCGGAATGTTAAAACTCATATTTTTATATATGATTCTATCGCCCCGTGAAAAGGTTACATCCTTGATTTCTACTATTGATTGCGACAAGTCGCTCTCCATAACGTTTTTCACTAGTTTTGCCATTTTAAGGGTTTTTTAGTCAAGATGGAAAAAACAAATCGTAAAATTTTGTAATATTTTCTATCAATAAATTCTAAAGCTAGCTGTAAAGAGCTTAACGACACCTGAAATTTAGTTTCCTTACCAAGCACGCTTTATGCTTGCCAGCCCATTCTTTTACTTATACTTTCAGGTTCGCTTTTGTTACTATTTGCAGTCATCTGTATAAGTAATGTTGGCGTATCGCAATGGTGACTTCTTTTGTCATTTTAATTATTGGCTTTGCTGCACTCGTTTGGAGTGCCGATCGGTTTGTTTATGGGGCGGCTGCACTGGCAAAAAATATGGGGATCCCCACCCTAATCATTGGTTTAACTGTTGTTGCTATGGGCTCATCAGCCCCTGAAATGATGGTATCTGCATCGGCAGCACTTGCTGATAAAACAGATACTGCGGTAGGAAATGCGGTCGGCTCTAACATTACTAACATCTTACTTGTACTTGGTGTCACAGCTTTACTGCGCCCCCTTTCAGTATCTTCAATGACACTTAAACGCGAAATGCCGCTGGTACTGTTAATCTCAGTAGCCGCTTGGTATGTGTTCTCAGATAACTATTTTTCGTTCGCTGAAGGCATTGCCTTGATGATTGCCTTTGCGGTGTTCATTGGTGGCTTAGTTATTGTGTCTCTGCGTGCTAAAAATCAAGATGACCCATTCGTCAGCGAAGCGTGTGAAGACGTTCCGAACGATGTCAGCACTAAATCAGCCATATTTTGGTTAATCATCGGCATGATTTTATTACCAGTCAGTTCACACTTTTTAGTTGAATCAGCCGTTGATATCGCAAAATATTTTGGTCTATCTGACCTTGTTATCGGCTTAACCATAATTGCTATTGGTACCAGCTTACCAGAGCTAGCGGCTTGTATTGCAGGGGTTTTAAAAAACGAAGACGACTTAGCACTTGGTAATATCGTTGGCTCAAATATTTTCAATTTACTCGCCGTATTACCTCTTGCGGGTATTATCAACCCTTCAATTATTGACCCTTCTGCGGCAAACCGCGATGCACTTATCATGATTGCAGCAACCGTTGTATTGATTGCCATGTCATTGAACTTTAAAGGTGCTCGTCGTATCAATAGAGTAGAAGGTGGCTTCTTGTTAGTCGCATTTATTGCATATCAGGGCTATATTTTCAGCCAAGTAGGATAATTAATGACACAACCTAGCTTTATCGCGCAGGGTAAGCGCGTACTCGAAATTGAAGCACAAGCTTTACAAGAAATTGAGCAATATATAAATCAAGATTTCGATAATGCTTGCCAATTAATGTTCCAATGTACAGGTCGTATTATTGTGATTGGTATGGGCAAGTCTGGCCATGTAGGTAATAAAATTGCAGCAACCCTTGCAAGTACTGGCACTCCGGCATTTTTTGTTCATCCTGGCGAAGCTAGCCACGGTGATTTAGGCATGATCACCCGCGACGATGTGGTGATGTGTATTTCAAATTCAGGTGAGACCAGCGAAGTACTCAGTATTATCCCTGTTATCAAGCGCATTGGCGCAAAAATGATTTCATTAACAGGCAACCCAGACTCAACAATGGCAAAACTGTCTGATGTTCATGTGTGCATCAAAGTTAGCCAAGAAGCGTGTCCGTTAGGCCTTGCCCCAACGGCAAGCACCACTGCAACCTTGGTTATGGGCGATGCAATGGCGGTTGCGCTACTAGAAACCCGTGGTTTCACTGCCGACGATTTTGCACTTTCGCACCCTGGTGGCAGCTTAGGTAAACGTTTATTACTTACATTAGATGATGTGATGCACGCAGGCGACGCAACGCCAATCGTTAGCGAAACCCAAAGCATCAAAGATGCATTGATTGAAATGTCAGCCAAGGGCCTTGGTATGACCGCAGTGATTGGTGCAGATGAAAAGTTAGCCGGGTTATTCACTGATGGTGACTTACGCCGTATTTTAGAACAGCGCATCGATATCCATAGCACGGCAATTAGCCAAGTGATGACCCGTTCATGCACAACGGCTCGCCCTGACATGCTTGCGGCTGAAGCTTTAAATATTATGGAGCATAAACGTATTAATGGTTTAATTGTGGTGGATCAAAGCAACACACCAATTGGTGCCCTTAATATGCAAGACTTATTAAAAGCAGGAGTTCTCTAAGCAATGACATTCGCCGAACTATACCAGCCCCTGAGCCCTGATGTGAGTCAGCGTGCTCAAAAAATAAAACTATTAATCTGTGATATTGATGGTGTTTTTTCTGATGGTCGAATTTATTTGGGTAATAATGGCGAAGAGCTTAAAGCATTCAATACTAAAGATGGTTTTGGTATTAAAGCACTCATTAATAGTGGCTTTGAAGTGGCAGTGATTACTGGCCGCCATTCACAAATAGTTCAGCAGCGAATGACTAGCCTAACAGTTCAGCACATTTATCAGGGACAAGAAGATAAGCTGATTGCTTATCAAGAGTTAAAGGATAAACTGGGGCTGACAGATGAACAGATTGCCTATATTGGTGATGATGGTCCAGACTTACCAGTTATGGAAAAAGTTGGCTTTGCTGTCGCAGTAAACGATGCACACCCGCTTATCAAGAAGCTGGCTCATTACACCACATTATTACCGGGTGGCTTTGGAGCCGTGCGTGAATTAACTGATTTACTGATGTTAGAAAACGGCAAGCCGTTAACTAGCGATGGAACCAGCGCATGAATATAGCCCGTATTTTACTGAGTATTGTTTTTGTCTGTTGCATGGTGTGGTTATGGTACCCGTACTTTAACCAGTCAACTGATACAATAACTAGTGAAGACGAGATCATCGCAACACCTGATTACACTGCCGTTGCTCTAAAGCAAACAGCTTATGACGAGCAAGGTAAAATTAGTCATAAAGTGGCAGCTGCAAAAATGGAGTTGTATCAACAATTAGGGTTTACCTTTTTTGAACAACCTATTTTTACTATTTATAGCGATCAGCAAGTTTGGCAAGTAAGAGCCAAAGAAGCTACTTTATACGAAAATGATCAGCTGATTTTTGAAGGGGATGTAGTTGCTAAAAACTTAACCCATAACGGTATGATCGAAGACATAAAAGCAGAAAATATTAATGTCGACATTGATAAAATGACGATGTTTTCAAAGCAACCTGTAACACTAACAGGACCGAATTTAAAAATTACCGGTAAAGGCTTAAAAGCCGATTTAAAAGCCGAAATTGTTGAGTTAACTAACCATACACGAACCATATACTATGACCAATAAACTGAAGAAATTACTCCTGATCCCAAGCTTATTGATTGCCTTTTCGGGCGCAGCTGCCGAGCAAACAGGCGCTCAAATTAGCATTAGCTCAGATCGCCAAGTCGGTAAACTAAAAGATGGCGTTGGCATATTCGAAGGTAACGTAGAGATCGTGCATGGTGATCGTCGCATTACAGCAGAGCGACTTGAGGCACATGGCGGTGACACCGAAGGTACAGTCGAATTAATTATCGCTACAGGCAAACCAGCTTACTTCGAAGAAAAGCAAGCTGATGGTACCGTGATGAGCGCCAGCGCCGAAGAAGTTCGTTATGATGTTGCGAAACGCTTCTTAACACTCAATGGCGAAGCTGAAGTCACTCAAGCGGGTCAAAAAGTAACGGCAAAAAGCATTACCTATGATATGGCTCAACAGCTGATCAGCGCAGAAAAAGACGAAAACTCAACAGATCGTGTACACACTATTTTAGTGCCTGTAGAAAATAAAAAAGACGATAAAGGCCAACCATGAGCACATTAAAAGCAGAGCTTTTAGCTAAAAGCTACAAAGGCCGCCAAGTGGTTAAAAATGTCGGTCTTGAAGTTGAAGCGGGCAGTATTGTTGGCTTGTTAGGGCCAAATGGTGCAGGTAAAACCACCACCTTCTATATGATTGTAGGCCTCGTACCAAGCGACAAAGGAAAAATAAGCATCGATGATAACGATATCACGCTTTTGCCAATGCACAGCCGTGCGCGCTTAGGTATTGGTTATCTACCACAAGAGTCGTCTATTTTTCGAAAATTAACAGTTTACCAAAACTTGATGGCCATATTAGAGACCCGCAAAGATCTTAACAAAACAACGCGCGAAGAGACGCTTAACAACTTATTAGATGAATTTAGCATTCAACATATTCGCGATAGCCAAGGTATGGCACTGTCAGGTGGTGAACGACGCCGCGTTGAAATTGCACGTGCATTAGCCGCTAATCCTAAATTTATCCTTTTAGATGAGCCTTTTGCTGGTGTTGATCCTATTTCGGTGTTAGATATAAAGAAAATTATTGAGCACCTAAAAAATCGTGGTATTGGTGTACTTATTACTGACCATAATGTTCGAGAAACCCTTGATGTTTGTGAAAAAGCCTACATTGTTTCTCATGGGGAGCTAATTGCATCAGGCACACCTGAGCACGTATTAGCTGACCAAACTGTACGTGATGTTTATCTAGGCGAGCAATTCAGGCTGTAACCATTACGCCACCGACTAGAGCATCTGCTAGACTTATACAATGACAATAAATCGATAACAGTGTCCTCACCGTTACCGATAACTTAAAAAGGATTGTTAGGGATACATGAGGCAATCATTACAGCTGCGCATGGGCCAGCAACTTACAATGACTCCACAACTGCAACAAGCCATTCGCTTGTTGCAGCTCAGTACATTGGATCTCCAGCAAGAAATTCAAGAAGCGCTTGATAGTAATCCTCTGCTTGAAGTGGAAGAAGCGGATTACAACGAAGAAAGCATCGGTAAGAATGAGCAAAAAGCGGAGTCTGACGATGTACAAGTCAGCGCGTCTGCCGACGAAGCACCTAGCGAATTCGAGCAAGAAAGCAGTGATGCTCTGAGTAAGGATACGGTTAGCGATGACTTAGCTATGGATGTTACGTGGGATGAGTACATGAGTGCCGCCCCATCAACATCGTCTGGGCCAATGCCTGAAGACGAGTCTATTTACCAAGGTGCTTCAACAGAAACACTGCAAGAATATTTAATGTGGCAACTACAGCTCACACCATTTAGTCCTACCGATGAAGCGATTGCCGTTGCCATCGTTGAAGCTATCGATGACTCAGGTATTTTAACGGTTAGCTGCGAAGATATTGTCGAAAGCTTTAATCAAAATAATGATGAAGAAGAAATCGAACTCGATGAAGTTGAAGCTGTCTTAAAAAGAATACAGTTATTCGATCCAGTTGGTATCGGCGCGCGAAGTTTACAAGAGTGCCTGTGTATACAACTTCGTCAATTCGATGCCAATACGCCATATTTAGCTGAAACTAAAATGGTTTTATCTGAGCATATCGAATTATTAGCAAGTCGCGACTATCGCACTTTAATGAAAAAGACTAAGCTTAAAGAAAACGAGCTTAAAGAAGTGATGACGCTCATTCACAGCTTAAATCCTAAGCCTGCGGATAGCATAGTACGCGAAGAATCTGAGTACGTCATACCCGATGTATCAGTGAAAAAAGTGAAAGGCCGCTGGGTAGTCGAGTTAAACCCAGATTGTATGCCAAAAATTAGAGTGAATAGCCAATATGCAGCGATGTCTCGCTCTGTTAAATCAAGTAGCGACAGCCAATTTATTCGTTCTCACTTACAAGAAGCAAAGTGGTTTATTAAGAGCTTAGAAAGCCGTAACGATACTTTACTAAAAGTGACCAACTGTATCGTGCAACAACAGCAAGCTTTCTTTGAACATGGCCCAGAGGCAATGAAGCCAATGGTGCTAAACGATGTCGCTGAAATGGTCGAAATGCATGAATCGACGATTTCTCGGGTTACAACACAAAAATATATGCATACCCCAAGGGGAATTTTTGAGTTGAAATATTTCTTCTCAAGCCATGTCAGCACCGAAAATGGTGGTGAGTGCTCTTCTACAGCAATTCGCGCTTTAATCAAGAAGTTAGTTGCTGCAGAAAACTCGGTTAAACCATTGAGTGATAGCAAAATTGCAGATATATTGGCTGAGCAAGGAATTAAAGTAGCTAGACGTACAATTGCAAAATATCGTGAGTCTCTAGCAATACCTCCGTCTAATCAGCGTAAAAGTCTGATTTAGACGTTTTACATAGAAGGAAAATGCTTATGCAACTAAATTTAACTGGTCGCCACGTAGAAGTCACTGATTCATTAAGAGACTATGTAAACACTAAGTTCGCAAAACTAGAAAGGCATTTTGATCATATTAATAATGTTCATGTCATTTTAGATGTAGAAAAATTAAGCCAAAAAGCAGAAGCAACTTTACATGTAAACGGAGGCGAGTTGTTCGCTTCTACAGAACATCAAGATATGTACGCAGCAATTGACTCATTGATCGATAAACTTGATCGCCAAGTCATTAAGCATAAAGAGAAATTAGCTCGACATTAAATTATGAAACTTAGTTCACTTACTAATCAGGACTGCAGCAAAGCTGCGGTCCTTTTTAATAGCAAAAAAAGAATTCTTGAGTATATTAGCGAGTTAGCTCACCAGCAGTTTCCTCATTTATCTCAACAAGATATCCTAGATGCTTTTCTGAACAGGGAAAAGTTAGGTAGTACAGGTATCGGCCGAGGAATAGCTATTCCCCACGGTCGAATGAGTGGTGCTGATGAACCTCATGCATTTATTATTGTCAGTGAATCTCCCATCAATTTTGATGCGATAGACAATCGTCCCGTTGATATTTTTGTGGCACTCATCGTACCAGATGGCGATTGCCAGTTGCACTTGAAGACCTTGTCAACAATTGCTGATAGACTTAAAGATAAAGATTTTTGTAAACAGTTGCGAAGTGCTACAAGCGATCAGCAACTATTTCAAGTAATTGCATCAGAGGCATAAATGGAATTAATAATTATCAGCGGTCGCTCAGGCTCGGGCAAATCGGTCGCTTTACGAGTTCTTGAAGACTTAGGCTACTACTGTGTTGATAATATTCCTGTCAACCTACTGCCTTCGCTCGTGCGAAGTGTTTCTGATAATTATGACAAAATTGCCGTCAGTATCGACGTACGTAACTTACCGAAAGAGCAGCAAGAGTTTAATGATATTCTTGAGTACCTGCCAGGTTTTGCTAACCCAACACTATTCTACCTAGATAGTGATGATCAAACCCTAATCAAGCGTTTTTCTGAAACTCGCCGTTTGCATCCATTATCGATTGATTCTTTACCGCTTGATCTTGCCATTAAACAAGAAAAAATCCTGCTTGATGTGCTGATCACCCGCGCTGACTTTATGATTGATACCACTGATTTGAGTGTTCATCAGTTAGCAGAATCAATTCGTGAAAAGATTTTAGGTAAGAAAGATAAAAAACTGATTATTACGTTTATGTCGTTTGGTTTTAAGCATGGCATTCCAAAAGAAGCTGACTACGTTTTTGATGCACGCTTTTTACCGAACCCACACTGGGAGCCTGATTTAAAGCCACTAACCGGCCTCGATCAGCCTGTCAGGGATTATTTAGCTAGCCACAGCATAGTGCAAAAGTTCACTTGGCAGATTCAAACCTTTGTACAGACTTGGTTGCCACATCTAGAGCGCAACAACCGCAGTTACCTAACCATTGCAATTGGTTGTACAGGAGGCCAACACCGTTCTGTTTACTTAGCGCAAACAATTGGTGAAAGCTTTTCTAAAACTCATGCTAATGTAAAAATTCGCCACCGCGAACAAGATATCTAACTAGGCACCAACAATGCACGCTGAAGATACCTTTTTAATTCAAAACAAACTTGGCTTACATGCTCGCGCTGCGACTGTTTTAGCGCAACTAGCACTGCAATTTGATGCCAAAATTACACTTTTTCAAGATGAGAAAGAAGCTGAAGGCGACAGCGTGTTAGCGTTAATGCTCCTTGAAAGTAGTCAAGGAAAAGAGGTTCGTGTTGTATGCGAAGGTCCTGACGCTGACGCTGCATTAACGGCAATCGGCGAATTAATTGCGCAACGCTTTCACGAGCAAGAATAGCATTTGCTAAGACTTCAAGGTTTACGGTAAACTTACTTCGGATATTTAAAATTCCCTTTAAATATCCTACTTTTATATCGCTCGCTTTTCTAAATTACAAAACTCTTAATAAATTTATCGCAGTGCGACGATATCTCTGCAAATACACTACAAAGCAACTATGCTGTATTTGCATAGCCTATTTAAACTTTTTTCAGTTGTAAGGACGCCAATGCCAGAAGCCTTTGAACAAGATTACCCACTACAACAACTCAAACAAGTGACCAAGTCACTCAATAGTGGTCAATTTGTTCAAGTGCGCGGCATGTTAGCCAAAACGGCACCTTGTGATACAGCCCTTTTACTTGAGTCTTCTCCCCATAAAATTCGTCGTATGCTTTGGCAGCTGGTTGACCCAGATGTCCGTGGTGATGTTCTAGAGGAACTCTCTGAAGATGTACGTCTTGGCATTATTGCCCAGATGGAGCCTGAGCACATTGCTGCTGCTACAGAAGATATGGACGACGATGACTTAGGTGAGGTTTTACGTAGTCTTCCTGATACCGTATATCAAGACGTTGTTAGCGCAATGGACTCGCAAGATAGAGAAAGGGCAACTCAAGCGCTTTCTTATCAAGAGCGCTCAGCCGGTGCCCTGATGAACAGCGATACGGTAACCATTCGTCCAGATGTTACCCTAGATGTAGTTTTACGCTATTTACGCTTACGAGGTGAGCTACCAGAGGGTACCGATGACTTATATGTAGTTGATAAGCATAACTGCTTTTTAGGCGCGCTTTCATTAACTACATTGCTGACCAGTCCTTCAGATAAAATTGTTCGTGATTTAATGGATGAAGACTGTGAGTCAATCCTAATCTCTATGGATGAAAGTGATGTAGCGCAACTGTTCGAGCGTCACAACTGGATTTCAGCCCCTGTTGTGGATGATAACGCTCACTTGCTTGGTCGTATTACCATCGATGATATCGTTGACGTAATCCGTGAAGATGCAGAGCACAGCATGCTAAGCCTCGCTGGTCTTGACGACGAAGAAGATACCTTTGCGCCAGTGCTAAAAAGTTCGCAGCGTCGCTCTATTTGGCTTGGGGTTAACTTATTAACCGCATTGTTAGCAGCCATTGTGGCAAGCTTTTTCGAAAACACCTTAGCAATCTTGCCTATTTTAGCGGTACTCAATGGTATCGTCCCTTCAATGGGGGGTGTTGCGGGTAGCCAAACCCTAACTCTGGTTATTCGTGGTATAGCGGTTGGTCATATCAACCAAACCAACCAACGCTTCTTATTACTTAAGGAGTTAGCAATTGGCGCACTGAATGGCATTATTTGGTCGATATTAATTGCTGGTGTGGTTGCCCTATGGCAGTGGGACTTTAAACTCGGCGCAGTGCTGGCCTTTGCAATGTTTATGAATCTTGTTGCCGCTGGTATTGCAGGTGCAAGCATTCCATTAATTCTTAAGAAAATGAAAATTGACCCTGCCCTCGCCGGCAGTGTGGTACTGACAACAGTGACGGATATTGTCGGTATCTTTGCCTTTTTAGGCACCGCAACCTGGCTATTGATCTGATACCAATTCACAATAATACTTAATTAAGCGAATTGGTATAAATAAAAACGGCCCTTTAAGGGCCGTATTTATATCTTTTACTTTGCACGCTGCTTATTTTTACCTACTCTAGGTTTGGTATTGGCCTTTTTAAACTGGCTAAAACCGGTATGACGAGTCAGTGCTGCACGGCCTTTACCGCCCTTACCTTTAGCAGTTTTCTCGTTTCGACCTTCTTCAGGAACCAAACAATTCGGCCCTTTACCAATTAAATTTGCTTTGCCCATTTTTCTTAGTGCTTCACGGATCATCGGCCAACCAGCAGGATCGTGGTATCGTAAAATCGCTTTGTGTAAGCGACGCTGGCGTGCGCCTTTTGGAACAGGCACTTGCTCAGTATTGTTCTTAATATTGCGCAGCGAGTTCATCTCAGTGTGATAAATTGTGGTTGCATTGGCCATCGGCGATGGATAAAAGTTTTGTACTTGATCAAGCTTAAAGTCATGAGCCTTTAACCATAGCGCCATATTCACCATGTCTTCGTCTTTCGTTCCTGGGTGAGCAGAAATAAAATACGGGATCAAATACTGCTTTTTACCCGCTTCTTTTGAGTATTTATCAAATAGCTCTTTAAACTTATCGTAAGCTCCCATGCCCGGCTTCATCATCTTAGATAATGGACCATCTTCAGTGTGCTCAGGGGCAATTTTTAAGTACCCGCCTACGTGATGGGTAACCAACTCTTTTACGTAGCGAGGGTCTTCTACGGCTAAGTCATAACGTACGCCAGACGCGATCAAGATTTTCTTCACACCTTTTACATCTCGAGCTTTTTTATAAAGCTCAATCGTTGGGGTGTGATCCGTGTCCATGTGCTTACAGATATCAGGATAAACACATGATAAACGACGACACGTGCTCTCTGCCTTTTTGCTCTTACAGCGCAACTTATACATATTCGCGGTCGGTCCGCCTAAGTCAGAAATAACCCCAGTGAAGCCCGGTACTCTGTCACGAATTTGCTCAATTTCATCAATAATTGATTGCTCAGAACGGCTTTGAATAATACGTCCTTCATGTTCTGTTATTGAACAGAAAGAACAACCACCAAAGCAGCCTCGCATGATGTTCACCGAGGTTTTAATCATTTCATAAGCTGGGATTTTTTCATCGCCGTAGCTTGGGTGCGGAATACGCTGATATGGCAAACCAAATACGCCATCCATTTCTTCAGTTTCAAGCGGAAATGCAGGCGGATTTACCCAAATAGAGCGGTCGCCATGGCGTTGAAATAACGCACGCGCACAACCTGGGTTTGTTTCTTGGTGCAAAATACGCGAGGCGTGAGCATAAAGCGGTTTATTCACACTTACTTGCTCATATGCTGGTAGCTTAACGTAGGTCTTTTCCCATGGCTTAGGACGAGCAGGCTGAATCGTGATTGGCTTAGCCGCCTCGGCACTTAAATCAATACCTGCTTTTTTAAATTCAGATTTACTACAACCCACATCATCTGCGCCATACGGGTTTGGAATTGGATCAATCTTACCGATTTTATCTATTGCAGTTGAGTCACTACCACGCCAACCCGGTAATGGTTCTTTACGAATAACCGCAGTACCACGAATATCTTGAATTGTCTCAACCGACTCACCCGCAGCAATACGGTGGGCAACTTCAACAAGTGGGCGCTCAGCGTTACCGTAAATTAAAATGTCAGCTTTAGCATCAAACAATACACTACGGCGTACTTTTTCTTGCCAATAATCATAATGAGCAATACGGCGTAAACTCGCCTCAATACCACCAATGATCAGTGGCACATCTTTATAAGCTTCGCGACAGCGTTGGCTGTATACAACTACCGCACGGTCAGGACGTTTACCGCCTATGTTACCCGGAGTATAAGCGTCATCATGACGCATACGCTTTTCAGCAGTATAACGGTTGATCATCGAGTCCATATTACCCGCTGTAACACCAAAGAATAAGTTAGGCTTACCTAACGCCATAAAGGCATCTTTTGAGTTCCAGTCAGGCTGCGCAATAATACCCACACGAAAACCCTGTGACTCAAGCATACGCCCAATCACAGCCATACCGAAGCTTGGGTGATCTACATACGCATCACCACTTACAATGATCACGTCACAGCTATCCCAGCCTAACGCGTCCATTTCTGCACGAGTGGTTGGTAAAAATGGCGCCGTGCCATAGCATTCAGCCCAATATTTAGGGTAAGAAAACAGGCCTCGCTCGGCTTTTAATGCGCTCATAAAGTGTACTCTGCTAACAAAAGGGGCGAATTATACCTCAGTCTTATAGATTATTATAGAAAACAAAACGCCCTTCACATGGGAGGGCGCTGTTTAATTTGTATGCACTGACTGGAACTGGCTATTGCTTAGCTTGCAGGTAAGTAATTAACTCTTTTTCTGGCATAGGCTTAGCGTACATGAAGCCTTGCACTTCATCACAGCCAAGCTGAGCTAAATAATCTGCTTGCGCTTGTGTTTCAACCCCTTCTGCAATGGTTTTTAAGCCTAACCTTGCGCCAAGAGAAATAATTAACGCAGCAATCGCCTGACAATCTTGACCAGGTAAATCTTTGATAAAGTCGCGATCAATTTTTAGTCTGTCTAATGGTAGTTTTTGCAAATAGCTTAACGACGAGAAGCCAGTACCAAAGTCATCAATTGCAATCTCAATACCAAACTCTTTAAGTTCTTTTAATGTGGTGATCACATTAGCTAGCTCATCCATAACCACACTTTCGGTCACTTCGAGTTCAATAAACTGCGGTTTTACATCGTATTTAATAAGCGTGTCTTTTACTTGCTGAGCATAGCCTTTAACTTTAAACTGCGGTACTGAAACATTTACGGCAATACTGATTGCAAAGCCCATTGCTTCAAGGCGCTTTTGCTGCATACATGCTTGTTCTAACACCCATTGCCCTATATCAACAATTAAACCGGCATCTTCAGCCATCGGAACGAAAATCGCTGGTGAAATATACTGACCATTACCTGATGGCCAACGCAGTAGCGCTTCACAACCTATGATTTCTAGAGTATTTAAATCAAGTTGCGGCTGAAACCAAACCTCTAATTTACGTTGTTCGAAGTCTTGACGAAGCTGTCTAATGATCCCTAAACGCCAAGCCATTTTCTCTTCCATGTCTGGGGTATAAGTCACCACCGTTTCAGCAGA
The DNA here is from genome assembly GCF_041414715.1 of Pseudoalteromonas sp. DY56-GL22. NCBI lineage: Bacteria > Pseudomonadati > Pseudomonadota > Gammaproteobacteria > Alteromonadales > Pseudoalteromonadaceae > Pseudoalteromonas > Pseudoalteromonas sp. DY56-GL22. Next base: position 10,910 of record NZ_JANHZR010000015.1, on the reverse strand, counting down.
TTGTTTTTTAGCTTGGTTTAAAGCAATGTAACCTAGTTTTAAAGTCTCGATCCCTGCTTGCTGAAAGTCACCTTGATAACATAAGCCAATGTTAAAGTTGATTGGCAAAATATGCTCGCCAGCATTAAATGGTAAACTTAAATGCTCACGAAGTAACTCAATATCGCATTTATCAGCAGCCAACAACAAACCGAAAACATCTGCACCAATGCGCGAGATAAGCTCTGCATTAGGGTATTCTTGTTGTAGCCTATCAACAATTGCATTTAGTAATAAATTACCGATTTCTTGCCCTAAGCCATTGTTGATATCAGAGAATTGCGAAACATCAATTAATAAAAAGACAAAGTCATTTTTGCCCGGCTGGTAGTAGCGCTCCACCTTATTCATGAAATCGTTACGATTCGATAAACCAGTTAATACATCTTTATAAGCTGCATCACGTAAACGGTTGAATAATCGAACATTATCAAGACCTACACTGACGTTCGTTAAGAATATCTCTGCAAATTGCAGTTGTGAAGGACTTGGCGTGTGCTCAGTTTCAAGGTAAATAGCTGCTTGGCGGTTTTTGCTTTTTAATAAATACGTACTGTCTACATCTGTATGCTGATGTTCACCTTGGGCTAGGCAGTTATTGACTTGCATGATAATACGGCCGTCATCAAGTTGTTCAATGCCTTGACCTATAAACTCATTGTATTCAGCGCAGCCACCTAGCACATAAACCTGATTGTCATCTTCAATTGAGCCGCACAATAGCCCTTGTGGTTCGCAATCTAAAATAATTGAAAGCTGTTTAATAACCGCCATCGAAAACGCTTTAATATCAGTAAAACCAAGAATTGCCTTAGATGCATACAAAATATTATTTAAAGCACGGCTTTGAAATTCGAGCTGACAAACTTGTTCATAAGAGCGAATTGCTGTTACTAGGGCTGTGATAAGTTTACTACGAGTAAGTTCTGTTTTTGTTTTGTAGTCGTTAATATCGTATTCACGGATCACTTTTTCTTCAGGTGCATAGCCTGGTTGACCGGTACGTAAAATAATCCGCACATTGTGATTATTGAGGCACTCTCGTACCTGCTTTACAACTTGCAGGCCAGCATCATCTGATTCCATAACCACATCAAGTAAAATTACCGAAATGGAATGGTTACTTTTAAGTAATTCAAGCGCTTCTGAACCTGAATAGGCGTGGTGGAATCGTAAGCCTTTATCCCAGAACTCAACGCCAGAAAGCGCTAACTTAGTCACTGAATGTATCTCAGGATCGTCGTCGACTATTAATACGTCCCAAAACTCAGAGACAGCCTCTTCAACAAGCTGCTCCTCATCTTGGTCACTAAACAAAAAGTCGTTACTTTCTGATGCCATTAATAATTCCTTAGAGCAACCCTAGTAAAAATACCAACATTTTACAGTGATGCATAAAATTCTCTCAGTCACTTAACTATGATACATTTATCAGAACATATATAGTCATATCAGATAAATTATAGCCTAGGTTACGTATAATGTTATGAAAGATATAAAACTATTGCCCGAGGTAAAATGATAAAATTTTTTGTTTTAACTCTAAAAGCCCTATTTCTCAGTGCGCTAGTTATGCTTGTCGTTGGGCTATTGCTTTCTCAACGCTATACGGTTCATAAATCAATACAGGTCACTGCTAGCAGCTCAGAAATAGCGAAACTAGTCGGTGACTTTAATCAATGGCATAAATGGCAACCATGGAAAAGCGTAGATCCCAGCATCAAGTTTACGGTTTTAGAGCCAAGCCAAGGCGTTGGGGCACACCAATTTTGGCAAAGCCGTTTCGGCGATGGCGAAATGACAATAACACAACAGAATAATGAACAACTTACTTTTAATATTTTATTTAATAAAGAGCATATAGCCCAAGGAACGATCCAATTTACAGGTGCTGGTAATGAAATAAATATTGAGTGCTCGTTACAAGGTGAAGTAAATACTCCTATCATTGGTGGCTACCTTGCATTATTAAGCCAGTATATTCTCAACAACACAGTGAAACTGGCGCTCAATAACATCAAAACCCATGCGCAGTTAGCAACAACAAACAAGGCTATTGCTCCCAATGACAGTGAAAGCGGCTCAAGCGAGAGTTAATCTTGCTAATATTATAGAAAATCAACTTGGCTACCCGATTCATAAGGCATCATCGGCTAAGATTAACCATGCGAGCGATGATAGCTACTCGGCACAAGGTCAGCAGCAATTAGCCTATCAGATTAAAGCGCAAGCAAGCTTATTGGAGCGCGCCCACACTCGCCAAGAAATTCAATTTATTAAACGCCAAGAAAACATTGAAACCATCATGGCGATGGCTATGGCGTTTTGCCCGGATGTCACGGGTCAACAACAGCCCGATTTTGATTGGATAGAGCGATTTATAAGTTTATGTGAAGACACAGCTAATTCCTCAATGCAAAAGCTGTGGGCAAAAATTTTAGCAGGTGAAACAGTATCGCCAGGCACCTTTTCGATTAAAAGCCTACAAACCCTTAAACACATGACTCAACGTGAAGCAGATGCTCTTCAGCGCTGTACATCATTGTGTGGATTCAACGAAAAAGACAACAGCCACTTAATTTTACTCGGCTTTTACAAGAAACCCTCGCTGTTTGATTTACTTAGAAAAGGTAATAAGGTGTCATTTAACTTAGGGAAAACCCCTGTTAGCTTTCCTGACATTCTGACCCTAATGGATATTAACTTACTGTATCGAAAAGAAATCGAATCGGCGGTTTTAAAAGCTGGTCAAGAACTAATACTGAGCTTTATGAATCAACGCTTGGTTTTAAAAGCAAAAAGTAATGACTTAGTACTCAGTTACTATAAATTTACCCAGACTGGTGACGAGTTAAGAAAGCTAATCGCATCACCAATAAACAAAGCTTATAAGCAAATACTGGCAACATCATTAGAAGATGAATTTGAAGTTAGCTGGCAAGCTTTAAAGTAAAGCCGCCAGCTAAAAATAAATCGAAAAATTCGATTAGAAATGAACTTGAATACCTGCAAACGGGCCCGATGCATCTAAATCTGTGTAGATATCATCAATATCATCAAGCTCTAACGTCATTGAGCGGTAACCCGCTTTAATATCCATATCGATTGCTAAGTTATCAAGTAAAGCGTATGCAATACCCGCTTGGTAATCTTGGACTTTACTATCGTCGATAGCCAGTAGGCTACCTTCAAAGAAAACGCTTAAACCCGTTAATGGTAAACCAACTTCAGCACGGCCATACACTAAAGGTACGAAACCAGAAAAATCAACACGCTCAGTCGTGTTTGGCTTAGTTGTACTTGGGTTACTTTCTTGCGCAGTACCCGTTACTGTAATTTCTCCGTCAAATTGTTTAGCATTTATACCTAAATCAATTGAAACCAAATCATTATCAAAGATTTCGTAATAAAGAATATAATCAACGTGAGAGAAATCACTAACAGTATTTACCCTTGACCCCGTAACAAAATCACTATCACCGAATGTAAATGAATCACCATTTGGTATGTCACCAAAACCATTTAACTCAAGTTCAGTGTATTTTAGTTTAATGTTTGGTATTAACGGCACTGGGTGCTCAAGTGCTGCGTAGTAGCTCGTGAACGTTTCATCATCAAATTTAAAGCTTTGTAGATTTCCATCTTGAGCAAAACTACCACTGTTATCTGATTGCCAACCATCAACACCTAGGTATAAACCTAATAATGTATCAGCTTGTGCTGTTGGAGCTAAACAGGCCATTGAAAGGGCAGCTGCTAAACAGTACTTTTTCATCATTTTATCCTTGCGCTAAAAGTTCGCTAAGTTCAATTAGAGCCGCATTGGCTCGAGAAATATAATTCGCCATGACCAGTGAGTGGTTAGCTACAAAGCCAAAGCCACTGCCATTTAAGATCATTGGGCTCCACACTGTTTCTTGCGTAGCCTCTAATTCACGAATAATTTGTTGCAGACTAACACGAGCGTTTTTCTTTTCTAAGACATCGGCAAAATCATATTCAACCGCTTGCAAAAAGTGTAGTAATGCCCACGTTGCACCACGCGATTCATAAAACACATCATCAATTTGCCACCAAGATGTTTTCACTTGGTTCTGTAAAGGAGCATAAGTTGCTTGATGAGCCGCGGTATCACCTGCTAAATCTGTATTCAAACGATCTTGACCAACACTTGCACTTAAACGCTGGCTCAAGCTGCCAAGACGTTTTTCTGCTTCTTTTAGCCAGCCACGTAAGTTATCTGCACGCGCATAAAATTGACTATCACGATCGTTCTGATCGGCAATTTGAGTGCGGTACACAACGAGTAAATCAATGCCCTTTTGATACTCAGTTTCAGCACTTGGCCATGCCCATGCTACCGAGCTAATATTAAATTGCGGTTGTGCTTTTTTTAACGCTTCGTGTTCAGTTGATTGAGACTGCGAACGGCTGAAATCTTTACGCATCGACAAGACTAAATCGCGGGTCATTTCAAGCGCGCCATATTCCCACGCAGGCATGTTATCCATCATTACGCTCGGTGGCATCATATCGTTAGATAAATAGCCGCCAGGCTTATTTAATAATGTACTTGCTACATTGATCAACGTTGTGGTTGTTGTATAGCCTGTTACAAACTTTTCACCACGCATCTGCGCTTCTTGTTTAGCCTTACTTACAACATCCATACGAGCTGGTTCACTACTCCAGTAAACAGCAATCGCGTAAAAAATAATTAATATAATAAGTAATGCACTGGCTATTTTTCCTTTATGCTCAGACATAATATCTCCTAGTGATGTGAGTGCCCTTTACTTTTTTGTGATGCCTGTTCAGACATTTCTTGTAAAGACACAACTTTAGCTTGAGTAAAAACTCGATTGCCGTCATTAAAATATAGCGTGAGTTTGCGCTCTTGCCCTGCTTTTAGCTGCTCTTCAGGTTCAAACACCATTAAGTGATAACCACCTGGTTTAAATTCAACACTGCTGTGACCATCAATTTTTAATGATAAAACCTGTTCCATTTTCATCATGCCATCAACATGAGTATGTTGATGAATTTCAACACGACCTAAACCATCAAGCTCTGCTTTAGTTAACACTGCTGCGTGTTCACTTGGGTTAGTAATGGTCAAATAAGCAACACTTGCTTTACTGGCTGGTAAAAATTCACGTACCTGCGCGTTACTTACAGTAACTTCGGCAACATCGCTGTGGTCATGACCACTATGGGCAGATGAAAAAGTACTAAAGAATAAGCTTGCGGTAAGAAAAGAGAATGCGGGCCACAGTTTCATTATGTTTTAATCCTTGTTAAGACATTAACTTACCCGCTAAATTTAGCATATTTTATGTATTAAGGCAGTTTATTCGTACCTTAAGCTGGCGATTTTTTGTTATCGGCAATCAACCAGCATAATGCCGCGATAAGTAAAAGTGGCCATGCAATCATTACTGAGCCAAACAAAAACGCAAGTACAACACCAATCAGAGCAACAACACCTGCGCCAAGTAGGCCAATAGTAAATAATGCCACACCTGCAACGACGGCAATGACTGCCACGATTGCACCGATGACCTCAAGCCCAGCCCAACTCATATCAGCAATTGATAAAGGTAATTGCCATGAGTCAAACGATACAAATGAAACTGCATCAGTACACAGTAAAAGCATTGCCAAGACGATGATAGCTAACGTTTTCATGCTCTACTCCTAGTAACCTTTCACTGGTAAAGTGCAATGAGCCACTAAATAACCCACGCCAATTAACAGTGGCATTTGAATAAGCAATATGATCATGACCAAACGTGTTGACCATACAGGGAAGCCCAAGCGCGCAGCGAGTCCGCTACATACACCCGAGATCTTTTTATTATTCAGATCACGGTACCAACGTGTTGATGTATGATAAGTATTCATCATTAACCTCCTAAGCCGACTGCTTCATCGTTGCTTTTAAGTCAGCAAGCTCTTTATCGATTGCTTCATCTTTCTCAAGGGCAGCGATTTGTGCTGCTGTTGAATTTGCAGCATCACTTTGTGTCAGTTCATACGCTTCAACTTGCGACTCAATGTTTTCAACGCGCTGCTCTAAGTAGTCAAAACGCGCTAATGCATCTTCAACTTTACTGCTATGCAGCTGCTCTTTTACTTTTAAGCGTGCTGTAACAACGCGTTCTTTTTGCATGTAAGTCAGCTGTTTGGCTTTTGCATCTGCAAGCTTGTTTTGTAAACGCTGACAATCTTCTGTCAATTTAGTGAGTGACTCTGCCACTTTATCCATTTCAGCTTGTTGCGCTTCGATTTCTGTCGTTAAACGCTGCTTTTCAACTAATGCTGCTTTGGCAAGATCATCACGATCTTTACTCAACGCTTTTTCTGCTTTCGCTTGCCAATCAGCTACTTTCGCTTGTTTCGCTGCAATTTCACGCTTCATTTGCTTTTCTTGCGTTAAAAATGTCGCAGCAGTTGCACGGCATTCAGTCAGTGCATCCTGCATTTCTTGCACGAGTAGATTAAGTAACTTTTCAGGATCTTCAGCTTTGTCTAATGCTGCAGAAAGGTTTGCCTGAATAATGTCATTTACGCGATTTAATACACCCATGTGACTCTCCTGTTGATTATTGGGTTAATACAGCTAGGAGATTCCAATTCTTGTGCCAACTAACGAATAAATTAAATTTGTTATTTAGATACAATGAGTTGAGTCTATTAAATTTAGATTTAGGCTGACAAGTGACTGAATGAAAAATAACTAATTTGACTAAAAAATTAACTTTTCCACTAAATTTTAGGATCAAAAAAAGCCACAAAATGTGGCTTTTAAATAGGCTATTTTTAATAGGCTTTGTGATTAGGCTTCTGGGACAAAACTTAAAGCTTTATCCATAACAGATAAATCGGCCGCTTTACCATGGCCTTTTTCTGAAAGGTGGCGTCTGAAACCACGCGCACCAGGTTGGCCTTGGAAAATCCCCAACATATGGCGAGCAATATGCCAAAAGTTAGCGCCTTTGCTCATTTCATCTTCAATATAGTCATACATCGAGCGTACAACCTGATGACGACTTAGCGTAAAGGCTTCATCACCATAAATATTTTCGTCGACCTCAGACAAAATAAACGGATTACTATACGCCTCACGACCAATCATAATGCCATCAACATACTCAAGGTGAGCTACGCTATCAGCAATTGTTTTCACGCCACCATTTAAGCTTAAGTGAAGTTGCGGATAATCTTTCTTCAACTGGTAAACCCGCGGGTAATCCAGAGGTGGGATCTCACGATTCTCTTTTGGGCTTAAGCCATTTAGCCAAGCTTTACGTGCATGAATAATAAAGTCATCACAGCCAACATCATGACTCGCTTCAATTAAAGCACATAAAAACTCATACGAGTCTTGCTCATCAATACCAATGCGCGTTTTAACTGTAACAGGAATAGTCACTTCGGCCTTCATTGCAGCAACGCAGTCAGCAACCAGTTTAGGCTCAGCCATTAAACAAGCACCAAAACGACCATTTTGCACACGGTCAGACGGACAGCCAACATTTAAATTTACTTCATGATAACCGCGCTCTGCTGCTAACTTTGCACACTTAGCCAACGCTTCAGGATCTGAGCCACCAAGTTGCAATGCCACTGGGCCTTCATGCTCATTAAAATGTAAGTAATCGCCCTTACCAAATAATATAGCGCCGGTTGTCACCATCTCAGTGTAAAGCACAGCATGCTTAGTCATTTTACGGTGAAAGGTTCGACAGTGACGATCTGTCCAATCTAACATGGGTGCCACGGAAAAACGGCGGTTTAATGTCGTTGTGCTCATAACATGGCCCCTTTAAAGATCAATGCATTTACTTGCAACTTAAATTACCTAATACGATTAACGCTTAATATAGCGATGACACATACCTTTAGGCATGCACCGAAATGAAAAATTGCAGCCATTATACCACCGAAGCTAACTCCCGGCATGGCTTAATCGAAGATCAGATGATGAAAAGAGACGAAGAAGTGTACTGCAATCTCACTTCTTTGAAGAATAAGCAAAAATGGAAAGGTTACATCTTCACTTCATTTAGAAGATGTTCAAGATTTTGGCCCGTAAGCTCTAAAACAGTAATTTCGAGCTCTTTGTAATCCTCATTTTTCAGGTTAACTAGCTTAGCACCAACAGCAATTCGTGCGATTTTCTCAACGGGGTCTATTTCTACAATTTCAATTGATGCTCGCGTGTCGTGATCTTTTGATTGCACATAATACTCGCTAAAGAAGGTACCATCAGCACGGACATTTGGATTACTGTCAGACACAGACTGCAGGAGCGTGCCTTTCTTTAAATCACTTTTACGAAGTGAGAAGCTATATTCTGCCACATTGGCATGACCAACAATTACAGTTACGGCGCTTTCACCATTAATTTTAAAATCATGGTCTGTTACTTCGATGACTTTTAGCTTACCACTATCATAGGTCGGCTCCATGCAAGCACCTAAACTAAAAATCAGAAAGACAGATAAAACAACGTTTTTGATTAGCATTCTTTGTTCCTTAAAATTTATATTGCCTTCTTTAAAGTTAGATAAAAGAAGGCAATTATTCAAAATTTAAATCACTGAAAATGCACTTTAAATTAAACTACGCGACGACACTTAAACCAAAATAGTGAGCAATACCACCTAAGATATTAGTCACCGCCACTGACGATAGAATTAAACCCATCACCCGGCTAATGATACTTGCGCCACTATCGCCTATTAACTTATGAACATGCGTAGCAAGTAGTAGTAAAACCAACACAATTACTAATACCAAAAGCATGATTGAGGAAGTTATAAGCTGTTCATACCAAGTGTATTCGGTATTTCGGGTCATTAGTACTGCACCAAGCATGGCACCCGGACTGGCAATAGAAGGAATCGCCAAAGGAAAAATAGCGGTTTCAGTGCTATCACGAACGCTTTTTATCTCGGTTTCAGGTTTACTTTCACCAAATATCATCGACAGTGCAAAAAGTAATAGTACAATTCCTCCGGCAATCTGAAACGCCGAAAGAGGAATGTTAATCGCGTTTAAGAGTAGCTCACCTGCAACAACAAAAAATAATAAAACCAGCGCCGAAACGCCAACCGCCTTTAAAGCAACTTTACGTTTGAACTTAGCATCATCCCAGCGCGTAACAGCAATAAAAACGGGAACTGTGCCTATTGGATCGATTACCGCAAAAAAGAAAATGAATGCCGCTAGCAATTCACTCATTAATCAAACTCCCTAAAAACGTGTTAGCGAATAAAAACACTGCAACTACAATACAGTATGTTAGTATATCACGGTAGCGTAAGGATAAGAGAAGATGAATATAGAATCACTCGTCAGTAAAGCAAAACAAGTATGCGATAATCGTGGTGCTCGTTTCACACCCATCCGTGAAAAAGTATTCCGCCTATTAGCTAGTGCGCAAGGTGGTGTGGGTGCTTATGACCTATTAGAACAACTTAAATTAACTGAATCAGGCGCAAAACCAGCCACTATTTATCGAGCGCTCGATTTCTTATCGGAACTTGGCTTTATTCATAAAATTGAAAGCACCAACTCATTTATGCTGTGCCATCATTTTGATCACATTCACCCTGTACAATTATTAATTTGTGATAGCTGTGGTTATGTAAAAGAATTACATTCAACAGTAATTTCTCATGAACTTAATAACTTAGCTGCAGAAAGTGGATTTATTGTCTCTGGACAAACAATCGAAGCGCATGGTAAATGCGAAAAATGCAAAGAATAAGTGCGGTGTTTGAAACAACCACTACACTTAAAGTATGATTAACGGCATTTCGAAACCTAAGGGAAAATAAATAATGAATGTGGAGTTCATCAACCCTTTTTTATCATCATTATTAAATGTATTGAGCACTATGGCTCAAACAGAATTAAAGCCGGGTAAACCTAGTTTAAAGAAAGACGAACTAGCCCGTGGCGATGTATCAGGTTTGATTGGTATGGTTGGCCCACAAACTAAAGGTTCACTTTCAATCACCTTTGATGAAAATCTAGCTCTGACCATTATGGAAAGAATGCTAGGTGAACGCCCTGATACGGTAAATGAAGAAGTAACCGACATGGTAGGTGAAATTACTAACATGGTAACAGGTGGCGCAAAAAATCTACTTGGCGAAAAAGGCTATGAGTTTGATATGGCAACGCCAGTTGTAGTGTCTGGTAAGGGACATACAATTGCTCATAAATGTGAAGGCGCCAAGGTATTAATTCCATTCACGTCAGCTGATGGTAACGCCAATATTGAAGTTAGCTTTGATAAACTATGAGCTGGCAGCAAAAAACCATTCAATTGAAGCCTCGCTCACGAGGCTTTCACATCATTGATGACGAGCTTCTTCGGCAACTTCCGGAGATAACACAATACAAAGTCGGCTTATTACACCTATTCATTCAACACACTTCTGCAAGCTTAACTATTAACGAAAATGCAGATCCTACAGTTAGAATGGATATGGAAAGTCACTTCAATCATTTTGTGCCTGAACGACAAAGTTATTACCGCCATGATTATGAAGGTGATGACGACATGCCAGCCCACATAAAAAGCAGTACATTAGGTGCTGAACTCACCATTCCAATTAACCAAGGCCGTTTAATGCTAGGTACTTGGCAAGGCATCTATTTAGGTGAACACCGAGATCATGGCGGTGTAAGACGCATTGTCGCGACGATTCAAGGTCAGATCTAAAACTAGCTGTAAGCTGTAAGCTGTAAGCTGTAAGCTGTAAGCTGTAAGCAAATTGATCTGACCCCGATAAAGTAGACACGGGGTTTAATTAACTTGTTCGTACTGCATGGGACTTTTATACCCTAGGGTG
>NZ_JANHZR010000014.1:0-52702 GCF_041414715.1 Pseudoalteromonas sp. DY56-GL22 | reverse complement strand
TAGCTGATAGCTGATAGCTGATAGCTGATAGCTGATAGCTGATAGCTGATAGCTGATAGCTGATAGCTGATAGCTGAAGCGCAAAACCCTATCTTTTTTCGTTCGATATTTAACCGTTGTTAATAATTAGTACGTATTACAGTAAAAAAACTTCAAGATTTAGCAAAATTAGCTTAAATCCATCAGTTAATTGATGAAATTTTTTGCTACAATTGGGGGGCAAGTAATGTGAGTGAGTTCAACAACAGCTAATGCAGAATTCTGTTTCCTCTTAGTGAGGTTGATCTTGGTCAGTATATTGTTTTTTTATATGCGTTATCATAACCAGCGGCTTCATACTCGAGCTAACCTAAATTAATAATCTATTAAATAGGGTTTATTCGAGCATGAGACTGTGAATAACCTTGTTTTAATCAAGGGTTTTAATTATGATCGCGTCTATTTTGAAATTTCTAAAAATTAACCTGCTGTAACTGATGTTCTCAATATGGCAAGTGTTGGGAATCATAGTGGAGATAAGTGGATGAGCAATGCGCCTGTAGACAATGGCCGACGTCGCTTTTTAACCATAGCTACCTCTGTTGTTGGTGGTGTTGGTGCGGCTGGGGCTGCTGTTCCTTTTATTGCGTCTTGGAATCCAAGTGAGCGAGCTAAATCTGCGGGTGCGCCTGTAGAAGTAGATATCAGCAAGCTTGAGCCAGGACAATTAATACGTGTTGAGTGGCGAGGAAAACCTGTTTGGGTTATTAATCGTACACCAAGAATGCTTGAACAGATGAAAGAACATGAAGGTCAACTTCGTGATCCTGCGTCTGAAGAGCCTCAACAACCTGAATCATCAACCAATGAATATCGTTCGCAACGTCCTGAGATCTTCGTTGCTGTTGGTATTTGTACGCACTTAGGTTGTTCTCCTAGCTTCCTACAAGGTGGCTTTGGTGAGAAAGTAGAGGGCACAGACGACGGTTTCTTCTGTCCGTGTCACGGTTCTAAATTTGATATGGCTGGTCGTGTATTCCAATCTGTACCTGCACCATTAAATCTAGAAATTCCTCCGTATACCTTCCTTGATGACACGACTATTCTAGTCGGTGAAGAAAAAGGAGTGGCGTAATGTTTGGTAAAATTATTGGTTGGATCGACGATCGTATTCCAATGACACGTGTTTGGAACATGCATATTGCACAGTATCCAGCACCAAAAAACTTTAACTTCTGGTACTTCTTTGGCTCTCTAGCCATGTTAGTACTTGTTAACCAAATCGTAACTGGTATCTGGTTAACAATGAACTTCGTACCATCTGCTGAAGGTGCTTTCGCATCGGTAGAATACATCATGCGTGATGTTGAATACGGTTGGTTACTTCGTTACCTTCACTCAACAGGTGCATCAGCATTCTTTATCGTTGTATACCTGCACATGTTCCGTGGCATGATCTACGGTTCTTACCAAAAACCACGTGAATTACTGTGGTTATTCGGTATGTTCATCTTCTTAGCGCTTATGGCTGAAGCTTTCATGGGTTACTTACTTCCTTGGGGACAAATGTCTTTCTGGGGTGCGCAGGTAATCATTTCACTATTCGGTGCGATTCCGGTTATTGGTGATGATTTAACGCTTTGGATCCGTGGTGACTACGTAATTTCTGGTGCTACGCTTAACCGCTTCTTTGCACTACACGTAATTGCATTACCTTTAGTAATCGTTATCTTAGTATTCTTACACATTGTTGCACTACACGAAGTGGGTTCAAACAACCCAGATGGTGTTGAAATCAAGCGTAAGAAAGGCACTGTAGCTGAAGAAGATAAGCCTAAATTCAAATTCCACGAGTATTACACCAACAAGAAAGACATTGTTGATGCAATCCCGTTCCACCCTTACTACACAGTAAAAGATATTGTGGGTGTGGTTGGTTTCTTAATCTTATTCTGTTGGGTTGTATTCTTTATGCCTGCGATGAATGGTTTCTTCTTAGAAGCGCCAAACTTCGAAGCAGCTAACCCGCTGAAAACACCGGAGCACATTTTCCCAGTTTGGTACTTTACGCCATTCTACGCAATCCTACGTGCAATCCCTAACAAGTTAATGGGTGTTGTGGCGATGGGTGCATCTATCGTAGTGCTTGCGTTACTACCTTGGATTGACCGTGGTTCGGTTCGCTCTATTCGTTATCGTTGTGGCTTACACAAGTTAAACATCGCACAATTCGTGGTAACTTTCGTTATCTTGGGTTGGGTTGGTGCTACACCACAAACTGATTTCAAAACGCTGTTATCGCAAATCACGACTGTGACATACTTCATGTTCTTCGTATTGTTATTTGTTTACAGCAAGAATGAGAAAACTAAGCCATTACCAACGAGGTTGACGAAATGATGAAAAAGCTAATTATCGGTTTATTCGCATTGTTGCCATCGTTGACAATGGCAGCAGGTCCTTCGGTTCCTTTAATGGATGCGAACATTGACCTTAAAGATAACGCATCTTTACAGCGCGGTGCTAAATTGTTCATGAACTACTGTCTTGGTTGTCACCAAATGCAGTATCAACGTTATGAGCGTACGTTCCGCGATATCGGTATTCCTACTGAGATTGGTCAAGAGCAACTAATTTTTGATGGCTCAAAAGTAGGTAGCCACATCAAAAATGCGATTGATAAAGATGACGCAGCTAAATGGTTTGGCGCAGCGCCACCGGATCTTACGCTTGTAGCGCGAGTTCGTGGTACTGACTGGATCTATACTTACCTGAAGTCATTCTATAAAGATGAATCTCGTCCGTTTGGCGTAAACAACGTTGTTTTCCCATCGGTAGGTATGCCACACGTTCTTCAAGAACTACAAGGCTTACCAACACCAATCACTGAAGAAGTGGAAGAACATGGTCACACAGTGACTAAAGTTGTTGGCGTTGAGACAGATGGTTCTGGTGAAATGAGTGTTGACGAGTACGATCGTGCTGCTCGTGACTTAACTAACTTCTTAGCTTACGTTGGCGAGCCGTCACGTTTAGAGTCAGAAGCGTTAGGTCTAAAGGTAATTGGTTTCCTAGTGATTCTATTTATCTTGGCATTCATGCTGAAGAAAGAATACTGGAGAGATGTTCACTAATCCTGGGCATTTTGAAAGGTAGTTTTGTGATAGGGGCTTAAGCCCCTATTGCTGTTTTTGTAATATAATGGAGGTAGGCATGGCCGTAGCTGCCAATAAGCGCCCTGTAATGACCCTGTTTTCTGGTGCTAACTGTATGTATAGCCATCAAGTACGTATCGTACTTGCTGAAAAAGGTGTAAGTGTTGACATTCACCTGGCTGAAAAGGATAACCTGCCAGAAGCACTTCATGAGATTAACCCTTACGGTACAGTACCAACACTGATCGATCGTGAGCTTGGTTTATATCAGGCAAACATCATCATGGAATACCTTGATGAACGTTTCCCTCATCCTCCACTAATGCCAGTTTATCCGGTTATGCGTGGCCGTAGTCGTCTGATGATGCATCGTATCGACACGGATTGGTATAGCCTAGCTAACAAAATCACTAGCGGTAGCAGCGAAGCTGCGCAAGCACGTAAAGAGCTTACAGAGGCGTTACTTGCTATTGCACCAATCTTCTCTGAAGCACCTTACTTCATGAGTGAAGAGTTCAGCTTAGTTGATTGTTACTTAGCACCACTACTTTGGCGTTTACCTGAGCTTGGCATTGAGCTTAATGGTGCAGGCGCAAAAGAGCTTAAAGAATACATGTTGCGTTTATTTGAGCGTGAATCATTCCAAGCTTCACTAACTGAAGCTGAGCGTGAGATCCGTTTATAATGACGCCTAATCGTCCTTATTTACTACGCGCCTTCTTTGATTGGATTGTTGATAATCAGTGCACACCACACTTAGTGGTCAACGCTGATTTTCCTGCTGTACAAGTACCAACACAGTTTGTGCAAGACGGTCAGATCGTTTTGAACATTAGCCCATCAGCGGTAACGCAATTTGCAATGGACAACCAACAGCTGAGCTTCAATGCGCGCTTTGGTGGCCAACCAATGCAAGTGTACGTACCTATGGGTGCTGTGCTCGCAATTTATGCACGTGAGAATGGTGAAGGGACTGTATTTACTGCAGAAGAATTCATCGAGGACGAAGACGATTTTGCTCCGGTATTAGAAAGTGTTGAAACACCTGACGATATTACGCCAGATGATGAACCACCTGCTAAGCCAGAGAAGAAAAAAGGTGCTCACTTACGAGTGATTAAGTAACCTTAGTCAGACAAAAGAAAACCCGCTATTTAGCGGGTTTTTTATTATTAATTAACTATTTAGCGTTACAGATATTCAAACACTTTAATAACACGTTCAACGCCTGATACGTTACGTGCTACATCAACCGCCAAATTCGCTTCAGAATCGCTCACTAAGCCCATTAAAAAGACTTCGCCATTCTCTGTTACAACTTTGATGTTATTGCTGCTAATACTCTCTGTGGTAAGCAATTGCGTTTTCACTTTAGAGGTTAACCAAGAGTCGTGTGTTTGCGTACTCATACCAATATTCGAACCAATGCGAATTTGGTTGTGAATTTTACGAATGCCATCAACGCCCTCAATAGCGCGTTGTGCTTCGTCTTTCATTTCTGCGTTAGCAACTTGACCAATCATAAGCACAATACCATTGACGCTGATAACGTTTACGTTGGCAAATTTATGTAGTCGCTCATTTTCGCTAATAGCGATAGAGCTTTTAATTTCGATGTTGTTATCGTCGATTTGTGAACCGATTGTGCGGCGATCATTCGCGGCAGTTACAGCGCCCGCTGTACCGGCGACAACGGCAGCTGCACAGCCTTGCAGCAATAAAACGGTACTAATAACAATTAAAGACTGTTTAAACATTAATTTTCTTCCTGTGGGAATAAGGTTAAATCGATAAGTTCACTGAGGCAGTGCAAATTCACTAAATGCGACTCAACGATACGGCTTGGGCGCTTTGATGGCACACGAATTTCAACGTCATTTGGGCCAAGTAAGCCAACTAATTCACCACCGTCATCACCAACAAGCACAATCACTTTCATATCACGAGTCAGTGCCGCTTCAACTGCTGAGATAATTTGCTTTTCATTACCATTAACTGCAATTGCTAATAAAAGGTCGCCTTGCTGAGCAAATGCACGAATTTGTCGTGCAAAGGTTTCGTGCTCATCGTTATTGGCTGCTGCGCCTAAGTTAACTTGGTCTTGTGCAAGCGCAACTGCGGGTAGGCAAGGGCGCTCGGTTTCATAAAAGTTAATTAATAGCCCTGCCATGTGCTGTGCCAACATATGACAGCTAGGAGTGCCACAACATAGCAGCTTATTGCCGTTAATGAGGCTTTGTGCAATGGTGAATGCTGCTGATTCAAGTGCGCTTGGCAGTACTTCACCTGCCGCTATTTGAACTTGAATATTTTCAGTAAAGATTTTTTTTATCGTTTCTTGCATAACCTACCAAATTAAGCCGACGCCAAACGGCGTTAGTGAACATTTTTAAACCAGTTTAGGGTGCTGTTAAGCTCACCTGTTATAGCGACATAATCTATCCGCATAGACTGGTTTGAGATTTTTTTCTCGGCAAGATAATGGCTAATCGTGCGCCTTAATCGTTGCTGCTTTTGTTTGCTGAGCGCATAGTTTGCGCCACCACGCAAGGCGTTTTTTCTAAATTTTACTTCTACAAATACCAGCGTTTGCCCGTCACGCATTATTAGGTCTAGCTCACCGTATTTACATAAGTAATTGCGTTCAATGGCTTTTAAACCATGTTGTATTAAATATTGTTCAGCCTGTTTTTCGTAATACAGGCCTTTTTCGCGGCTATTTTGCCATAATTGCTTAAACCAAGACATAGCTTCATCCTTGAGCTATTACTACGTTTTAAAAAGCTTATTCAGCTGCGTTAATTCCAAAGGCAGATTGCATAAATAATGGAATTGGTTGCTCAGTCGCTAAATCAACCGCAATAATTTGTTTATTCTTGTACTGTGCCCAATCTAAAGTGCGCGTAACATAGCCATTGCTGGCAATGCTCAGTTGACCACTGATACCACTAAAGCGTTTACCTTGCACCATGCTTAATTGCTTCACATCACCTAGCATACTGGCTGCATCGAATGCCATGGCAAATAAGCGCTGGCTTATATCTGCGTTTTCTGGCCATAAACTTTCGTATTGCTGGCGTAAATTGTGTTGTTGAATTTGACCATCAAGCATCCAAGGTAGTTCCGTAAAATAAAGGCCATCTAAATCGCCTTTGTCGGTTCTATCGATTTGCTTACTGTGGCTTTTTGAGCTGGCATAAAGCGGAATACGCTCAGCAAAAGTACTTACGTTTACGTCTAAATAGGGCTTGATTAAACGCGTTTCAGTAGCATCACCTAAAATATAAATCACATCAATATCGCTGCGCGAGCGAGTTTCACTTTCAACTTCTTGCTTGAATAACGATTTGGCAACTTTAATACGCTCTTTGCTTTGGTCTACTTCAAGTAAGCCAGTGATTGTTTTCGGCATGTCGTCTTTACCAGAGTAAAGCCCAATTTGCGGTTTAACTTCGCTGTAGCGTTGCCACTGCGAATTGAAGTATTCAACTAGGCGTTGGCCGTTACTATTATTTGGCGCTAGTAGCATCGGCTTTTGATAGCCCGCTGTTAAAAATCGCTCTAACGCTTGCTGAACTTCATGTTCAGGACTTAAAGCAAAGAAAAAGTGCTGTTGTGAAATTCGCTCACCATCAAAGGTGTTTAAATGCATCACTGGGTAATCAACTAGTGTTTGAGCGTTGGTTAGCTTTTCGATATTAGTTTTTAATAAAGGGCCGATAACAAAATCAGCATTAAATTCGCTGAGTTTAAGTGTAATTTCAGCGGCTGATAGCGACTCATCAATAAATAATGTTTGTTCTAATGATTTTCCATCTAAGGCAGCAAGCACACCAGCTTTTAGTGCATCACCTAACCGCTCATTGGCGCCTGATTGAGGGAGTAGTACTGCGAGGCGGTTTACATTTAAAGGTTCAATTTGTACTAGCTCTGTTACCTTTTTAGGCAGCACCTCAGCTGCTGGGTGACCCGGGTAGCGACGCAGCCAGTTGTTCATTGCTTGATGAAGCTCAACAGGCGCACCTAAATACACTTGGTGATAGAGCGCTAAATTTACCCAACCTTGTTGCACCACAGAGCCACGATTAAAACGCTCAAGTGCGTACGATGAAAGCTGGGTTAGGCTTTGCCATAAATCTTTGTTTAGATTGGCAACGATAAAATTGTTTTCGCTGCTAAGTGTTGATGCTTTAAAAAAGAAAGGCATTGCTCGTTTTGGCATGCCTTGCGATGCATAAACACGCGCAGTTAAATATTGGTGCCATGCTTGATGTTCAGGCTGGCTTAACTGTGGCTCGAGCTGCTGTAACTGAGCTAAAGCTAAATCACTTTTGCCTTGATGCTCTTGTGCAAGAGCAATGTAAAGTTTGTTTTGAATTTGGTCTACACTTGGGGTCGCTTCTAGTTCAAGGCAGACTTTTTCTAGTAGTGCCCAGCGCTCCTCACTGATAGCAGCATCACGCGCAGTGTATAAAAGCTGTATTTTATCTGCGCCTTGACGATTTAGCGCTGCTTGGTACATAGATTGTGCGTCGGTTAGCTGTGATAGGGCAATACTCGATTGGCCCGATTGATTTTCTGCACTATTTCGAGGTTTTTCGGTTGTGCTACAAGCCGATAACCCTGACAATACAATTAATAGACTAACAAGTTTAAGTCGCACAATGATTTCCCGATACGTTAACGCGATTTGCTTATATTACTGACTGACGCAGGAGACCTCAATGTTAAATGAGGACAATTCAGATAAAATCGGCACTCTTTACATTGTTGCCACGCCTATTGGTAACTTTGATGACATCAGCCAGCGTGCCATCCAAACCCTATCTGAGGTTGACTTAATAGCCGCTGAAGATACTCGTCACACAGGAAAGTTGTTAAGCCATTTTAATATCAAAGCAAAAACCTTTGCTTTACATGACCATAACGAGAAACAAAAAGCGCAACAAATTGTAGATTGGTTAGAGCAAGGAATGAATATTGCGCTGGTATCTGACGCCGGCACGCCACTTATTAGCGACCCAGGTTATGCGGTGGTTAATTTATGCCGTGAACAAGGCGCGCACGTCACGCCGGTGCCGGGGGCATGTGCTGCAATTACCGCGGTGTGTTGTTCTGGTTTACCAACAGATCGTTTTCAGTTTATTGGTTTTACACCTGCAAAGAGTAAAGCAAGGCAGAGCTTTTTTATCGAAGCGGTAAACTCAGGTATTACTAGCATCATGTATGAAAGTACCCACCGTATAATGGCGAGCCTTGATGATTTAGAAGCAGCTCTCGGTGCAGAGCAGCCAGTAGTGTTTGCCAAAGAACTTACCAAAACTTTCGAAACCTTTTTCAATGGCACAGTTGCCGAGCTAAAACAGTTCTTAACGGATGATCCCACTAAGCAGCGTGGTGAAATCGTACTGATGCTACCGGGTAAAGCAAAGCAAAGTGACGATATTCCAGAAGATGCGCGCCGCATGCTAGGTTTACTCGAAGCCGAAATGCCACTGAAAAAAGCCTGTGGTGTTGTGGCTGAGTATTTTGGTTTGAAGAAAAATGCACTTTATAAAGCAATTATTGACGAAAAAGACTAATTCTTTACTGCATAGACGTGCGCGCTCAGGTATACTGCGCGCCGAGTCAGCCGAGATAATCGCTGCCTGCAACGAAAATACGCAGGGGGAGGAAAGTCCGGGCTCCACAGGGCAGGGTGCCAGCTAACGGCTGGGGGGCGCGAGCCTACGACAAGTGCAGCAGAGAGGAGACCGCCAACTTCGGTTGGTAAGGGTGAAAGGGTGCGGTAAGAGCGCACCGGGCCACTGGTAACAGTTGGTTGCAAGGTAAACTCCACCCGGAGCAAGACCAAATAGGGTTCTATCATTTTAAATAATGAACGCGTGGCCCACGTGAGAACCGGGTAGGTTGCTTGAGCCATAGAGCAATTTATGGCCTAGACGAATGATTATCCACGACAGAACCCGGCTTATTGGCTGACTCACCAAATTTAAAGAAAGCCCACAGTGAAAACTGTGGGCTTTTTGCTTTTTGGGCGGAGAAAATCCACTCCGCTCAATATTCAAAATGAATCATCATTCTTTGCTCTTTAATCTCGATTACCCCTTTAAGTTGTTTAACCATTCTCTGCAATCTAGGAATATTTCTTAGGCTTACTAAGAAAGTCACTCATTATCATAACGGCTTGTTCTTCATATCCTTTAAGTCTGATTTACTTTTGCTTAAAGGATTGAAAGTGAGTGTTATTGAGGGCAGTACTAAGGAATTTGGCAATACGACTATTCTACTTCATAGCTTGGGTTCTTCTTGTTATAGAATCGAATGGTATAGCCGGATGACGGGCGCATCGACGAGTTTAGCGAGGCTCACGCAAGGCAAGTACGTTGTTATTCGTAAATGGGCGCAAGTTAAAAATATGGCCGATGTTTCGAGTGAATTTAGTAGTCGAAATAGTGCGTTGATACACTTTTTAAATAACGTTGATATTGTTAAATCCCATGATGACTGGATCAGTGCCGCTAAGCAGCATTGTCTAAATTTGTTTGTTGAAAATGAAGGGCTAAAACCAGTTACTAAAGCGAGTTTCCCTAAACCGAGGTTGCAAGGAGCAATAGGAAAAGAAGTTGTTGTGAAATCGAAACTGGGTGAAAGGGAAATTGCTCAGGGCTTACTATTGCAGCTTGTTGGTAACCAGGCCGAAATTCAATTAACTAACTCAAAAAAGAAATATTTTTCAAATCAAGTGTATATAAGGTAGGTATTAAGCTGGTAGTTTAACTACCAGCTAATAAAACTTGAACTACAACCAAATCTTTTGTAACTCTGGCCATTGCTTTTCAAATTGTGTACTGGGTTTTGCTTTAAAGTCGCTGCGCACGAATTGGTTCATCTTACCTTCTACATAGGCGAGTAAGAAGTTGGCTAGGGTGCTTTCGTCTGACTGGAATGCTTTACCTTCGCGCAGTTTGCGCTCGCGTAGCACTTGCTTGAACTGAGTTTCTAGCTTTTCAAATAAGCCTTGTACACGTTCACGTAAACGCTCTTGTTCACCTTGTAAGGCATCACCGGTCAAAATGCGGGTAATGCCCGGGTTTTTCTCGGCGAAGGCTAACAATAACAGCAAAATATTGTAGACACGTGTTTGGCTTTCTTTCTCATTTTCTAAAATGAGGTTAATGCGTGATAACAGGGTATCTTCAATAAACTCGATTAGGCCCTCAAACATCCGTGCTTTACTCGGAAAATGACGATATAACGCAGCTTCAGACACACCGACCTCAGCCGCAAGTTTTGCGGTTGTGATACGTTGACCTGGGCTGGTTTCTAACATTTGTGCGAGTGCTTGCAGAATCTGCTCTTTGCGATTACTTCTTTTTGTCGCAGGCATGACCATTCCTTTCTTATAATTTATTACTTGCGCTGTTGGGAGTCAGACAAGCCATTTTTTGTGCAAATGAGTGGCTTATGTTAATGTTTTATTCAGTTTCTTTCCAGCATTTTTACAAACGCTTGGCAAGCTCAGTCATTACGCTCATGGCTAAATCTTTTTTACTTCCCATTGCTAAATCTAGCTGCTCATTGTGCCAGAAGAGTGTTAAAGCATTATGATCAGAATTAAAGCCAAGGCCTTCTTTTGATACGTCATTTGCGCAGATCATATCGAGATTTTTGTTCTTTAACTTACCTTGTGCATAGCTTGCAACATCTTGAGTTTCTGCCGCAAAGCCAACGGTATAAGGGCGGTTTTCGCTAAGTGCTGCGACATTAGCGATGACATCTGGGTTCTTAACTAAAGTAAGGGTTAGTTCATCGCCTTGCTTTTTCATCTTTTGCTCATGAATTGCAGCTGCACGGTAATCAGCCACTGCTGCACAGCCGATAAAAGCATCCGATTGCGCGGCCAGTTCCATTGAGGCGGTAAGTAATTGCTCAGCACTTTCTATATTAGTAAGCAGGGCATTAGCAGGTGCTTTAATTGTTACGGGGCCTGAAATCAGATTTACCTTTGCACCTAGCGCAAGTGCAGCTTCTGCAAGGGCATAACCCATTTTGCCTGAGCTGTGGTTAGAGATATAACGAACCGGGTCGAGGGCTTCTCGGGTTGGTCCTGCAGTAATCGTGATGGTTTTGCCTGCAAGTAATGGCTCTACTTCAGGTTGTGTACAAAGCGCGACTAACTCATGAGGCTCTAACATGCGTCCTGCGCCTACATCACCACAGGCTTGCTCGCCTTTACCTGGGCCCCAAATAGCCACGCCACGCTCATTAAGTGTGGCAAGGTTTGCTTGTGTAGCAGGGTGGGCATACATTTGTTGGTTCATGGCAGGTGCAACCGCCACTTTTGCAGGGGTAGCCAGTAGTAGGGTCGTCAGTAAGTCATCTGCAATACCCATGGCCATTTTCGCTAAAATATTACTGGTTGCAGGGGCGACTAAAATAAGGTCTGCCCATTTGGCAAATTCGATATGACCCATTGCGGCTTCTGCTGCTGGGTCGAGTAATGAATCAGAAACAATCTCACCGCTTACCGCTTGCATTGTTAAAGGAGTAATAAAGTGTTTGGCTGAGTCGGTCATGACGACTTTTACTTCACAGCCTTGATCTTTTAAACGGCGAACAAGTTCTGCGCATTTATAGGCTGCAATACCACCACTCATACCTAACAGGATTTTTTTATTTACTGATTTTGTCATTACGTGAAATTTAACCTTTGTCGATATGGGCTAACGATAGCAAATCTTTACCGATAGCATGAAGTTTTCTTTTCTACAGACAGGAAAAAACTAAATTTTATAGTACAGTTTAATATATGGAATAGTTGTTTTAAGGATGAAGCAATGCCATTAACCGATTTACCTTTATCAGCAAGACCGCGGGAGAAGTTACTTGCCCAAGGTGCCAAAGCACTCTCAGATGCAGAGTTATTAGCAATATTCTTACGTACCGGTGTACCGGGCATGAATGCCATTGAGCTGGCTGAGCACCTGCTCGATATAAACAGCACTTTGCACGACTTATTTAATGCATCTGAACAAGAGTTTTGTGCCCAAAAGGGTTTAGGAGCTGCTAAGTATGTGCAGCTTCAAGCGGTACTTGAATTAAGCCGGCGCTATATGCTTGAGCAATGTAAGCGCGAGGCACTATTTAACTCGCCACAAGCCGTGTATGACTATTTAACTATTCAGTTACGTGGCTTACAGCAGGAAGTATTTATGGTGCTGTACTTAGATAGTCAAAACCAGTTGATTAAAGACGAAGTACTTTTTTACGGCACTATTAATGCTGCGTCTGTGTACCCCCGTGAAGTGGTTAAAGCAGCGCTGCGTAATAATGCGGCGGCACTAATACTTGCTCATAACCACCCAAGTGGAGTTGCTGAACCTAGTCAGGCCGATAAATTGATCACCACTAAATTGCAGCAAGCTTTAGCCTTAGTCGATATAAATGTGCTGGATCACATCATAGTGGGTGGTGAAAATTGTGTTTCGTTTGCCGAAAGAGGGCTTATATAGAGCCAACTGTATTAGAGAGTGTGTTAAAAATGAGCAGTTTAGGGCGATTTTAGAAATTAGTTTAATTTAAATGCAGTTTTTACTTTCCCTAAGGGCATTCGATCTTTATAATTAGCCGCTATCAAATTTACACATGAGCTGATTGGATAAGATCTGTTACTTGATCTTTGCCTGTATAAGCTGTATAAAGAGCGCCCTTCGATTTATCCCGGGGCACAAATACTGGCCTAAGGGAAAATTAAGCTCGAGCGAAGTTATTGGAGATATATAGACATGTCTAAAGTATGTCAAGTTACAGGTAAGCGTCCAGCGGTTGGTAATCACCGTTCACACGCGAGAAACGCGACTAAACGTCGTTTCCTACCTAACCTACAAACTCACCGTTTTTGGGTTGAAAGTGAAAAACGTTTTGTAACACTACGCACTACTACTAAAGGTATGCGTATTATCGATAAAAAAGGCATCGACGCGGTTCTTACAGAAATCCGTGCTCGTGGCGAAAAAGTTTAAGGAACTGAATCATGCGCGATAAGATCCGTTTAGTTTCAACTGCTGGTACTGGTTTTTTCTACACTACCGACAAGAACAAGCGTAACATGCCTGAAAAAATGGAAATCAAAAAATACGATCCTAAAGCTCGTAAACACGTGATTTTCAAAGAAGCTAAAATCAAGTAATTTTAGTTTTCAGAATTCAAAAACCCAGCCTCGGCTGGGTTTTTTGTTTTTAGCGCTTAGAAATTATTATTAGAGCACAATAATCTAGCTTGGCTTGCTGTTTTATCTTGCTTAATTATCAATCTAAGCGTAAAATGCGCGCTCATTTCGGCTTATTAAATTTAATTCCTTGCCTTAAACCGACTGGCCGAAACGGTAGAAGGCTCTATTAACCGTAAGGAATATCCATGCGTCATTACGAAATCGTATTCATGGTTCACCCTGATCAGAGTGAGCAAGTACCTGGTATGATCGAACGTTATACTGGTTCTATCACTGAAGCTGGTGGTACTATCCACCGTCTTGAAGACTGGGGCCGTCGTCAATTGGCTTACCCAATCGACAAGCTTCACAAAGCTCATTATGTTCTTATGAACGTTGAAGCACCTACTGAAGTAATCAGCGAGCTAGAAACTACTTTCCGCTACAACGATGCAGTGCTTCGTAACTTAGTTATGCGTACTAAAGACGCTGTAACTGAAGCATCTCCTCTTGCGAAAGAAGAGAAGAAAGAAGCACCAGCTGCTTAATCGTTTTGAGTTCAAGCATGGCGCTTGCAGTTGAGACAAAAAGATGAGCCAACCGCTTAATCCTTATATGAATCAGCTGACACTATCTGGGGTTGTTTGTAAAACACCTAAATATAGTCAAAGCCCTGCTGGTATACCGCATTGTATTTTTGTTCTTGAACATAAATCGATGCAAGTTGAAGCAGACCTTAACCGTAATAGTTATGTCAGGCTTCAAGTTGTTGCCAGCGGCACGCCAATGCAACAACAAACTCAACAATTGCACGTTGGGCAACAAGTGCAAGTGACGGGGTTTTTAAACCGTCACGAAGGCCGAAACGGCTTAAGCCAATTGGTCTTGCATGCTCAACATATAGAAAGAATTTTTTGAGGAATTTTACTCATGGCACGTTATTTCAGACGTCGTAAGTTCTGCCGCTTCAAAGCGGAAGGCGTACAACAAATCGATTATAAAGATCTAGCTACTCTTAGAAACTATGTTACAGAAAGTGGCAAAATCGTACCTAGCCGTATCACAGGTACTAGCGCTAAATATCAGCGTCAGCTAGCAACTGCTATCAAGCGTGCTCGCTACTTAGCCCTTCTTCCATACACTGACTTACATAAGTAAGCAGCGGATTAACAGTTTTTAAAAGGTGTAGAGACATGCAAGTTATTCTACTAGACAAGATCGCAAACCTAGGTGGCCTAGGTGACCAGGTTGTAGTTAAATCTGGCTTCGCACGTAACTTCCTTTTCCCACAAGGTAAGGCAGTTCCTGCAACTAAAGCTAACATCGAAACTTTCGAAGCACGTCGTGCTGATTTAGAAGCTAAGATCGCTGAAGATCTAGCTGCTGCTCAAGCTCGCGCTGACAAGTTAGAAGCATTAGCTGAAGTTACACTAGTTTCTAAAGCTGGTGACGAAGGCAAGTTATTCGGTTCTATCGGTACTCGCGACATCGCTGAAGCTATTTCAGCTGTTGGCGTTGAAGTTGCTAAATCAGAAGTTCGTTTACCTCTAGGTACTATCCGTGAGACTGGCGAATTTGACGTAGCAATCGCAGTACACTCAGACGTATCGGCTACTATCAAAGTAATCGTTATCGCTGAAGCTTAATAGCAATATTAAGTAAAAAAAGCCGCACTTAGGTGCGGCTTTTTTGTGCCTGAAATTTATAAATTGTAGCATTTTGTACCGCTATTGCTTCTTCAGTTGCCATCCAATAGTATTGGTTTCTATATTTTAAACATACAAATACTAACCCTATATTATTACCTATTTTAAGAACATACGTTCTTTTTTCTTAATTTCTTTGTTCTTATTAGTATAATCGAATGAGTAAAAGTAAATTGGTTAAAATTGACACTGACAACGCTGTCATTTATATTATGCTGGTTAAAAAGTATTAAGGGGTTAAGGTTGAGAAGTGCATTAGTATCACATGGAATGGGTAAACAAACAGGCTTTACACTAGTTGAAATTCTTATCGTGATCGCTATTTTAGGGATTCTGTATAGCGTAGCACTGCCAGCTTACACTGAGCACATGCAACGTAGTCGCCGTGCAGATATTCAACAAGAGTTACTGCAATACAGCGCCAGTCTTGAACGAATTTATTCACGAAATGGCGGCTACCCCAATGCATTTGCAACTCAAAATACTGACTATTACAACCTTACTTACACAGCAACAGATAAAGTATCAGGTGCTGTAAGCGATTTTAAAAATCGTGGCTACAGTTTAAAAGCCGCTCCTAAATCGGGTTCGGCGCAAGCGAGTGATCGCTGTGGTGACTTAACCGTTAAACATGATGGTAGTTATAGCGCTTCATTTAGTGATTGCTGGGAGTAACACAATTGCGTCGAATTGCAGGGTTTACCTTAATTGAGTTAATGGTTGTGCTGAGTGTTATTGGCATTATGGCAGCCCTTGCTTTCCCGTCTTTTAGTCAGCAAATTTTGCAAGATCGCGTCGTAACTACTGCAAATCAATTAAATAGTGCTTATAAATTTGCACGCAGTGAAGCGGTCAAACGCGACAAACCTATTAACCTAGCTGTTAGTAATAATAGTTGGCAAGTGACCCTCAACGAGGGCGGCGTAGACACGGTTTTAAAAGAATTTTCGGTCACAAAAAGCGGCGTTGCCGTCAATTTAGTCGCATTGGCCATTAGTGCCAGTGGCGAAGTTGATAAACAAGCTGAAATTTTAGTGAAAGATGAGCACACAAATACCACTGATTACGTGATGTGTGTGCTTAAAAGTGGCCAAAACTGGTTAGTAGAAAATTCACAGCGAGGATGTGCATGAATAAGCAGGCAGGCTTTTCATTATTAGAAGTGATGATTTCAGTGGTGATCGCTGGCATCGCATTATTAGGCTTGGCGGCAGCGCAGCTAAAATCGCTGCAATATGCAACCAATAGTTTTGATTACACTGTGTCACTTATTCAAGGGCAAAACACCATTGAGCGTTTGTGGCCACGCATTTGTGAAATTCAAAAAACTAATACCGCACTTTTTCAAGACGCGATATTTAGAGCTTCGCTCGCGCCACAAGTGAGTGATTATCAGCTGACGATCCCAGCTACTTACAGTGATGACATGCAAATTAATGTGGCTTGGGTTGATAAACGCATGACAGACAATGCAGAAAATCAAATTAGTCTAAATGCCAGTTTTCCTGATTTAACGGCAGTGTGCTCATGAATAAACACGTTCAGGGTTTTACCTTAGTTGAACTGATGGTGGCATTGGCTGCCGGCGCTTTTTTATTAGCGGGAGTGAGCTTGTCTTACTCGGCGATAAAAAGCACGATTGAAGTAAGTAAAGAGCTTGAAAACGCTCAAGAAGTGATTCGCTATACTAGTAAAGTATTCACCCGCAGCATAAAGCAGGCACAACTAACACCGACCATCAGTGCAGATAAAAGCACGATTACCATTACTCAACCTAGCGGAGTGATTGCTTGTGATGGCTCTGCGACAACTGCGCAGGTGGTTGAAGTATATAGCTTAAATGGTAGCAACTTAATGTGTTCACTCGATGGTGCTGCCTCAGAGCGATTACTGACAGGAATCGAAGCTTTGTCATTTGATATCGCCGGTGAGCTTGTCACAGTCACTGTAAAGCCAAATGATTTACCAGCTCAGTTCGGTAATGGTATTAACATTGATATTGCCTTAACTAATGCAATATTAGTCAAAGCATACGGAGCTGGCAGTGTATAACAAGCAAAATGGTTTTACCCTAATTACAGTGTTGATCTTGACCAGTATGGCTAGCATAGTGGTGCTTAGTTCGCTACGTGAAAACGTTGTTCAAGAACGTTTAAGTGGCAACTTTCAAAAGAAATTAAACAGCCGCTTAATGGCTGAAAAAGGTGTGTTTGAACAAGCTAAGTTATTGCAACAAACCTTGAATGAGGAAGGTGTATTAGCGGTTGAAGATTTGATCAGTAAAACCAGTAACGCATCGGGCTCTGGTGTTATTGCTGATGATGCCATTTTTAATGCCAGTTTAAGTCAAAATGCTGCTGGTGAGCTTGAAATTGCAAGCTTAGGGCAACGATTTGATGGTGACGCACAAAGTAACTTAGTCGCCCGTTTTGCAGTACAAGGCGCGAAAGGTAGCTCTGTTTTCACTAATGCGATGGTGGGCTGTAAGGGAGTCGATTTATCGGGCAGTGGTAGTATCGATAGCTATGACTCGAGCAAAGGCACCTACGAAGAAACCAAGTCAAATGATGGTGATGTTTCAACGATTGCTGGTGATTCAGATGTAGTGCTATCGGGTCATTCACCGATAAAGGGCGATGTAAAAGCGACCGGAGTTATTTACTTAAATGGCTCATCACCAATTATTGGTAATATCCATTCGAACTCCGGTGTTTATATCTCTCCTGGCAGTGGTTTACGTGTAGACGGTAATGTCTATACCCGTGGTTATTATACCCATCGTGGCGGGACTGTTTCGGGGGTTGTGCGAGCCAATGGTGATGCAAAAATGCAGTGGTCAACATTCATCACGAATAGCCAAGGCGAAGCGTTGGATATTATGTATGGCGGTTCAGGCGATTTTAAAGATACCAGCAATAACCAGCAAGATGGTGTGCATTATAGTGATCGTAAATTTAACGTGAACCCGAATGTTGAACCGGTAACTGTAGCCGATCCAGCTGCACCCGATTATGACCCTACAAACCCAGATACCAGTTGCGACCCGTTAATTTTGCCAGAGAAAATGACAGGCATCACAGACCAAGTAAGCAGTTACAGCTCTATTTCCGTAGGTCCTACGCAACAATTTAAGCTTAATACTGAAAAGGGCTATTTTAGTCGCGGTGGTAGCCAAGTTATTATGCCAAGCCTTGCTGATGTTTTCTTGTTTAACTCTAAAGCACAGAACCAAGCTAATGGTAGCAATAGCAAAGAGTATATTTTTGCTCTTGATAGACTCAAAATGACCAGTGACGGCAAAATGGAAGTTTCTGGTGGTGATGTTATTTTACTGATTGATGGTGACTTTTCGATGGCGGGGAGCACAACACTGACTATTAAAAAAGACAGTAGTTTAACTGTGTTATTAACCGGAAAAGTCAATATTGGCGCAGGCGCAAAAGTTATTACTGAGCAAGAAGGATTAACTACTAGTGGTCATCCGTCGTTATCATTCTACTCATCATTTAATGGTGTAAATGGCGTGCAATTTAGCGGTGCTGCGAATTTATATGCGGCTATTTATGCCCCTTTGACAACGGTGAAGCTATCGGGAAGTGGTGAGCTGTTTGGTAGTGTACGTGGCTCTACAATTACCGCAACAGGGGGCAGTGGTGCTCACTATGATGCGGGTTTATTACAAGTACAAAATGGCGGCACGCCTGCTTCTTCGGCACGTATCGTATTTTTAGGTTGGAGCTACAAAACTGCAGAAACAACTGAAGAAGAAAGCGAAGCATCACCTGCCGAATAACGTAAATCCCCAAATAAAATTGTGTAAGCTCAATTATTTGTAGCTTACACAAAAAAATTTAATTTCATTTAAACCTTTTGAATCCCTCCTTACGTCTAATACACTAAATTCACAACAATAATCATAAAGGACAACATCCAGGATGTTGATAGATGCAGAACAAGCGTTCGCCCAGCAAAGTGAGCATGCCTTGATAGAGCGCGTAAAAAGCGGTGATCAAGCAGCCTATGCAACACTTTATGAGTTGCATGTGAAGCGGGTTTATAGCCTATGTTTGCGATTGCTTGCAGACAAAGAGCACGCCGAAGATGCAACACAAGAAGTGTTTGTACAGTTGTGGCACAAAATCGCGAACTTTGATGGACGCTCACAATTTTCGACTTGGTTACACAGTGTTACCAGCAATATTGCGATTAGCTACATTCGCAAACATAAAAGCTGGTTTCAAAAAGTAGTGAGTTTTGAACAAAGCGGTATGGATGAGCAAAGCGCAGCAGATTGCGACGGCTTTAACGGCCTTGACAAATTAGTACTGAGACTACCTGAGCGAGCACGTATGGTGTTTGTACTTCATGCAATTGAAGGCTATCGCCATGAAGAGATAGCAAGCATGCTTGATATGGCAGTCGGTTCAAGTAAATCGCAATTTCACCGTGCAAGGCAGTTATTAAAAGAGTGGTATGAAAATGAGTAAGCCAGAATTTGAACAATTTTTAAATGACTCGCTTAACCAGCAGCAAGATATTAGCCCAGACAAAGATCTCTGGCCCGGTGTTGAGCGAGCAATTGCAACAGGGCAACCAGAGCAAACTGAGAAGCCAAACCATGGCTGGAATAAACTCGCTGCAGTTGCCGCTTGTTGTATTGCCGCACTATTGACCGTACAGCTTTTTGTTGGCCAAGGTGAGCCAAATAGCATGATGGCAATGAGCGATTATTTTACTAAGCAAAAGCAAGGTTTGTTGGTGCAGTATCAAAATCAACCTGCGTTAACCGATAACTGGCAGCAGCAACTAAAAGAGTTAGAAGAAGCCGAAAGTGCCATAAAGCAAGCACTTGAGAATGAACCTGAAAACCCAGCTTTATTACAAATGCTGTCGCAGGTTTATCAGCAACAACTGGACTTAATTAACAAGGTGCATGCACCGAAGTGGCAAACGATTTAGGAGTGACAATTATGAAATTACTAGCCTTAACTTTAGGATTACTGCCACTGATGGCAATGGCAGGACAAACCATTAATGAACAAATTGATGTACCTGCAAATAAACGCATTTTTATTGAAAACCAACGTGGTGATGTACGCATTGAAGGGTGGGATAAACCACAACTTAAAATCGAAGGTGAGCTTGACGATAAAGCACAAGGTTATCGTTTAGAGGTTGAAGGCAGCCGTGTTGAATTTATCGTAAAAATGCCGCGTAACTTAGGTGGCTGGAATAGTGGTGACGGTTCTCGTTTAACCATTTACATGCCAAAAAGCAGTGAGCTTGAATTTGCTGGGGTGAATGTCACAGTTAGTGCTAAAGAGCTTGAAGCGGGCGCAGAGATTGATACCGTCAACGGTGATATCACAGTGCAAGATATTCGCGGCAACATGAGCTTTGAAACGGTCAATGGCGATGTAAATGCCCACGACTTAAACGGTGATATTCGCTTTGAAACCGTTAATGGTGAAATTAACGATAAAAACTCACAAGGTGCTTTACGCTTTACCGCGGTGAATGGCGACATTAAGTCAAAGACCAAAGCGCAAGATGTGCGTCTTGAAAACGTAAACGGTGATATCGACTTTGCATTTGATGCAATTAAAAAACTGCGTATTAATACCGTTAACGGTGAAGCTGAAGTTCACATCAATAAGCTGCTTGAAGATGCCAATATTCGTTTTGAATCAGTCAGTGGAGACGCCGAGTTTTACTTCCCAGCTGATGTATCGGCAAAGTTTGAAATTGAAGCTCACGCTAACGGTAAAATCGTTAATGAGCTTAGTGATGACAGAGCAACGAAGGCGAAATACGGCCCATCTAGCGACTTAGAATTTAGTATTAACGGTGGGGATGCTGATATAGAAATGGATACGATTAGCGGACGCATTGAACTTCGTAAACAGAAATAACGATTACAGTTCACTCAATTACAATAAAGCGGGAAGTTTTCCCGCTTTACTATTTGCAGAGCCTTAGCAAGTAGATAGAATAGAGCCATTCAATTTTAGTTTTGTGATGTTATGGCCAAACCAGATAAGCAAGTCGATACGTTAAAAGTCCCTCCCCATTCAATAGAAGCTGAGCAATCTGTTTTAGGTGGTTTAATGCTTGATAATCAAGCGTTTGACCGTGTTGCTGAGTTAGTGGTTGCACAGGATTTTTATACCCGCACCCATAAGCTCATTTTTGAAGCAATGGTGAATCTTGCTGAAGGGGGTGATCCAATCGATTTGATCACTATTTCTGAGAGCTTAGAGAAAAACAATCAGTTAAGTAGTGTTGGTGGTTTTGCCTACCTTGCTGAAATTGCCAAGAACACGCCAAGTGCGGCGAACATTGATGCTTACGCGAATATCGTACGAGAGCGTGCTGTTATTCGTGAAATGATTGGTGTTGCGAACGAAATTGCAGAAGCTGGTTTTAGCCCCGAGGGGCGAACTAGTCATGACCTGCTTGATTTTGCTGAAAGTAAAGTATTCAAAATTGCTGAGCAGCGTAGTAAAAGCACCGAAGGCCCACAAAACTTACATAGTATCTTAGAAAAAACCGTTGATAAGATTGAAGAGCTTTATCAGTCGCCACAAGATGGTGTGACGGGTGTAAGTACCGGCTATACCGATCTGGATAAAATGACGGCGGGTATGCAGCCTTCTGACCTTATCATTGTGGCGGCACGTCCATCGATGGGTAAAACAACCTTTGCGATGAACTTAGCCGAACACGCCGCCATGACACAAGATAAGCCTGTACTTATTTACTCATTAGAGATGCCTTCAGAGCAAATCATGATGAGGATGCTAGCATCGCTAGGTCGTATTAACCAAACTAAGGTTCGTACCGGCCAGCTAGATGATGACGATTGGGCGCGTCTGTCGTCAACCATGGGTTTGTTGATGGAAAAAGGTAAGATGTATGTTGATGATGCATCGGGCCTAACACCTACAGATGTGCGTTCGCGTGCACGTCGTATTGCCCGCGACCATGGCGGTATTAGTATGATCATGGTCGATTACTTGCAGCTAATGCGTGTGCCAAGCTTGTCGGATAACCGTACTTTAGAGATCGCTGAAATCTCTCGTTCATTAAAAGCACTGGCAAAAGAACTGCAGTGTCCGGTTATTGCACTATCGCAGCTTAACCGTACCCTAGAGCAACGTGCCGATAAACGCCCAATCAACTCCGACTTACGTGAATCAGGCTCAATCGAGCAGGATGCCGACTTAATCATGTTTATTTACCGTGATGAAGTATATAACGAAGACAGTGCAGAAAAAGGCGTGGCCGAAATCATTATAGGTAAGCAACGTAACGGTCCAATCGGTAAAGTACGTTTAACCTTCCAAGGTCAATTCTCGCGTTTTGATAACTACGCGGGTCCAGCTATGGACGACGAATACTAATGCGCTTAGCCATTGCCGAAATCAACCTAAAAGCACTTGCTCATAATTTAGCACAAGTGAAGCGCTTTGCGCCTGGTTGCAAAGTAATGGCAGTGCTTAAAGCCAACGCCTATGGCCATGGCTTAGTAAAAATTGCCCAATATCTAAATGATGCCGATGCTTTTGCGGTTGCTCGAATAGACGAAGCGTTAGCGCTACGTGCAGGTGGACTGACAAAACCGATTGTATTGCTTGAAGGTTTTTTCCATAAAGATGATTTACCTATCTTGCTTGCCAATAACTTTCAAACCATTATTCACGATGAAAATCAACTGACAACGCTTGAAAACACAAGCCTTGATGCACCAATTGCATGCTGGTTAAAGGTGAATACGGGGATGCATCGACTGGGTATTGCGCCATCGCAATTTGAGTCTTTCTACAGTCGCTTAAAAGCAAGCCCAAATGCCCGTGATGACATTAAGTTAATGACGCATTTCTCGTGCGCCGATGACATCAATGATGAAAAGACCTCTCAGCAAATTGCCTTATTTGATTCATTGGCAGAAGGCAAAAGTGAGCAGCATTGCCTTGCAAACTCTGCTGGCATTATTGCTTGGCCAAAAGGCCATGGTGAGTGGGTGCGCCCTGGCTTGATGCTTTATGGCGTATCGCCAATGCTTAATGGTGTAGGGCAGCAGCACGGACTAGAGCCTGTTATGCGTTTAACAACGCGAGTTATCGCGATACGCGATGTCGATGCCGATCAGTGTGTTGGCTATGGCGGGCGTTGGCACAGCGATAAACCGACTAAGCTTGCGGTGGTTGCGATGGGCTATGGCGATGGTTATCCACGCCATGCCGAGCAGGGCACACCTGTAGTTATCAAATCACAACGCTATGGTATTGTTGGCAGTGTAGCGATGGATATGATCACGGTGGATATTGGTGATAACCGCGACAACATCAAAGTTGGTGATGAGGTGATTATGTGGGGGCCTGAGCTACCCGTTGAAGAGATTGCCCAGTGCGCAACAACCATTCCTTACGAATTACTCTGTAATATCACCCCACGTGTAAGCTACGAGTATCAAGAGTAACTTTGTTACTCTTTAATAAAATACACGTCACTGAAACCCATTCGTGCGAATTCTTGGTCACGAAAGTTACGTACTGCTGCAGAGCCTTTTGAAGTCATTTCGACTTGCTGTTCCATCTTTAAATAATTGGTTAAATCAATGCCTTCAGCCGCAGCAATGGCATGGTACATATCGCGGTATTTATCTTTTGCAAAATTGATTTCGCGAGGCTGGTTTTTAAATTTGTAAGTGATGCGGCGTGCCATAATGAATCCTCAATGTTTATCGGGGCTGATTTTACACTAAAAAATAACCATAGCCATGACTTGTTAGTATAAGCGGGTTACAATGCAATACTTTTCAAAGACTCGGTAAATCATAATGAAACTTTCAGTAGAGATCAGTAAGTACCCACTACATCAAGACTACATTCCGTTTATCAAAGGTTTTATTGACCGTGTAAACAGTTACGAAGGGCTTAAAGTGATCACCAATACCTTATCTACTCAGATTTTTGGTGACTATGATTTAGTGATGTCTGTACTTAATACTGAAATCAAACGTTCTTATGAAGAGTTTGGTAAAGCTATTTTTGTCTGTAAATTCTTACATGGTGACTTGTCGCCTAGCGAAGACTAAACCCTAAAGTAGCGCGTGTTATGGAATTTTTAAGCGAAACCTTCTCAGGCTTTACTGCCATGTCGCATTGGGAATATATTGCTGTTGCCTTATCGATGGCGTATTTACTGTTAGCGATTAAAGAAAGCTTATGGTGTTGGCCAGCCGCGTTTGTGAGCACCTTTATTTATACCGTAATGTACTGGAATGGCGCACTGTTGATGGAGTCGCTACTTAATTTTTACTATATGTATATGGCGGTATATGGTTGGGTGGTTTGGCGCAGGGGCATGAATAATAAAGATCATCTGCCCATTATTTCATGGTCGTTAAAGCGTCATGCGGTGATTTTGCTTGCCACCTCACTGGCCTCAGTTGCCATTGGTTTTGTGATGACCAATTACACCCACGCTGATTTTGCTTATTTAGACAGCTTTACCACCTGTTTTGCAGTGGTGACAACCTACCTTGTTGCCAAGAAGGTACTGGAAAACTGGTTGTATTGGATTGTGATTGATGCGGCATCTATGTACCTATACTTTGAAAAAGGGTATTACCCAACCTTAGTACTTTTCGTGTTTTACACCATTATGGCCGCGTGGGGCTTTAAAACCTGGTATGAAGAATACGAGCAGCATCAGGCTAAGCCGCTTGCACAGCTATAGATGAAAACTGAGCAACAAATTCACGCGCTTTTTACGCGCTTCAACTCACGTTTAGTTATCACCTCAATCAGCCCGCTGGTTGAGGGGCTAAGCAATGATAACTACCTAGTTAAAACAGCAAGCCAAGATTTCTTGGTTAAGCACTATCGCGACCACTGGCCGGCGATTGGCCTTGCGGCGCAAGCGCATTTTGCAAAGCAAAGCTGCTGCCCAGCCCCACTTTGGTTAGAACAAGCAACCGATACGGCTATTTTCGAATACGTGGCAGGCAGCATTGCCAGCGGTGAGTTTGGTAGTAGCTTATTGCCCGACTTAGTTAATTTACATCGTTACCCTGTGCTTACTGAACCGATGGATATTGCCTACGAAATTAACTACTACCAGCAAACAGCGCGGTACCAGCAACATTCAGAGCTAATAAAACAGTCTCTGGCTTATATTGCTTCAGCGCCTAAAGACATGGGCTTTTGTCATAATGATTTAGTGAAAGAAAATATCATTGTGAATGAGACGGGGATGTTTTTAATCGACTTTGAGTATGCCAAAAGCAACGATGTTTATTTTGACTTAGCTGCGCTGGTAGTGAGCTTTGCGTTAAATGATGAGCAGCAACTGGCTTTACTTAAAGGATATCAAGCGTTAGTGTGCGAACATCACGAGTTTTACTTATCAGTTGAAAAGCTCGCGGCATTTCATGCGCTGTTTTTGCTTTTATGTATTTGTTGGTATGAACAACGCGGTGCAATGGATAAAGTGGCGCCACTGCTTACACAGCTTAACCACTTCATAGAAAAAGCTAAAAATTAAAGACCGCCAATTCGCTCAGCAAGTTCTTTATATTTTTTTACATCTTCTTGTTCAAACAAAGGCTCCCCTTTGTCATCTTGTGATTTCGAGATCAGTAAATGCTCGCGAGCAAGACGTTTTACGCGTTCGACTTTTACACCTAAAAACTCCGCGACTTGCTCTGTAGACATTAAACTCATGATCAAATTCCCCTTACATGGCAATACTGCCACCTTGTTATTAATTTTATTAAGTATACGTTAATACCTTGGTTCTGCACGAAAGTGAAGTGTTTTAATGCAAATTGCTGAATTTATGTGCATATAAAGGCCTCGATGCTAGCATTTAGCACAAGATGCCATTATCATTGCCGGGTTGTCATGCTGATATCGCGAGTCAGTATTGATGACGACAAATGTGCTCTCGTGGTGAAATGGATATCACGTGGCCCTCCGGAGGCTAAGTTGCAGGTTCGATCCCTGCCGAGAGCGCCATTTGCTCTTCACTTTAATATCTTCTAAGCTCGATTTATTCCTTCAGCAGTCTCAAAAGCCAATGACTTATCAACCCATCGCCTGTGGCGACTACGATAAATATGAATTATGGTGCATGCATAACTCTTTATTACGCATTACCTTAGAATCTGGTGAGCAGTTAGAAGGTAAGGCAAAGACCTTGAAGATACTCAACTCCGGTGGCGAGCACCTGATTTTGGCAACAAAAAAAGGCGAACATGCCGTCCGCCTTGATTTAATTAAAAAGGTTGTCGAGCTATAGCCATTTTTTATTTTTAAAGTAAATGCCAATCCCAACGGTTAGCACCACCAAGAAAATAATAAACAAGCTAAATGCGTAAGGGCTTTCAGTGCCCGGAATACCGCCTACGTTTACACCTAATAAGCCTGTTAAGAAGCCAAGTGGTAAAAACAATGCAGCAACCACCGACATCACATACATGCGCTGATTTAGTTGCTCAGATACTTGGCTAGTAATTGCTTGTTGAATAATTTGCGCGCGTTCAATTGAGCTATCTAGCTCTTCTAAATAACGGATCAACATATTAGTTGTTTCGTTTAAGCGTGCCTTATCGTCTTCATCTAACCACTTATACTTGTTGTTTAACAAAGTAATAAGTGCTTCTTTTTGTGGCCGTAGATAACGTTTTAACGCGATTGTCTGGCGGCGAATTTGTGCTAATGATTGATGATCAAAGCCTTTGTTTGGTTCATCAATTTCATCTTCAAATCCATCGAGTGTGTCATCTAAATTGTCGATAACAGCTTGCATACGCGAGGTTAGGTTTTGCGCTAATTGGCACACTAACTCAGAAATTGTGCAAGGACCATTGCTGCCATCGAACGATTCAACAATATCTTGCACCGATAATAAACGGCGCTTACGTGTTGTGACCACAATGTTTTCGTTAATAAACAAGCGTAGCGAGACCATGTCTTCTGGACTTTGCGCTGGGTTTAAGTTAACTCCACGTAAAAACAGCATATTACCATTAGTGACTTTACTTAAACGCGGGCGTGTTTCATCGGCAATCAGCGACTCAAGTTCGTAATCAGTTAATAAATTACTTTGCTCAAGCCATTCAACGGCTTCAGCTTGACTGTAGTCCATGTGCACCCAAAGTTTTCCGTGTTCGGGTTGCCAATTTTGCAGCTCAGTACTATTTTCAATAGCACGTGCACCGCCTTGTTCGTCTAAGATTAAGACATGAAGTAACCCATTGATCATATTGAACTCTCGTTTTACAAATAGTGCGATATAGTTGAGTATATACATTAGTATAGTCAAGACTATATTAATGAAATCGATTTATCGAGGGGATAAATATATTTCGTTGGTGTTTCTAGCTCTGTAGCGTATAAGACACTTTTTTATAGAGGGCACATTAATGAGCGCAAAAATTATTGTTGGCTGGCGAGAGTGGCTTGGCCTGCCTGAACTGGGAATAGAAAAAATCAAAGCAAAAGTTGATACCGGAGCGAGAACTTCATGTATTCATGCTTTTGACATTGAGGAATTTTCAGAAAATGGCGAAGCATGGGTGAAATTTACTACCCATCCTCTACAAGACGATGTAGAAACAACGGTAGAGTGTCGCGCCAAAGTAGTTGAGCGTAAGTATGTGACCAGTTCAAGCGGTCAGCGTGAGCTACGCTACTTTATTGAAACAAAATTAGTCGCAGGAACCCAAAGCTGGCCTGTAAGGGTGACTTTAAGTAACCGTTCAACAATGAAGTTTAGAATGTTGTTAGGGCGTACAGCAATGGAAAATCGCATAGTCGTTGATCCGGCTTTATCTCATTTATTATAGGAAAAGGACTTATCACACGTTGTTACGTGTATGAGTTTATCAGTTAAGGTTTTTAACTATGAAACTTGGTATTTTATCTCGCAACCAAAATTTATATTCAACACGTCGCTTAATTGAAGCAGCAGAGCAACGTGGTCACGAAGTGAAAGTAATTGATGCACTTCGTTGTTATATGAACATCAATTCAGAGCAGCCTGAAATCCATTACCGCGGTGAAAATTTAAAAGATTTTGACGCTATCGTACCGCGTATTGGTTCATCAGTGACCTTTTATGGCTGTGCGGTATTACGTCAGTTTGAAATGATGGGGGTATTCCCTGTCAATGAATCAGTGGCGATCACTCGCTCACGCGATAAGTTACGTTCATTACAGCTACTTTCACGTAAAGGTGTGGGTATGCCAGTAACAGGCTTTGCAAGTAAACCTGATGATGTAAAAGATTTATTAAGCATGGTGGGTGGCACACCAGTGGTTATTAAGCTACTTGAAGGTACCCAAGGTATTGGTGTGGTATTAGCTGAAACACGTAAAGCTGCAGAAAGTGTAATTGAAGCGTTTATGGGCTTAAAAGCCAATATTATGGTGCAAGAGTATATCAAAGAAGCGGGCGGTGCGGACATTCGCTGTTTTGTATTAGGCGATAAAGTAATTGCTGCGATGAAGCGTCAAGCGCAAGAAGGTGAATTTCGCTCTAATTTACACCGAGGTGGTAGTGCGACATTGGTTCGTATTACTCCAGAAGAGAGAAGAACAGCGGTTGCAGCTGCTAAAGCGATGGGTTTAAACGTAGCGGGTGTTGATTTACTTCGCTCTGCACGTGGTCCATTGGTGATGGAGGTTAACTCATCACCTGGTCTTGAAGGTATTGAAGTTGCAACCGGCAAAGACATTGCAGGCATGATTGTTGAGTTTATTGAAAAAACAGCGGCATCAAAAAGAACTGCAACGCGTGGTAAAGGTTAAGCCTTTACCCATAGGAAAATAAGCGCTCTATTAAAAGGAAAAGTGCGTGGCTAAGGTTAAGAAAAATACACCGTTTTCAATTTTAGGCGATACGGTTGGTGTTGGCGAACGTAAAACATTTGCGATTGAAGCTGCCAAGCTTTACACCCACTCGCCGTTAAATATTCCAATTGAAGTCGTCAATGGTGTGCAGCAAGGGCCTGTATTAATGGTATGTGCTGCAATTCACGGTGATGAGCTCAATGGTGTTGAGGTTGTTAGGCAGTTGCTTGCTAAAATCGATCCAGAGCAATTGCGCGGTACTATTATTGCGGTACCGATTGTGAATGTGTTTGGCTTTATTCACAAGTCACGCTATTTACCAGACCGCCGTGACATGAACCGCAGTTTTCCGGGCTCAACACGAGGCTCGTTAGCAGGGCGAATGGCGAATGCGTTTTTTACTCAGGTGGCAATGCATTGTACGCATATTATTGATTTGCACACAGGTGCAATTCACCGAACTAACTTGCCACAAATTCGTGCCAATTTGAGCGACCCTGCAACGGCGGCTATGGCAAAAGCGTTTGGTACTCCAGCGGTGATTGACGCGTCACTTCGTAATGGCTCATTGCGCAGTGAAGCGGCCAATTTAGGAATACCCGTTATTACCTATGAAGCCGGCGAAGCGCTACGCTTTGACCCAATAGCCATTGCAGCTGGTGTGCAAGGTGTTGACTATGTCATGCGCCATTTAAAAATGGTGCGTGGCAAGCGTGCTAAAAAGCTACCAGAGCCGATTATTGCAAGCTCGACGAGTTGGGTACGCGCTGAAGTTGACGGTATTGTTCGTGCACAAGTATCACTCGGTGAGCGAGTAATGAAAGGGCAGGTTCTAGCTTATATTAGTAGCCCTCTTGGTGATGCTGAGCTTGAGTTACTAGCGCCACGCAGCGGTATTGTCATTGGTCAGCAAACAATGCCGCTGGTAAACGAGGGGGATGCCGTATTCCATCTTGCTTACTTTGCTCACGCAAACAGCCTAGTTGAACAACAGCTCGAAAACTTTATTGATGAAATAAGTGATATTGAAGACGAGTTAAAAACCGCAGAATTAAATAACTAATACCCTATTCTGTAATTCAAAAAGCCAAACTACCTGTTTGGCTTTTTTGTATCCGCCTGTCCCCATCTAATACTTGACCTTAGAGCAAGTACAAGTTTTATAGTTTTTTTACTTACTTGTCGTAAGAATGACTAAAGGATCAAAGATGAAAATTTTTCTATTTTATACAGGCTTATGCACGCTTGCTATTTCACTTACGCACGGCTTTTTTACTGAGCAAAGTGTTGTTCACATTGTGTTATTTCACCCTCTAGTCATTTTATTTAGTTTTATATTAATCGCCTATGGAAGCAGAAAAAAAACACCTCTTTAGCAAGCATCTCGTTAACTTAAAGTCGTTACTTTTTTGGACCTAAAATACGTTTTATGGTTGGCGCTTTGGTTGCCGTAGGTGGGTTTTTTAGGACCATCACAGGGCGGGTAACAAAGATGTTGTTTGGGTAAATCACTTTGTGACCATCAACGTGTTCAAGTACCACGTTCATTAGTCCCATTTCGATAATGCGGCCTTCTAAGAAGTTTGCACCGTCAATTACTCTCACCCAAAAGCCAACGCGGCAGTCGTTTTGAATAAACATCAACAAGAAGGCTGTTAGGTTACTTAGTAACGACCAGGCTGCAAAAAGCGCGACACCTAGCATGGCAAAAATGGATGAGCCAAGTACTAGTAAGCCGCGTAGCTCTATACCCCAAAAAACCAATACTAAACACAGCATGACAATGGCAAGAATGATATTGAGCAACAGCTCAGCACGGTATTCACGATGCGGATCAGCTTTGCCTTTAATTGCTTTTAACAGCAGTTTTTTGGTGGTTTTACGAAGCAGCGGGTAAAGCAAAACTGCGATGACAGTCACGATTAAATGATATTGCTCGTTAAAGAATTCGACGAAGTCCAAAAGGGTTCCTAAATTAATATTTTACGTTTCGATTTTAGCTTTTTAGCTAAACAATAACACTACTTTAAAAGGTATTTTTAACCGTTACTAGCCACTGCACAGAGTCGATATCATCATCTTGCTTGTTAATTGGTGCGGCAATATCTAGGTGAATTACCGTACCGGCATTGGCACGGCTTGGCGCTAAGCGAAGGCCCACTCCCACATTTTGCAGCACGTTACCGTTATCGCCATTATCTTTGTTGTTATACCAAGCTCTACCAATATCATAAAACGCGGCACCACCCACTTTAAACAATTGCAGTAAGTCATATTCCCAGTAGTAGCGCTTCTCTAAAGTCACTAAAAAGCTGCGGTCGCCAACTTGGTAGTCAAGCGGGTATCCACGCAGGCCATTCTCCCCACCAATCGTGAGTTGCTTATCAGCTGTGAGATTTTCTGCATATTGTAGGCGGGCTTTGGCATACCAGCTTTGTCTTAGTGTGGTATTGAGGTAATACTGTAACTGCGTGCTGGCAAACAGGTTTTCTACGTCATCGGTTTCTTCATTCCAGTAGCCATCAAGGTCTGCTTTAAAGCGCCACAATTGGTTGTCTCCAGAGTAATGCGCCTTTGATAAAGATAACGAATAAATAGTACGGCTGGCATCGTCGCTAAAGTCTTTACTCGAATAACCGAGTAAGGCGTGGATATTCCAACCGAGGTTTAAATCTTCTGTTCGGTAGATGCTATCGAAATTTCTTACCTTAACGTAATGATCTTCAAACCACTGTGCACTAACATAGGGGTAGTTGAGCGTTCGGTCTTCAGCAATAGGTAAATTTGTTAATGATATGGCCTTGAAAGTATCCTTACGATTTTCTACCCCGAGTTTGATACGCTGAGTCCAGCTATTGCCAAGTTGTGATGAGTGACCAAAGTAAGCACGGTTTAATATGGTCTTTTGCTCAAATTCGCTAACTACATCACCACGGTAGTAAAGAGATTCTCTGCGCTGGTCAGAGTAACTTGTAACACCGTAACTGTAGGGCGTATCAATCGAGAAAAACGGGTAGCTGACATCGAGGTAATGACGTTTACCGTCATCGTTGTCTGAGTATTCTAAACGGCCTTGATAACGGCTAGAGAATATATGTGGATCGTCATACACAAATAGGTAACCTGTGCGATCAGCATCACGGGTGCGGCTAAATGACACTCGTTTACCCCAGCCTAAAAAGTTTGACTCGCGAAAGCCAATACTCGACTCATTCTCACCGCCGCTACGGCTAAAGCTTATTTCTGGTAATAAAGTCCACAGATCGCGCGTAATTACTTTTACATGGACGTTGCCATCACAATCGAGCTTTGCGTTGATACGTGCATCATATAAATAGCCTTGTTTACGCAGTAACCGCTCTGACTCTA
The DNA here is from genome assembly GCF_041414715.1 of Pseudoalteromonas sp. DY56-GL22. Lineage (NCBI taxonomy): Bacteria > Pseudomonadati > Pseudomonadota > Gammaproteobacteria > Alteromonadales > Pseudoalteromonadaceae > Pseudoalteromonas > Pseudoalteromonas sp. DY56-GL22. Next base: position 20,418 of record NZ_JANHZR010000014.1, on the reverse strand, counting down.
GTAATTTACGTGGATTGTAAACATCACCTTCTTCGAACAATAAAACGCTGTGTATTACCTCTGGCTCAGTCGTCATGTGAGCGCGATTGGCAAACCGGAATAAAAAGTTATTTTCTTCTTCTAGCTCAGTGTTAAAGACGTTTAGCTGTTCAAGTTCAATGGCGACTATTTTACGGTTATTAGCAGCATCGGGAAGTGGATTATCTGCATCGAGTTGGCGGCGTAAGTTATTATCTTGCGATTTAAGCGTGCGCTGGTTTTGACAATAATTATTATCGTCAGTGAATTGCTGCTCTGCATGAACATTGGCTGCTATGCAGATTGGTAATAGTGTTATTAGCCTAGCAACAAAGTGCGACTGCTTAAATCCCATTTACACCCTTAGTTGAGTATGTCCTGTGCAACTACTACATACTAAGCGTGGAAAAAAGTCTAGCTTATTATTGTAATTGCATGACTAAATATTGATAAAGTTGCGGTAAAACTGCACTGGCCTCAATGCCTTCAGCATTAATCCAAATACTTTCACTGTAATGTTCAAAGTTTAGATTAAAACTATGATCTGTAAAGTGAAAGCGTAATTGATGACGATCAGCGCCAGCATCAAAGTCGGCGGTTGTTATTGCTGGAGCGTGTAAGAAAAGGGTTGCCCAAAGTTCAAAGTCTTCGTCGTGTGGAAGCTCACTTGACGTTATGAGAATGATTTCATGCTCAGCATCGTAGCTTAGTTCAGTCATAGCAGTCCTAATTAGCGGCAAGATAGTCGCGAATGGTATTTAAAAACGGTTCGCCGTACTTATTGAGCTTAGTGAAACCAACTCCTGATACCTTCAAAAACTCACTGTCATTGGTTGGCATGAGCTGCGCCATTTCAGCGAGAGTTTTATCATTGAATACCACATAAGGTGGTACATCATCAGCATCTGCCAACTCTTTACGTAAGGCACGTAATTTTGCAAACAGCTTTTTATCGTAATTAAACTGAGCAAGTTTATCTTGGTAAACGTGCTTAGCTTGTAGGCGAGGTTCAGCAAGTTGCAGTGCATACTCACTTTTAAGCACCGCACGGGCGGCTTCGGTTAAGCGTAATGAAGAGCCTTGGGTAATATCTTGGCTTAATAACCCTTGATGGATAAGCTGCCTTAAAATACTTAGCCAGAACTCCACACTATGCTCTTTTCCTATGCCATAGGTGCTTAGCTGGTGGTGATTGTTATCACGAATACGGCTAGTGTTTGCGCCGCGCAGTAACTCAACAATATAGCCAATACCAAAACGTTGTTCTGCACGATACACACACGAGAGAGCTTGTTGTGCGACAAGTGTGCCATCAAAGCTAGTCGGTGGGTTTAAGCAAATATCACAGTTACCACAGGTTTCGCGCTTATATTCACTAAAGTAATTTAGCAAAATTTGTCTGCGGCATGTTTGTGCTTCGGCAAAGCTGGCCATAGCATTAAAGCGTTGCTCTTCAACACGACGCCGTTGCTCGTCTTCAATATCTTCAAAAAAGCGGCGTACGCGACCAATATCGGCCGGATCAAAATACATTATCGCTTCTGCAGCCAGACCATCACGACCTGCACGACCGGTCTCTTGGTAGTAAGCCTCAATGCTTTTTGGAATATCGTAATGCACCACAAAACGTACGTTTGGTTTATTAATCCCCATGCCAAAGGCAACGGTCGCAACCACAATTTGAATATCGTCACGGGCAAAGCCCGATTGCACAAATTGGCGTTGTTCATTGCTCATACCTGCATGGTAGGCGGCGGCATTAAACCCTGCGTCAGCAAGTTTTTCGGCTACATCATCAACCCGTTTGCGGCTGGTGCAATAAATAATGCCGCTTTGATTTTGCTGCTCTTTTAAATATCGAAGCAGCTGTACCATAGGTTTGAATTTTTCTTCTATGGTGTAACGAATGTTAGGTCTATCGAAGCTACCAGTGTGCACGTAAGGGTGGTTAAGCTGAAGTTGTTCAATAATATCGTAACGAGTTGCTTTATCTGCCGTTGCTGTAAGGGCCATCATGGGCACGTGCATAAAGCGTTGCTTTAACTCGTTGAGCCGACAGTAATGCGGCCTAAAGTCATGCCCCCAATGCGACACACAGTGAGCTTCATCAATAGCAAAAAGTGCGAGTTTAAGATGACTCAAGCGCTCTAAAAATTCGTGTTGTAATACTTTTTCTGGTGCAACATATAACAGCTTAATTTGGCCGTAGTGTAATTGTTGATAGACAGCTTGTTGCTCTTCAAAAGGCAGGCTGTTATTGATGTAGGCAGCTTGCACGCCGAGCGCTCTTAGTTGGGCAACTTGGTCTTGCATCAAGGATATAAGCGGCGAGATAACCACAGTAACACCATCGAGGATCAAAGCGGGTACTTGATAGCATAATGATTTGCCTCCACCCGTTGGTAGAAGTACAAGCGAGTCTTGGCCGTCTAGCGCTGCGGCTATAATCGCTTCTTGGCCATCACGAAAGTCCTTGTAACCAAACACTTGTTTGAGTACGGCTTGTGGTGATCGAACGGGTGTGTTGGACATTGCGGTATTGGTATTCATCGCCGAGCATTTTAGTGGTTTTTTATAGCGATGTCTTTAGCAATATACCCAAACTACCTCAAAATGCAGAATTCAGCGTTTCACAGGAGCTTAATGTCACGGCGTTACTTTGCAACAATGGCAGTCCCTTTTAAGAAGTAAATACATGGGCTTATTTAGCGTGTTTTGGTTGCGTCACTGTTTAGGGGGCGTAAAATAGCGCTTTTAAACTATAAAGCCAAACTTATGCCTACCAACATTGAGCAGCGAAAAGGTGTCATTTTCGCTTGTTTAGCCTTTTTTATGTGGGGTCTTGCACCCATTTATTTTAAATTTCTTCAGCAGGTTTCTGCTTTTGAGATCTTAATGCACCGTGTTATTTGGTCGGTGTTATTTTTACTTCTTATTATTGCAGCTCGTCATCAATGGCAGCGTATTCGAATTGTGCTTGGGCAACCTAAATTACTTTTGATGTTGGTAATAACAGCAAGTTTACTTGGCTTTAACTGGGGGTTATTTATTTGGGCGGTGAACAATAATCACATGCTCGATGCTAGTTTAGGTTATTACATCAACCCACTACTAAATGTGTTGCTTGGTATGTTGTTTTTAGGTGAGCGGCTGCGTAAATGGCAAGGCGTTGCTGTAGGCCTCGCGCTTTGTGGTGTGCTGCTTCAATTAGTGAGCTTTGGATCATTTCCTGTGGTTGCTTTTTCGCTAGCTGGCTCGTTTGCTATTTATGGTCTTTTACGCAAAAAGCTGCCGATTGAATCATTACCAGGGTTATTGCTCGAAGCACTTATTTTATTACCTGTTGCACTTATTTACTGGTGGTTTATGGCGCCTTCGCCAAGCTCTGATTTAACTGCAAATGATTGGCATATTAACGTGTTACTGATAAGTGCAGGAGTGGTTACAACTTTACCACTGTTGTGTTTTACCGGTGCAGCAAAACGCCTTCAGTACAGCACATTAGGCTTTTTTCAGTACATTGGTCCAAGTTTAATGTTTATGCTTGCCGTGGCTTTTTATGGTGAGGTATTTGATGCTGAGCGTGTGGTGACCTTTGCCTGTATTTGGAGCGCTTTGGCGTTATTCAGTTGGGATTCGTACCGCCAAAGTCGTAAGCAACGCAAAGCGAAATTAGAGGCAGTGACTAAGCCTGTATAGGCTTAGCTTATTAGCTTGTTGCGCCCAGACTCTTTTGCTTGATAAAGCTTTAGATCGGCCTGTTTTATTAGTTCATCTAAACTATAAATAGGCCCATTATGAAAACCTATCGACAGCGTAAACTTGATACGGTCTTTGCTAAATTCAGGGCTGTGCTTTTCAACAAATAAGCGGAATTTTTCTAAACGCTGTAACGATTCATGTCGGTCTTGATCAGCAAAATATACTGCAAACTCTTCACCACCAAAGCGGCCAACTAAATTATTTTTAAAATACTTTGCCATACATTGCGATAGGCCTTTAAGCACTTCATCACCGGCATCATGACCATAGTTATCGTTTATTGATTTAAAGTGGTCAATATCGATCATAGCTAAAGAGACAGAGTTTTCTGCCAGTTTTGCAGCTTTGAGGTGGCTGTTTGCTTCACCAAAGAAATAGCGGCGATTAGGCAGCTTAGTGAGGTAATCAGTGTTTGCCTGTAAACGAATCGTTTTAATGTTTTCAAGCATGTCGACGTTTTGACTTAGCCGGCAATAGAATTCTTCATTATTAAATGGCTTGCGAAGGTAATCGTCTGCACCAGATTTTAAAAAGCGCGTTGATAAGTGCAGAGTATCGAGTGCAGAAATGCCGATTATGGCTTTTTCATCATTGGAATATAAACGACGAATTTCAACACAAAGCTCATCCCCATTCATGTTTGGCATTTCGTTATCGGTAATGATCACCGATATTTTTGGGTTTTCAGCCAGTACTTTTAAAGCGTCGACACCATCAACAGCTTCAATGGTTTGGTATTTGTGACGAGTTAATAAGTTACAAATGTGGTGGCGAGTTGCCGCTGAATCATCAACGACAAGAACTTGCACTTGCTCATTTCGAGGCAAGCGAGCGAGTTGTTTTTCCAGATACTGATAAGCTTGTTTATTTTCTTTAGTAATGTAGTCAATTATTGGGTGCTTTTCGACAATATTACGCGTTGTCTCATCTAGGTTTCCCGTCATGACAATTGTGGGAATATCAGAGGCGATAGTAAAAGGAATTGCTTCGCCTTTTGGTGCATCAGGTAGAATAAAGTCTACTACCGAGCAAAAATAAGAGTGCTCTTCAACTAACTTTTTTGCTTCAGCCAACGAGCCTGCAATATCGGCTTCATAACCAACTTTTTGCGCGATATGCTTTTGCACTCGCGCAATCGTTGGCGTATCTTCAATTATTAATATTCTTCTAGTCACGGTTTGCCTTGTTATAACTTTTTGGCGAAGCAATAGTTACTACAAGTTTTAACCTTAAAAGCCTAAAAAAGCAAATCGTTATAAGCTGTCTGACTCAGAATAATATTCAACGCTTTGTGTTGTTGGGTTTGCAATACGGGAACGTCCAAACAATGTATGAAATTTCGTTTTGCAAGTGGTTTGCTTTAGGTATTTGACCCAAGCACGTTCAATTGCATTGGTCGCGTCAAGATTGCCGGTGACAACTTGTACAAATTGAGTTTGAAATTCATTTTGTGGTTCTAGGGTTTTGTTGTATAAACCCTTTAGAACAACACCATGCTGCTCGAGAATGTCGGCTTCTAGCAAAGTGAAGTGACCACTACGACCAAAACCGCGTGGGAAATTTTGATCATCATAGAATTGACGTTGGCTTGCAAATGCCTGACGAAGTGATGAAATGTCATTGCTCATGGCTTTATCCTCATGCCCTAATTTCTTGCTGGAGTATGGATCAAGTTGTAGATTTTATTAAACAAATTATTTTTATCGTAAGGGTAAAAAATGGATATCGATTTATTGAAGACTTTTGTTGAAGTGGTCCGTACGCGCCATTTCGGTAAGGCAGCTGAAAATTTATATATTACACAGTCTGCGGTGAGTTTTCGGATCCGACAATTAGAGCAAGGTTTAGGCGTTAACTTATTTATTCGCCAACGTAACAACATACAGTTAACGGCGCCTGGTGAGCGATTACTGCCACATGCACAAATGATCATTACGGGTATGCAGCGCGCAAAAGTTGATGTGGCACTTGCAGATAATATGCATAAGCAAATTAGCTTAGCAGGAACACCTAATATTTGGGATGCATTTTTACAGTTTGGTATTACTAATATTGTTTCTGCTATGCCGGGTGTGTCGTTAGTTGCTGAAGTCAAAGCACAACAAGAGAGTACTCGCTTATTACTGGAACGTACTCTAGATTTAGCTGTGTTGTTCGATCCCCCTAAAGTAGATGAACTGGTTGTACAGCGAATTTGTGAGTTACCTATTATTCCTGTGAGTGCTTTTGAAACAGCAAATAGTGAAAACTTTTTCGATAATCAATATGTCTATGTTGATTGGGGGACCACCTTTTCTTTATGGCATGCTCGTGAGTTTAACGGCCACGCCCCTCCATATTTTAGAACCAGTACGGGCCGTATTGCGCTTGATTTAATTTTGAAGTGCGGCGGCAGTGCCTTTATTCCTCAGTTATTAGTTGAAGAGCAGCTTAAATCTGGTGAGCTTTATCATGTTGAAGATGTTGCGCATACATCGCGTGATGTGTTTGTTGCTTACCACAGAGACAACGAGCAAACCCCTCTGTTAGAGAAGTTAGTCACTTTATTAACTGAGCTACAAATAAAAGCTTAAAATTAATTTAATTTAGCTTTCATAAAAATTTAATTTTACAACAGTGAGTTACGTTTTTATTTCAAAATTAATTACATTTTATGAAGCTAAATTGACGCTTTTATTTCAACTGTCATCTTTCTGTCATTTTTTACTGTCACACTGCGCGCATTGAAACACAACATGTGTTTTTTGTTGCGATTATTGAGGAAACGACATGAAATTTGCAAAGTCTAGCTTATTCCTAGCTTTATTTGGTGGTTTATCTTTTTCTGCACTAGCTGATGTAGATGTATATGGTAAAGCAAACGTGACTGTTCAATCATCAGATGATGGCGAAGGGTCTTTCACTGAAATTAAAAGCAATAACTCACGTTTTGGCTTAAAAGGTTCAGAAAAAATTTCTGAAGGCTTAGAAGCGGTTTATAAATTTGAGTTTGGTGTAGACGTATCTGACGCTGATTCAAAAGGCGACAACGACGATAACATCACTGCGCGTAATCAATACGTGGGTGTGAAAGGTAGCTTTGGTCAAGTTGTTATCGGTCGTAACGATACAGCAATGAAGCAATCTCAAGGTAAAGTTGATTTATTCAATGACCTTGAAGGTGATATCAAAAACGCATTTAAAGGTGAAAACCGTTTAGGCGACACTATTTCTTATGCTTCTAAAGACTTCAGTGGCTTCAAAGTATTAGCAACTTATGTAGCTGAAGATGATGTAGATGCTGATAACGGGTACTCAGTAGCGTTAACTTACGGCGATGCAAAACTTAAAGAAAGCAAACTTTATGCATCAGTTGCAGCTGACAGCGAAGTAAAAGGTTACGACATTGTTCGTGCAACAGTACAAGGTAAACTAGGTGACTTCAAACTAGGTGCTATGTACCAAACACAAGAAAAAGTGGATGGTAGCGCAGAAGCTGATGGCTACTTAGTAAATGCTGCTTACCAAATGAATAGCAACACATTCAAAGTACAGTACCAAGTAATTGACTTTGATGAAGGCGATAAGAAAACAGCTATTTCTGCAGGTGTTGATCACAAGCTAAACAAAAACACCAAAGTATTTGGTTTCTACTCAACGTTTGATACAGACAATCAAGTTGACCAAGATTACCTAGGTGTTGGTATTGAATACAAATTCTAAGTGAACACTCCCTTACTTGTGAGCCCAGCTAATTAGCTGGGCTTTTTTTGTTGAACAACAAAATTATACTGAAGTTAGCTTTAAGCTTGTGCGTAGTTTGATTTGCCTGCAAGCCAGCGTTGAATCAATTTATCGGTAAGTTCTGGGTAGTCATTCAATATTTTGAAAGCGATGGGTCTGACATGATTGAGTGTTTGTTTATCGCGGTTTAGGTCGGCGATTTTGAATTCAGCTAAGCCTGTTTGTTTGGTGCCAAGTACTTCACCTGGGCCACGGATTTCGAGATCTCGCTCAGCAATCACAAAGCCATCATTACTTTCACGCAGCACACCTAAGCGTTTTTGCGCTGTAGCTGATAATGGCGCATGATAAAGTAAAACACAGTGTGATGCCGTTGCCCCACGACCAACACGGCCGCGTAGCTGGTGAAGTTGTGCAAGCCCTAACCGTTCAGGGTTTTCAATAATAATAAGGCTCGCATTAGGCACATCAACACCCACTTCAATCACGGTTGTGGCAACCAGTACATGAATATTGCCGGCTTTAAACTCACTCATAATGGCTTGCTTTTCGGCGGCTTTCATCCGGCCATGCACCAAGCCAACGTTTAGCTCTGGCAGTGCTGCTTTTAATTGCTCGGCGCTATCCTCGGCGGCTTGGCATTGCAGTACTTCAGATTCATCAATCAGAGTGCAAACCCAATACACTTGACGACCTTGCTCTGAGCATGCTGTTCTCACACGTTGAATAATTTCGTCTCGGCGTGCATCAGGAATAGCCACCGTTGTAATAGGCGTTCTACCGGGTGGTAACTCATCAATCACTGAGGTTTCTAAATCAGCGTAGGCTGTCATTGCTAAGGTTCGCGGGATAGGGGTTGCAGTCATCACTAATTGGTGTGGGTAGCAATCACCAAAGCGGCCTTTTTCACGCAGTGATAAACGCTGATGAACACCAAAGCGGTGTTGCTCATCAATAATAATTAAAACGAGATTATTAAACTCAACCTGTTCTTGGAATAATGCATGGGTGCCAACAATCATTTGTGCTTCCCCAGAGGCGATTTTTTCCAAAGTCGCTGCTCGCTCTTTACCTTTACTTTTGCCACCTAACCAGGCAACTTCAACACCGAGTTGATTAAACCATTGGCTAAAGTTGATGCCATGTTGCTCTGATAAAATCTCTGTTGGTGCCATTAGCGCTACTTGATAGCCTTCGCTGATAGCACTGAGCGCACTGAGCGCTGCGACTAAGGTTTTACCAGAGCCGACATCGCCTTGTACTAGGCGCATCATCGGAAACGGGTGTTGTAAGTCACCTTTGATTTCTGCCACCACACGACTTTGCGCGTTGGTTGGGCTAAAAGCTAAATTAGCTAAAAACTGTTGCTCAAGTTGGTTATGAGGTTTTAAAGCAACCGCTTTTACCGTTTGCCCTTTTTGGCGTAGCTTTAAAAGGCTTAAGTTTTGCGCAAGCAGCTCTTCAAACACTAGCCGTTGCTGGGCAGGGTGCATACCTTGTTCAAGGGCAGTTAAATCAATATCGTTTTGTGGGCGATGTAAGGTCATAAGTGCATCGGCTAAACGCATTCCGGTCGGCTGAAACTGTTCTGGCAGCAACTCTTCGACAGGGTACTTAGTTAATAGTGCAAGTGCTTGATCGCTAAGCGCACGAATAGATAACTGTTTTAGCCCTTCGGTAACAGGATAAACAGGCGTAAGCGTGGTATTAGTTGGTTGCTCAGAAGGGGTATCCGATAAGCTGTATTCAGGATGTGTCATTTCAAAGCCAACACGACCACGGCGGATCTCACCAAAGCAACGAATGATTTTACCTGTACCTAAGGCATTTTTTTGAGCCGCGCTGAAGTTAAAAAACCTGAGCGTTAAACGGCCCGTGCCATCATTTACTTGGCAAACCAGCATGCGCCTTTTTCCAAAGGTAATTTGGCTGGTTTCAATAGTGGCTTCAACACTAACATGGCTATGCGGTTGCAGCTCGCAGATGGGATGAATACGGGTGCGGTCTTCATAGCGGTGAGGTAAATGAAACAGCATGTCTTGCACCGTATGAATATTTAGCTTAGCAAGGCGCTCGGCCATTTTTGGGCCGACGCCTTTTAATTCTGTAATTGGGTATAACGCTAAGCTAGGATGACTCAAAGGTGACTCAAATTATTAATTAGTAGACTGTTTTTCAGTTTACTTGCACTCGTTAGTGGCTTCAAGCGGTTGCGTGTGTTTTAAAATGTTCCAGAACGTTTCATCAGCAACAATTTCCCCATTTTCATCCAGCTCAGGGTACGGCAGCTCTTTTTCGCGGCATTGTTCAGCAATGATAGGGTGACAGCCTTCAAACAAAATACGATGCTTAACTTTCGCATCAAGCATATCGCGGTTATAAAGACCTGCTTCTTCACGTTGGCGCTGTGCTTCAAATAAAATAAGTGCCGCTGCAACAGATACATTAAGAGATTGCACCATTCCTTGCATTGGGATGATGATGTTTTTATCAGCATGAGCGAGGGCACGCGGCGAAATACCATCACGTTCTTGACCAACAATAACAGCTGTCGGTTTGGTGTAATCAATTTCACGAAAGTCGACTGCGTCGTCGCTGAGGTGAGTTGCTAAAATTTGTACATCAGGATTTTGCGCACGCATCATGGCTACGGCTTCATCGATATTGCGATGCAAGTGAGTTTCGAGCCAGTTTTTACTACCACCTGAAGTATTGTTAGTTAACCATTTTTGATTCTCTGGCCATACAGCATGAACATGATGGCAGCCTGTCGCGTCAGCTGTGCGGGCAATGGCCGATAAATTATGATGCTTATGTACTTCTTCTAAACAAACCGTTAGGTCCGTTTGGCGGCGATCTAACACGCGCTTAACACGCTCAAAGCGAGTTGTATCCATAGTTGTGTGCTCGTTGACGGATTCTAATTGGCGCTGATTATACCCTAGGGAACAACAGCACGGCTAATTGGGTTTTGTAATGAGATCAGCGTTTCTGTTGATTGAATAGCTTCGATGGCTTGTATTTTGTTAATTAACACATCTTGTAGATGATCAATTGAGCGTGCCATCACTTTGATAAATATACTGTAATTACCCGTGGTGTAATAGGCTTCTACGACTTCTTCTAGCTCTTTTAAATGCAGTAACGTTTGTGGGTAATCACGGGCATTGTTGAGGTTAATACCAATAAAACAGCAAACATCGTAACCAAGCTGTTTGGCATCAATACTGACTTGGGTGCCTGTAATAATTCCCGCTTGTTTCATCTTTTCGACTCGAACATGAATAGTTCCGGCACTTACTGCAAAGCGTTTAGCAAGTTCTGCATACGCTGTTCGCGCATTTTCCATTAAAGCATTAAGGATGTTTTTATCGAGATTATCGATTTGATAATTTTCCATGGTATTTATTAGTGTTAATTATTGAATCAGTAAAATTTATAGCATTATTTTTATGAAAATTTCAATGTTAAGTTCTTTTTATTGCGGGTTATTGAAAATTATCTTTGTTTAGTTGAGGATTGTTTTAACAAGAGGGGCCAAGCAGCGGGTTTCTCTAATCAAGCAAGTAACAATAACTGGGAATGAGGCCAATTATTATGAGTTCACACTACCTGCAGCAACAGCAGCAAATTAGTAAAGTAAAACAGTTTTTTTCAAGCCAATTAGAACAACAATTAGGATTAGTTGAGGTACAAGCGCCGATCTTGGCAAAAGTAGGCGATGGTATTCAAGATAACTTAAGCGGTACTGAAAATGCTGTATCGGTAGCAGTGAAAACAATTCCGGGTAGCCAATTTGAAGTAGTGCACTCTTTAGCTAAATGGAAACGCAAAACCTTGGCTGATTACGATTTTTCGGTAGGTGAGGGGCTCTATACGCATATGAAGGCGCTTCGCCCAGATGAAGAATCTTTAAGCCCAATTCACTCGGTGTATGTTGACCAATGGGATTGGGAAAAAGTAATTTGCGAGAGTACTGAGCGCACCTTAGACAAGCTAAAAGAAACCGTAACATCACTTTATCAGGCTATTAAAGCAACCGAACGCTTTGTATCAAGCGAGTTTGATTTAACGCCATTTTTGCCAGAGCAAATCACCTTTGTACACAGTGAACAGTTACGTCAGATGTATCCTGACTTTACTGCAAAACAACGTGAAAAAGCGGTAGCACAAGAATACGGTGCGGTATTTTTAATTGGTATAGGCGGCACACTTGCCGATGGCAAAATTCATGACGTACGAGCACCGGATTATGACGATTGGTCAACCCAAACCTGTAGTAAATTTGCTGGCTTAAACGGTGATATTTTAGTTTGGAACCCAGTGCTAGAAGATGCTTTTGAAATCTCTTCAATGGGCATTCGTGTAAGCCCTGATGCCTTAGCTACACAATTAGCGATTACAGGCGACCAAGCTCGTTTAGAGTTTGATTGGCATAAACAGCTACTTGCGAAGCAGTTCCCGCAAACAATTGGTGGTGGGATTGGTCAATCACGACTCGCTATGTTGCTGTTACAAAAACAGCATATCGGGCAAGTACAAGTTGGTGTTTGGCCTGAACAGCTAAAACAGCAAGTGGAAGGAATTCTCTAAGTTAAGATTAATGACCCTAGTAAAAAGAGGCTTAAAGCCTCTTTTTTATTAACTGGTTTTAAACTCCACCTCAACCTTGTTCTCTTCAAGCTTAACCTTGCAAGGGGGGTACTTACGGTTTGTACGTAGCACTTTTTCAAAAATATGTATTTCTACCCCTGAGTGCAATGTTTTGTTAACGACTAATTGCGCATCTTCAAGTAAATCATGCAAATGATGCTCTAAACTTGATAGTTTTTTCTCAAGCATTTCAGCTTGCTCGCAATAGTGCATTTGTGTGGCCCCTATTTTAGCCAGAAGAGTTTTTTTCTTTTCTGCATCTTTTACTAAATCCGCTTTTTCGATAGCCGCTTGTAAGGTATCAAGTTGCGAATCTGTTTGTGCTAAATCTTTGAAGCATTGGTCTGTTTGTGCTGTTACATCAGCACCTGAAGCCGCTAAGTTAATCACCATCTTCGCGCCTGATTCATTGCCAATTTCGCCAGCAATAACTATTTGAGCATCTAAAATTTCACCGCCAAATAGTTTTCCTTGGGGGTTATCTTCTTGGCCGACTTGCAACAATTTAGTGGCTTTCATTACACAATGGCTGGCTTGTCGGTCGATGAGGATATTGTTTGCTTCAAGGTAGCTGTATTGACCATGTGATAAGTGAATGTCACCTTGGCTGATGATATTACATGATAACTTTTTATCTTCGAGTTGGTGGCCAATTACGCCTTGTTTTATGGTGATATCACCAGCTGCAGATAAATGACCAGACTCTACAGTGCCCATAACTGTTATATCGCCTTTGGCATTAATACGCATTCCCGGCTCAACATTATGAGTTACAATGACGCTACCTTCAAAATCTACATGGCCGGTTTTTACGTTGACATCGGCAATGGTAAAAATATCATCAACACGCATACCATTCGCGATATCTACTGGAACACCTGCAATGGCTGAAATAAGTTCAAGCGGATTATTTTTAGATATTTCGGTACCTTCACCAGCAACTAGAGTATTACTTTCACCAGGCTTGGCTGGTAATACATCACCGGTAACAGTAAAGCCTTCTTTACCCGGAGTCGCAGGGATTTGCTTGATAAGTAATACGCCGGGTTCGACACTGGCAAGCTTGCCAAAATCACGCATATCGACAGTACCATCTTCACGCAATTTGGGTTTTTTTAAGCGATCTTTGAGCGTTTCAACTTGAGAAACTAGTTTTGATGGTTGGCCATCGATAGGTAAGCGACCTTTTGCTAGCACGCCTTTAGCGACTTCTCCTGCTGGTAACTCAAACTGTTGTTGTAATAGCTGTTCCAAGAAAGCTTGTTTGTATCCGCGAGCAACGCCCGCTCTGATAAGCTCCTTTTTAGCTTCATCAAGCGTCATAACTTTGCCGCCTTCAGCAAGAGTAAGTTCGCCTGTAGCAAGCATTTTATCATCGCTTAGGGTTACAACTAGGCTCGCATCATGTTTAGAGGCAACAACAAGCATGCGCTCGTTAGAGTCACTTTTGAAGAATTTATTGATAGCTTCATGATCCACTCTGCATTCGCAAAATGGTGACTTTTCTAATGCTTCGATAATAAACGCAGCACTAGGAGGCGAGTTTTCATGAACATCTAATAAAACGTTGCCGTTGTGAGCGAGCTTAAACACGTGGAGATCCTTTTTGACTACATTAGCTAAAGGTTTTATTTGTTATAACAACAGAGTGCTAGAGATTTGCTAATGAGTCAAGAATTTCGGGTGAGGGAAGTAATAACTTTTTCTAAAAAAGTGCCAGCAACTTTGTGTTGCTGGCAGGGCTGATTAGTTTGTTGAAGGTAGCTCCATGATACCGTCAATCTCAACTTGCACACCTTTTGGTAACGCACGTACGCCAATTGCGGCGCGTGCAGGGTATGGTTGCTTAAAGTACTGGCTCATTACTTCGTTGACAATCGCAAAGTTAGATAAGTCAGTTAGAAAGATATTTACTTTCACCATGTCTTGAATTTGACCACCCGCAGCTTGGCAAACAGCTGTTAGGTTTTTGAATACTTGGTGAGTTTGCTCAGTAAAGTCTTCAGAGATCACTTCCATTGTTTCTGGTACAAGTGGAATTTGACCTGATAAATAAACAGCCGTGCCTACTTTAACTGCTTGGCTGTAAGTACCGATAGCTGCAGGCGCATTATCAGTAGAAATAAAAGATTTGTTCATGATTATCCTTGTTACTTTTTACGATAGACTCTTTGCACATCAGGCATAACGCGAATGCGGCGCATAATGTTAGCAACATGAACGCGGTTTTTAACCGTGATGCCTAAATCTATCATGTATAAATTACTTTCTTTTTCGTCAGTCGCTATTTCAACAATATTGGCTTGGGTTGAGGCAACAACATTGGTTAATTTAGCCAGCGCACCTTGGTGATTAATAATCTCAATACGAAGGGCAGCAATATATTCTTTCTCTGGGTTATCGTCCCATTTTACAACGAGGTATTTTGAGCGCTCTTTTTCCCAACCACGAATATTTTTACATTCTTGGCGGTGAACCGTAAGGCCTTTACCTTGGCTTATATAAGCTGTAATTGCATCACCTGGGACTGGGCGGCAGCATTTAGAGTAATTAACTAACATGCCTTCAGTACCTATGATGGTCGCTTTTGCTTTTTGTGCTAGGTCGTCTAGGTCGTCTGCATCAACTTGCATCAAGCGTTTTGCAATAAGCACACTCATGAGATTACCTGAGCCTATTTCGACTAGTAGCTCAAGGACGGTATTTAGTTCATGCTCTTGAAGTACACGGCGAATGTTTTCATCTGGAATATCATCCAGTTTGGTTTCACCAAGTGCTGAGTCTAGTAAACGTCGACCGAGCAGCATGGCTTCTTCATGCTGTTGGCTCTTCAGGTAATTGCGAATACCTAAACGTGCTTTACCTGTTACAACGAAGTTTAACCAAGTTGCATTAGGGTGTGCTCCAGAGCTGGTGATGATTTCGACCGTTTGCCCTGTATCAAGCGCTTTGCTGAGTGGGTGAGGTTTACGGTTAACGCGTGCTCCCACACAGGTATTACCTACATCAGTATGAACTGCATAAGCAAAGTCGACTGCTGTCGCACCCATGGGTAGCTCAACGATACGGCCATCTGGCGTGAAAACATAGATCTCTTCAGGGAATAGCTCTGTTTTAACGTTTTCAACAAACTCAAAAGACGAACCAGCGCTTTGCTGAAGTTCCAGTAAGCTTTGCATCCATTGGCGAGCACGTTGTTGTGCTGTGTGGCCTGCATTATCACCGGCTTTTTTATACATCCAGTGAGCAGCGACCCCTTTATCTGCCATATGATCCATATCGTGGGTACGAATTTGAATCTCAACAGGAATACCATGAGGGCCAACTAATGAGGTATGAAGCGACTGATAGCCGTTAGTTTTTGGTACAGCAATATAATCTTTAAAGCGAGTTTCGATTGGCTTGTAAAGGTTATGCGCAACACCTAATACGCGATAACAGGTATCCATATTATCAACATTGATACGAAACGCGTAGATATCCATCACTTCGTTAAATGAAAGCTCTTTATTAAGCATTTTTTTGTAAATACTATAAAGGTGTTTTTCGCGGCCAGATATAGTTGCTTCGATGCCAGACTCTTCTAAACGCGCTTCAATTTCAGTTTTAATATTACTGATAACTTCTTTACGGTTACCACGTGCTTTGACCACTTCTGATCTTAATGCGCGATGGCGCATCGGGTATAACGCTTGAAAGCCTAAATCTTCTAATTCATTTTTAATATCGTGAATACCAAGGCGGTTCGCAATTGGTGCGTAAATCTCTAGGGTTTCACGGGCAATGCGACGGCGTTTGTCAGGGCGCAGTGCGCCTAAAGTACGCATGTTGTGAGTACGGTCAGCCAATTTAATTAAAATCACGCGAATATCTTGCGTCATCGCCATGATCATTTTGCGGTAGTTTTCGGCTTGGAATTCTTTTTTATCTTTAAAGCTGAGTTTATCTAGCTTACTCACCCCTTCAACAAGCTCGGCAACGGTGTCGCCAAAAATTTCAGCTAAGTCTTGTTGGCTAAAGTCAGTGTCTTCAATCACGTCATGCATCAGGGCAGCCATAAGCGTTTCGTGGTCTAAGTGCATGCCGGCAAGTATTTGTGTCACTTCGACAGGGTGGGTGATATAAGGCTCGCCACTTGAGCGTGTTTGGCCTTCGTGGGCTTCGCGAGCGACCACGTATGCTTTTTGTACCAGCTCAATATCAGCAGGTGGTAAGTATTCGGATATTTTCTTTTTGAGGCCTTCGAATAGATACAAAGTCACACTCCAATGCGCAAATGAAGTAAATCGGTAACGGTATGAATAGAATATACGATGAAAAGAAGGGCTTGCCAACGGCTAGTGTAGAAATACTAGCCGTATAGCTAAATCAAAGCGGGGAGCTTGATTACTGGTTGCCACCTACGATAGCAGCCACTGCAGCCATTTCTGCTGCTTCTTGATGTTGTTGTTCTTCACGATCAATTAAGTCCATAGAAGAGCTATCTACTAACCCTTTCTCAATTTCACGTAAAGCAATAACCGTTGGTTTGTCATTTTCAGCATCAACGAGTGGATCTTTACCACCAACCGCGATTTGGCGGGCACGACGAGCCGCAACTAAAATTAAGTCAAAACGATTACCAATTGCATCTACTGCATCTTCAACAGTTACGCGAGCCATCTTAGCACTCCAAATAAATTCTTAAGCAAAGGCGTAGTTTACTGTACCAAGTTAAATTCGCCAATAGCTTGTGGTTAATTTTTATCTTATTCTTAAAAAAGTATTACTTAAGTAAGTTCTCTAATAACGCCTGATGGCGCACAGTTTGGCTTTTTAACGATAAACGTTTAGCCATAACGATCGTTTCGATTTCTGTAAGTGCAGTATCAAAGTCATCGTTAACAACAACATAATCATACTCATTATAGTGTGATGTTTCTGATTGTGATTTTGCCATTCTTCCTGCGATTACCTCAGCAGAGTCTTGACCACGGTTATTTAAGCGTGATTCAAGTTCTTCTTTTGATGGTGGAAGAATAAAGATAGTCTCAACATCATCAACTAATTTGCGAATTTGCTGAGCGCCTTGCCAATCGATATCTAAAAATACATCAATACCCGCTTCAAGTTGACTTTCGATAGCTTGCTTAGACGTACCATAGTAGTTATCAAACACTTGCGCCCATTCAAAAAAGTCATTTTTCTCAATTAGCGCTTTGAACTCATCCACAGAAACAAAATGATAGTGCACACCGTTTTCTTCACCCGGACGAGGTGAGCGAGTGGTATGCGAAACCGATACTTTCATATCGCTGTGTTTCTCTAATAAAGCACTAATTAAGCTTGATTTACCAGCCCCTGATGGAGCTGACAAGATAAATAAATTTCCGCGAGTTTGCGCCATGATCTGTCTCTAATAAAAAATAAACAGGCTCGGACTATCGCTAATCCAAGCCTTTAATTGAACTATTGTACTTTATTTCGCTAAAAGTGCTCAAGTTTGCCTGCTTTTAGACTTTTCAAAAACAAAGACCCAGCAGGTGCTGGGTCTTATAAAAAACTGTAAAGCGTGCTTATTCAATATTCTGAATTTGTTCGCGCATTTGCTCGATTAACACTTTTAGTTCTACCGCAGCGTTTGTGATATCACTGTTGATAGACTTTGATGCTAATGTGTTTGCTTCACGGTTAAACTCTTGCATCATAAAGTCTAGGCGTCGGCCACATGCGCCGCCTTTAGTTAAGATTTTTTTGGTTTCTTTAACATGTGACTTTAAGCGATCTAGTTCTTCAGCAACATCTTGCTTTTGTGCAAGGTAAATAAGCTCTTGCTCAAGGCGAGACTCATCGATGTCTGTTTTTAGTTCTTCTAGCTTTTGGTTTAGTTTTTCGCGCTGCCATTTAGCGATTTCTGGTAAGTGGCCTTCAACAATAGTTACTTGCTCTAAAATAGCATCAAGGCGAGTTGCGATCATTTCTTGTAAGTTTGCGCCTTCATCGCCGCGAGCTTGTTTAAAATCTTCAATCACTTCATCGAAGCCTGCAATTAGCGCAGTGTTTACGCTATCCATATCGAGCTCTTCGGCTTCCATCACGCCAGGCCAACGTAAAATATCAACAGGGTTGATGTCGCCTTTACTTTGGTTTTGCACCCATTGAGCGCTTTTAATTAATTGCTCAGCGAGTGATTCGTTAATCGTTAACTCACCAACATGCGCTGGATTTGCAGCAAACTTTAAGAAAACTTCAACTTTACCGCGTTGTAAATGTTTACGTAAACGCTCACGAATAACCGGTTCCATGCCACGAAATTGCTCAGGTGCGCGGATAAAAGTTTCAAGGTAACGTTGGTTTACTGAACGAATTTCCCAAGTGCCAGTGCCCCATTCGCCTTTAATTTCGCGGCGCGCATAAGCTGTCATGCTGTGGATCATGGATGATTTCCTAGTGTTATTAAATTTACAAAGTTGACTGATTATACCGAATCAGCTTTTAACCTCTAGCGTAAATTTTCTGAAATGTGCTTTTCTGATGCAGTTAATTATGTAAATGAACATGGCATCTAGCACCACATCGACTTATAATGTGGCAAATTCAGAATTAAGGGGATCGTTAATGCGTCCAAGCGAAAGAACACCTAACCAAATTAGACCGGTTACATTCACACGTAATTACACTATGCATGCTGAAGGGTCAGTATTAGTAGAGTTTGGAAATACTAAAGTTTTGTGTACAGCAACTGTTGAAGCTGGTGTACCACGCTTTATGAAAGGCCAAGGTAAAGGTTGGGTTACGGCTGAATACGGTATGTTACCTCGTTCAACACATACTCGTAATGGTCGTGAAGCATCGCGCGGTAAGCAAGGCGGTCGTACTATGGAAATTCAACGCTTAATCGCACGTGCACTTCGTGCTGCGGTTGACTTAAAGGCGTTAGGTGAAAACACCATTACTATCGATTGTGATGTAATTCAAGCAGATGGCGGTACACGTACGGCATCAATCAGTGGTGCATGTGTTGCATTAGTTGATGCGCTTACTTACATGCGTAGTAAAGGTATGATCAATTCAAACCCACTTAAGCATATGATTGCGGCAATTTCAGTTGGTGTATATAAAGGTCAACCAATTAGTGACCTTGAGTACCTAGAAGATTCTGAAGCCGAAACAGATATGAACGTGATCTTGACCGAAACTGGCAAAATCATCGAAATCCAAGGCACAGCTGAAGGCGAACCTTTCTCATTCGACGAACTTGATGAGCTACTTACATTAGCTAAACATTCAATTCGTGAAATTATCGACGTTCAAAAGCAAGCATTAGCTTAATAAATAAGTAGGTTTATTAGTTATGAAAGATTATCAAAAAGAGTTTATTGAATTCGCACTTGAAAAGCAGGTGCTTAAATTTGGTGAGTTTATTTTAAAGTCTGGCCGCACTAGTCCTTACTTTTTCAATGCAGGTTTATTTAATACCGGTCGTGACCTTGCACGCTTGGGTCGCTTTTACGCTGCAGCACTTGAAGATGCGGGCATTGATTACGATGTATTATTCGGCCCTGCTTATAAAGGTATTCCAATCGCAACAACAACAGCGGTTGCTTTAGCTGATCATCACAACAAAGATGTACCTTACTGTTTTAACCGTAAAGAGAAAAAAGCACACGGTGAAGGTGGTACATTAGTAGGTTCTGAACTTAAAGGTAAGATCATGTTAGTCGATGACGTGATCACTGCGGGTACAGCTATTCGTGAGTCTATGGAAATCATTGCAGATAATGGTGCGGACTTAAGTGGTGTTTTAATTGCACTTGACCGCCAAGAGAAAGGTAAAGCTGAGTTATCTGCTATTCAAGAAGTCGAGCGAGACTTTGGCACTAAAGTTATCTCTATTGTAAAACTAGCTGACTTAATTAGTTACCTAGAAGCCAAAGGTACAATGGATGAGCATTTAGCTGCAGTAAAAGCATACCGTGATCAATACGGCATTGCTTAACAACTAAAAACGCAAACTATTTAAAGGCCCAGCTATATTGCTGGGCCTTTTTGTTTTTAGAGTCTTGTACTTTTATGGCCTTAAATACGGTTAAAAAGTTACTGAAGCGTTAATAAAGTTTCTCTTTTGTGGTGTTTAGACTAAAAAGGATACAAAAGGCAGTTTTTTAAAGTTTTCTCAAAAAAGTGCTTGCGTTAATTCGCTGCATCCCTATAATGCGCATCCACCGACACGGCGGACTGCTTACAAAAAAGCAAAACGACGAGTTGGTTGAGTCAAGTAAG
>NZ_JANHZR010000013.1:0-61226 GCF_041414715.1 Pseudoalteromonas sp. DY56-GL22 | reverse complement strand
CAACACTTAATTTTAAACTTTCTTTTTAGACCGTTTTAAACCGAAGTTTTACTTAACTCTCTGTCACTTTGTTCAGCCCTTTTCATTGCTGCCCGCCGTGTCAGTGGATGCGCATTATAGGGATACGAAGAATTAACGCAAGCACTTTTTGAAGGTTTTTTTGAATATTTTCAAATTAGTGCAATAACCATACAAATAAAGGGTTACAGAGGGGTTTTAGCTCAAAAAACAGTCATTTTTGTGAGGATAAAATGGCATAGAAAAAGCGACATACATTAAATTAGCTATGTCGCTTTTTATTTTTATAAGGCGGATTAGTTAGTAGAAATTTCCCAAACAGCGATTGAACCCGAAATTTCATTACCAACAACTAGCAATGCTTCATTCGTTGCACTTTGTTCTGCAGGTATAAATGCCATACCTTCAGGAGCAAGATCACCTGTTATATCTGCATCAGCTTCTAGGCCACGATTAAAAAAGTAATCTTGGAATGTCACATTGTATGGATTAGTAATATCAAACACCATAATGCCACCCATACGCTCTAAACCAATAAATGCAAATGTACGTTCGCCAATAGTACCCAGTGCTAACGCTTCTGGTTCTGCACCTTTGTCATCAGAGCGACTATCACCTTCATTTTCATCTTCGTTATTATTGAATGCTGCTCCGTGAACTGATGCAGTAATACGTGAGATTTGATCGCCCGAGTCAAAAACCACCATGCCGTTACTATCCCAGATGGTAAAAGAGCGAGCACCATATGCATAGAGTGATTCATATTCGCCATTATTATCTTCATCACCTTTAACAGTGGTTACTTTTAAACGGCCAATATCACTGTTGTCATTGTTCAGGTAATCAAAATTGCTTGCCAGTGTTAAGTCTTTAGCTCTGGTTTCATCTATATATGATAAACAACCATCATCTTCATCATAATCTAGACCACCCTTTGCTAAACAATCAGCTTCGTCGGTTGTATCAAAGAAGTATTCTCGTGCATCACCTTCGTTCGCTGTGACAATAAAGTTAGCACCTTTCCAAGTAAAGCTTGAAATCGTATCTGGTTGATACATGCCATAGAGACCAGGGTACGATTTAAAGTTAACACCACCGTCTTTATCTGATGCATCAAAAAGTAAATTAGACCAATCTTTAAATCCTAAGCCTTTAAGCTCTAGGCTATTATCTTCAAGATTGACGATAGCAAGGGCGTTATTTTCTTGTAGTGACACGTAGGCAAACTTATTGTCTTTTGAAATGCTGATGTATTCTGGTTCTAAATCCATTGCTACGGTTGTATTAATCAAGTTACCGTTGATTGTTCGACCTGTCGGGTTAGCAAATACGATCCCAAGTTCTTCAAGCTCTGCTTGTTTGTCGTTATAAGCCGAAAAAGTAATGCTAATAGCAGTATCTGCAATTACACCATCATTAATATTAATAATGCTGATAGAGCCTTCAGGGTCAATACTGTAGTCACCATTGGGTTCGCCTTCATTTGCAACCAATACTTTATTGCCATCATGGCTAAAAGTAACCATGTCGGGCAGGGCGCCTACAGTGACATTTTTAATAAACTGAGGCTCGTCGCCACTAATATCATAAAATGCGATTAAACCTGCATCACCGGTATTACTAGCTGCCATTGCAACGGCTAAAAGTTCATTATTAGCATCAATCGCGATACTGTTCGCATCACCCACACTGTGCTCATTAAGTGCAAGGGTAATCTCTGAGGTTAAATTAGTGCCGTTTATAACCCCTTCGTTATCTTTAACTAAAGCTGCACGGTCAAAGCTATCGGCTTTCATGATATTAACGACCGCAGAATCACCGGAACTATTGATAGCAAATATTCGTTGTTTAGATGCTTGGTAAGCAACAATTTCCGCAGCACCTTCAGGGCTTTCTGCGTTCAGCACTGCACGGCCGATAAGATTTATAGTTAAAGCAGCGTTTGCATCTGTACCATTTGCTCCGTCATTTCCGTTTGTACCATCGGTGCCATTTACTCCATCAGTTCCATTTTGACCTGCAGGACCTTGCTCACCTTGTAGGCCGTCTTTGCCGTCGTCACCGTCTAATGAGCAGCCAGAAAGAATGGTTAAAAGTGATAGCGCAATAATTGATCTTTTTAACATTATTATTTTTCCTTGGAATTGTATTAGGGCAATTACAACACGCAGGCATTACAACTATATGGCACTTTTATGAGAACAAAATTTAGCCATAAAAAAAGCGAGTATAAACTCGCTTTTTATTTATAAATTAGTAGGGTAGCTCATTACTTTTTAGTTGGGCGCTTCCAACCAGTAAGGTTACGTTGTTTACCACGAGCAACTGCAAGCTGTTCGTCTTCAACTGTATTAGTAATAACCGAACCTGCGCCAACTGTTGCCATTGCACCAATATTCACAGGGGCTACCAGTGATGAGTTAGAACCGATAAAGGCGTTATCACCAATAATGGTTTTTGATTTATTTACGCCATCATAGTTACAAGTAATAGTCCCTGCGCCAATATTAACTTTTTCGCCAACTTCAGTGTCGCCTAAGTAGGTTAGGTGGTTTGCTTTTGAGCCTTTGCCTAAGCGAGTCTTTTTCATCTCAACGAAGTTACCAATGTGCGAGTCTTCTTCCATAATCGCACCAGGGCGAAGGCGGGCATATGGGCCTAAAGTGCATTTAGCAGCAACACTGGCTTCTTCAACAAGTGAGTTAGCTTTAATAACAACGTTATCGCCGATAGTACAATCTTTAAGTACGCAATTTGGGCCAATTTGTACGTTATTACCAAGCGTTACTTTACCTTCGAAAATAACATTAACGTCGATCAGTACGTCTTCGCCAGTCGTTACTTCACCACGTACATCAATACGAGCAGGATCAGCAAGTGTTGCGCCGTTTAGCATTAGCTCTTCTGCTTGCCATGCTTGGTATGCACGTTCAAGTGCTGAAAGTTGTACGCGATTATTAGCACCTTCAACTTCCATCGGATGCTCAGGCTGTGCAGAAGTAATTTCAACCCCTTCACTGTGTGCCATAGCTACAATATCAGTTAAGTAATATTCACCTTGGGCGTTGTTGTTAGATAGGTTACCTAACCAACGTTTAAGTAGCGCACCATTCGCAGCCATAATACCGGTATTGATTTCTTTAATTGCAAGTTGCTCTGGTGAAGCATCTTTTTGTTCGATAATACCTACTAGCTTGCCATTTTCACGGATCATTCGGCCATAACCTGATGGGTCATCTAAGATAACCGTTAACACCGCTAAACCTTTTTCTGGAGTTGCAGCAAGTAGCTTTTCTAAGGTCGCGCGTTTTGTTAGTGGCACATCACCATAGAGAATTAATACGGTGTCATCATCGGCAATGTGTTCTTTAGCAACAGCGACAGCATGACCCGTACCGAGTTGTTCTTCTTGTAATACCCAGTTTACTTGGTTGTGCGATAGGGCTTCTTGAAGCTGCTCACGGCCATGACCGTAAACAAGATTTGTTTCATGAGCACCAAGGGCAGTGGCATTATCGATAACGTGCTGAACCATAGGTTTGCCAGCAACTTTGTGTAATACCTTAGGTAGAGCAGAGCGCATGCGGGTGCCTTTACCCGCAGCAAGAATAACGGTAGTCAGAGACATTAAAACAATATCCTTCTTTCTTTGTTTTAGGTGTGCAATATTTTGTGAGTTCTGGGAAACATACAAAGTTGTGTAAGTCACATCATGTGTAAATACGCAATCCTAATGTGTTGGACTGAACCTTGAATGAAACAGCTATTCACTATTAATTTACACTATTGTAGCGAGCTTTGATGAAGGATATAAGTATAAATATAAAGTAGGGTGCTAAACGGTGAATTTTAGGCACAAAAAAGCCCACGTTGAGTGGGCTTTTCGAAAACCGAGTAGGCTTACTTTTTACGTAATTGTTGAATTACGCGAAGTTGAGCGATTGCTTCAGCAAGTTGCACTGCAGCTTGTTGATAATCTAACTCAGCAGTTGACGTATTCGCCATTTGCTCTTCAGCATCACGTTTAGCTTTTTCAGCCGCTTGCTCGTCTAGGTCTTCACCACGTACTGCAGTATCTGCAAGAATCGTGATGCGATCCGGTTGAACTTCTAGCGTGCCGCCAGCAATATACATCACGTCTTCGTGACCAAATTGCTTAACTAAACGTACCATACCAGGTTTTAGGGCAGTTAATAATGGAGCGTGACCATAGTTAACACCAAGGTCACCTTCACTACCACTCACTTGAATCGATTCAACCAGACCAGAGAACAAGCTCTCTTCTGCGCTTACTACGTCAAGATGTACAGTCATAGCCGCCATACTACCCTCCTAATTACATGCTTTTGGCTTTTTCTTGAGCTTCTTCAATAGAGCCAACCATGTAGAACGCTTGCTCTGGCATATCATCAAACTCACCGTTTAAGATACCTTTGAAGCCAGCAATTGTGTCTTTAAGTGACACGTATTTACCAGGCGCGCCTGTGAATACCTCAGCAACGAAGAACGGCTGAGATAGGAAACGCTGGATTTTACGTGCACGAGATACAACTTGCTTATCTTCGTCAGAAAGCTCGTCCATACCTAGGATTGCGATGATGTCTTTAAGTTCTTTATAACGTTGAAGAACTGTTTGAACGCCACGCGCTGTATCGTAGTGCTCTTGACCGATTACTAGTGGGTCAAGTTGACGTGAAGATGAATCAAGTGGGTCTACCGCAGGGTAGATACCAAGTGAAGCGATATCACGAGAAAGTACTACTGTTGCATCTAAGTGAGCAAACGTTGTTGCTGGAGATGGGTCAGTTAAGTCATCCGCAGGTACGTATACCGCTTGGATTGAAGTGATTGAACCCGTCTTAGTAGATGCGATACGCTCTTGAAGTACACCCATTTCTTCAGCAAGAGTTGGTTGGTAACCTACTGCTGAAGGCATACGACCTAGAAGTGCTGATACCTCTGTACCCGCTAGAGTATAACGGTAGATGTTATCAACGAAGAAAAGTACGTCACGACCTTCGTCACGGAACTTCTCTGCCATAGTAAGACCTGTTAACGCTACGCGTAAACGGTTACCCGGTGGCTCATTCATTTGACCGTATACTAGAGATACTTTATCTAGTACGTTTGAGTCGTTCATCTCATGGTAGAAGTCATTACCCTCACGAGTACGCTCACCAACACCTGCGAATACTGAGTAACCGCTGTGCTCGATTGCGATGTTACGGATAAGTTCCATCATGTTTACGGTTTTACCAACACCGGCACCACCGAATAGACCAACTTTACCACCTTTAGCGAATGGACATACAAGGTCGATTACCTTGATACCAGTCTCTAAAAGTTCTACTGAACTTGATTGTTCTTCATAAGAAGGTGCTGCACGGTGAATAGACATACGCTCTTCTTCACCAATTGGACCAGCTTCATCAATAGGGTTACCTAATACGTCCATGATACGACCTAGTGTCTTCGTACCTACTGGAACGTGGATTGGCTGACCTGTACCTTCTACTGCAGTACCACGACGTAAACCGTCAGTAGTACCAAGTGCGATACCACGTACCACACCGCCACCTAGCTGTTGTTGAACTTCTAAAGTTAAACCAGCTAAGTCGCCATCTGTTACTTTTAGTGCGTCATATACGGCTGGCACGTTGTCTTGTGGAAATTCGATATCCACAACGGCGCCGATAATTTGGACGACCTTACCTAAACTCATGTCTATTCCTCTCATTAAACTTTGCCGAAGCGTTAAACTGCTGCCGAACCGCCAACAATCTCACTAATTTCTTGTGTGATTGCAGCTTGACGAGCCTTGTTATAAACAAGCTGTAACTCATCCATAAGGTCGCCTGCGTTATCAGTTGCAGCTTTCATTGCAACCATACGGGCAGCCTGTTCAGAGGCAGCGTTCTCAACTACACCTTGGTATACTTGAGACTCAATAAAGCGTACTAACAGAGCTTCTAAAATCGCTTCTGGGTTTGGCTCATATAAGTAATCCCAAGAATGTTGAGATACTTCTTCTTCAGCTTTTGGCAAAGGGAGTAACTGATCGATTGTTGGCTCTTGCTTCATAGTATTAACGAACTTGTTGAATACTACGTATAAGCGGTCAATTTTACCTTCAGAGTATGCATCTAGCATTGTCTTTACAGGACCAATAACGTCTTGTAGTGAAGGTGTATCTCCTAAGTTCGCTTTTTTAGCGACTAACTTACCGCCAAAACGTTGGAAAAAGCCAGCTGCTTTGCTACCTAAAGTAGTAAATTCAGCTTCAACGCCTTTTTCTTTCCACGCTTTAACATCTAGGGCAACTTTTTTGAACTCGTTTGAGTTCAAGCCACCACATAGACCACGGTCAGTAGAGATAACAATATAACCAACTCGTTTTACTTCACGCTCTTCTAAGAAAGGGTGAGTAAAATCAAGATTTGCTTGAGCAACACGACCAATCACTTGGCGTAAGTTTTCAGCGTATGGACGGCTTGACGCCACACGTTCCTGCGCTTTTTTCATTTTAGACGCAGCAACCATTTCCATTGCGCTGGTGATCTTTTGAGTATTCTTGATACTCCCGATCTTGCTTTTAATCTCTTTTCCGCTGGCCATGACTCTCTCTCCGAATCAGGTGGGCTTTAGTTGCCTAAAGCTCACCATTCATAACTAAATTACCAAGTTTGCGTCGACTTGAACTTCTCTAGAAGTTCTTTAAGTTGAGCTTCAATCTCAGCGTTGTAGTTACCAGTTTCATTGATTTGAGCCATTAGCTCTGCGTATGTGCTGTTTGCATAAGAAATTAGGCCAGCTTCGAAATCCATGATTTTCGCGATTTCGATGTCTTTTAGGTAGCCTTTTTCAGCAGCAAATAGCGACAGAGACATTTCAGCAACAGACATTGGTGCGTACTGTTTCTGCTTCATTAGCTCTGTTACGCGCTCACCATGCTCTAATTGAGCACGTGTTGCATCGTCAAGGTCAGACGCGAACTGCGAGAACGCAGCTAATTCACGGTACTGAGCTAACGCTAGACGGATACCACCACCTAGTTTCTTAACGATTTTAGTTTGCGCTGCACCACCAACACGAGATACCGAGATACCAGCGTTAACAGCTGGACGGATACCTGAGTTGAATAAGTCAGTTTCTAAGAAGATCTGACCATCGGTGATAGAGATAACGTTTGTCGGTACGAACGCAGAAACGTCGCCGCCTTGAGTTTCAATGATTGGCAATGCCGTCAATGAACCTGTTTTACCTTTCACTTCACCATTAGTGAACTTCTCAACGTAATCAGCGTTTACACGTGATGCACGCTCTAGAAGACGTGAGTGAAGGTAGAATACGTCACCTGGGTATGCTTCACGGCCTGGTGGACGCTTAAGTAGTAATGAGATTTGACGGTAAGCAACAGCTTGCTTAGATAAATCATCATATACGATTAGCGCGTCTTCACCACGGTCACGGAAGTATTCACCCATAGTACAACCAGAGAATGGTGCTAGGTACTGAAGTGCCGCAGATTCAGAAGCAGATGCAACAACAACGATTGTGTTTTCTAATGCACCGTGCTCTTCTAATTTACGTACTACGTTAGCGATAGTAGATGCTTTTTGACCAACTGCAACGTACACACACTTAACGCCTGTACCTTTTTGGTTGATGATAGCATCGATTGCTAATGCAGTTTTACCAGTTTGGCGGTCACCGATCACAAGCTCACGTTGACCACGACCTACTGGGATCATCGCATCGATAGATTTATAACCAGTTTGTACTGGCTCATCTACTGATTGACGTTCGATAACGCCTGGTGCGATTTTCTCAACAGGTTCAAAACCGTCGTTATCTAAAGCGCCTTTACCGTCGATAGGTGCACCTAGTGTGTTAACAACACGACCAAGTAGACCACGACCAACAGGAACCTCTAGGATACGACCAGTTGATTTAACTTTTACGCCTTCTTTAAGGTCAGCGTAAGGACCCATTACTACAGCACCTACTGAGTCACGCTCAAGGTTTAGTGCGATAGCATAACGGTTGCCAGGAAGCTCGATCATCTCACCTTGCATACAGTCAGCAAGACCGTGGATGCGGATGATACCGTCAGTAACAGATACGATAGTACCTTCGTTACGAGCTTCACTTACAACTTCGAACTGCTCAATACGTTGTTTGATCAGATCTGAAATTTCAGTGGAATTAAGTTGCATGCTCTTTTTCCCAATTACGATTGTAGTGATGTAGCTAAGCGGGCTAATTTGCCACGTACTGAGCCGTCGATTACAGTGTCACCCGCCTTAATGATAAGACCGCCAACAACTGTAGTATCTTCACTACAATTCAGCTTAACTTTGCGTGCGAAACGTTTTTCAAGTGCCGCTACCAATGTTGCTTGCTGCTCAGCAGCAAGCGGTGTTGCAGAAATCACGTCAACGTCGATTTCTTTGTCGTAGTCCGCTTTAAATTCAGCGAATAACTCAGCAACAGCAGGCAGTGCAACTAAACGTCCATTTTCAGCCATCACCTTGATTAGGTTCTGACCTTGTTCGTTGAGCTGCTCTGCACAGATCTTGATAAACAGATCTGCTTGTTCAGTAGCAGTAGGCAATCCAGCTAGCGCGGCAGCGGCTTGCTCGTTGCTGGCAACATGGCCAGCAAAGAACAGCATGTCGTTCCAACTTTCAACAGTGCCTTTTTCAACGGCAAGTTCAAAAGCCGCTTTAGCGTATGGGCGAGCGATAGTAGCCAATTCAGACATGCTCATACCCTCCTAATTACAGCTCAGCGACAAGTTTTTCAACGATGTCACTGTGTGCGGCTTGATTGATTTCGCGCTCTAAAATCTTCTCAGCACCAACCACTGCCAGCGTCGCTACTTGTTTACGTAGTTCTTCTGTTACACGGTTACGCTCTGCTTCGATTTCAGAGTGCCCTTGAGCAATAATTTTTTCACGCTCTTGTTGACCACGAACAGTTTCTTCGTCAACGATTAGCGTGGCACGCTTTTTAGCTTGTTCAATGATATCAGCCGCTTGAGCTTTTGCCTCTTTAAGCTGCTCAGCAGCTTTCTTTTGCGCAAGTTCTAAGTCTTTTTCGGCTCTATCAGAGGCAGCTAAACCATCTTCGATTTTCTTCTGGCGAGCTTCAATTGCACCATTTAGTGGTGGCCATACGTATTTCATACAGAAAAGTACGAAAACCGTAAATGCAATTAATTCACCGATAAGAGTGGCTGTTAAGTTCACGACCGCTCCTCCTTAAAATAGTAAGCTGTTCAAAAAATAATATTAAAGTACGAACAACAATACCATTGCGATACCAACACCGATCATAGCTACGGCATCGATTAGACCAGCAAGGATGAACATCTTAACTTGTAATGAAGGTGCAAGTTCAGGTTGACGAGCACAAGCTTCTAGGAATTTACCACCCATGTTACCGAAGCCGATAGCAGTACCGATTGCACCGAAGCCGATAAGTAGAGCAACAGCGATGTACTTAAGACCAATCATTAGTTCCATTTTTTTCTCCAAAGTTTCAATTGTAAATTAAAGTTAAAATTTAAAAGTGTAAAAAATTAGTGATTATCTGAGCTTGCCATGCTTAGGTAAACGATTGTAAGCATCATGAATACGAATGCTTGCAGTACGATTACTAAGATGTGGAATACAGCCCAAATAAAGTGCAACGGTAGTTGCATTAAACCAACTGCGCCGATCAAGATGAAAATCAACTCACCAGCATATAAGTTACCGAATAAACGCAGTGCTAACGAGAACGGCTTAGCAACTAAAGCGATTGTTTCTAGTAATAAGTTACATGGGATTAAGAACACCATCGCTAGCTTGTTATTAGAGCTAAACGGGTGAAGGGTTAATTCAGCTAAGAATCCGCCAATCCCTTTGATTTTGATTGCGTAACCGATCATCAGAATGAATACACCAATAGCAAGTGCAGCAGTCATGTTGATGTCTGTTGTAGGTACAATCTTCATGTAAACATCGTGAGAATCCATACCAAATGCTTGCTCGCCAACGAAGCCAGCGAATGCAGGTAGGAAATCAACCGGAATCAAGTCCATTAAGTTCATTAAGAACACCCAAACGAAAATCGTTAGAGCTAATGGAGCGATTAATGCGCTTTTACCGTGGTATGTGTCACGTACGTTGTCGCCAACGAACTCAACGATCATTTCAATGAAACACTGAAATTTACCAGGTACACCGGTATTTGCTTTCTTAGCGGCACTACGGAAGATCCATAAAAATACAAGACCTAGACCGATTGACCATGCGAGGGTATCTATATTCCATGTCCAGAAACCACTGTCTGCACACGCTTTGTTGAAGGCAAGACCAGCGTCGGTCGAGCACATCTTAGCGTTAGTTAAGTGGTGCTGAATATGGCTTGATAGAGTTACTTCTTCTGCAGCCATGTTATATCCCAAAAGTTAATGATTAAAAAAAACGGGCGCAAACAATCCGCTAAATAACACCAATACATAAACACAGAAAAACGGTAATAAAACGACCGTGTAAGACTTCAGTATCAGTGCAAACAAAACGATTGTTAGCATAAATTTTAATCCGTTGCCGCGCTTTAGCGAGGCATACACTTGATTTACTCGACTTGCACCCATATAACGGAATGCATAGACAGCAAATACAAAATTAGGGAGTAGTGCAACAGCTCCGCCAGCAAGCGCTGACTGGCCGGCATTGACTCCCCAACCTATAAAAACAATTACTGCAGCGATTAATGCTACGATACCCTGAAGACAAATTAATTTAAATGCGGCAAGCCTATACGGCCTTGCTAACCTATTAGTCACGTTTTGTTAACCTTTAGAACGTTAAATTGTCAGGGTATGAAAACTGGCGAAATTATACTGATTCCTACCAGTTTTGCAACTTGAGTCGACCCTTTGTAGTGCAAAAACACCACAAATGTCTCTTTTTGGACATGTTATTAATTAATGACGGGAATAGTCTTAATTTATACGGCTTAAAATGCCATCCAACTCATCAAGAGTTGTATAAGAGATAACCAGTTTGCCTTTGCCTTTTTTATTGTAGTTTATTTCTACTTTGGCGCCTAAATTTTCAGCAAGTTTTTGTTCTAACTGTTTGACATCCGGATCTTTTTCTTGCACTTCTTTTTTCGGAGCTGGTTCTAAAATAGAGCGAACTAATTTCTCAGTTTCACGAACAGTCAACGCTTTAGCAACCGCTAATCTAGCAGCATCTGACTGCGCTTCGCCTTCAAGTGCCAATAAACAACGTGCATGACCCATTTCGATGTCGCCATGTTCTAACAAGATTTTAACATCTTCGTTAAGGTTATTTAGACGTAGTAAATTAGTCACAGTCGTACGCGATTTACCAACTGCTTCGGCGACTTGTTGATGAGTGAGTTCAAATTCGTTAAGTAAACGATTCAATGCAATCGCTTCTTCCATCGCGTTTAGGTCTTCACGTTGGATATTTTCAATCAATGCGATCGCAACGGCTGCTTCATCTGGTACATCTTTGATGATACATGGAACAGCATCTAATTTTGCAAGTTGAGCAGCACGCCAACGACGTTCACCAGCAATAATTTCATATTTGTCTGCACCAATTTGGCGCACAACAATTGGCTGAATGATGCCTTGAGCACGAATTGAGCTGGCTAACTCTTCTAGCGCTTCTTCAGACATGTCTTTACGCGGTTGATATTTACCCGATTGTAAAAACTCAATCGCTAATTTTTGCAGCTCACCTTTGCTTTGCTCTGCAACTACTTCAGAGACTTGCTCTGGTGTTGCTGTCGCTTGTTGCTGATTATTTGCACTTGGGGCAGGTTTTGATGAACTTAATAAAGCGTCGAGTCCTCGGCCTAAACCGCGTTTTTTAGCAGACATGTTATTTTTTTACCTCGAAGTTAGGCTACTGCTGAAGATGTTTTCTCTTTTCTACGTAACATTTCGCCGGCTAGGGCTAAGTAAGCTTTAGCACCACTTGATGCACGGTCATAATACATGGCAGGGGCACCAAAACTCGGCGCTTCTGCTAAACGGACATTACGTGGGATAACGGTACGATATACTTTATCGCCAAAATGTTGTTTGAGTTGTTCTGATACATCATTTGCAAGGCGATTGCGCGGATCATACATGGTGCGCAAAATCCCTTCAATTGTTAACGCTGGATTTACTAGCTTAGATAACTGCGTAATGGTATCCATTAATGCCGTTAAACCTTCAAGGGCATAATACTCACATTGCATCGGAACTAAAATCGAATCTGCGGCAGCCATGGCATTAACAGTAAGCATGTTAAGTGAAGGCGGGCAGTCGATAAAAATGAAATCGTATTGATCTTGAATTTGTTCAAGCGCATTACGTAAACGCACTTCACGAGCAAACAATTCCATTAGTTTAACTTCAGCGGCAGTCACATCGCCATTAGCAGCAATTAAGTGATACTCACCTGAGGTTTCTTTATTGATCACTTCATCGATTGGTGTTTCTTCAATCAATAAATCGTAAATAGTCGCAACATCACCGTATTTATCGACACCACTACCCATGGTAGCGTTTCCTTGCGGATCAAGATCGATTAATAACACTTTACGCTTCGTCGCGGCCATCGATGCCGCGAGATTCACAGCGGTGGTTGTTTTACCAACACCACCTTTTTGGTTTGCTAATGCGATGACTTTTGCCACAGTGCTCTGATCCCTAGTCTTTAGATAGAATGATTAGATGTCTTTGCGCATCTAACTCAGGTACTTCCAAGCTGATTTTTTCATCAAACTTAATACCTTTAGGTAATGAGTCTAGTTCTTCGCTCGGAAATACGCCTTTTAAGGCGATAAATTTACCTGAATGATCAATCAAGTGCGCACACCAGTCAACCATATCTTGTAAAGAGGCGAATGCACGACTTAATACACCATCTAATTTAACACTTGGTTGATATTCTTCAACTCTAGACTGCACTGGGGTTACATTTTCAAGACCAAGTGCATGTTTTACCTGCATCAAAAAGCGTACGCGTTTACCTAAACTATCTAACAATACAAATTGTGTATCAGGTAAAGCGATGGCTAATACGATACCCGGTAAACCAGGACCCGTACCTACATCAATGTAATGTTTGCCTTTAAGGTGTGGTGCAACAACTAAGCTATCCATAATATGTTTAACCATCATTTCTTCAGGTAAACGAACAGAGGTTAAGTTATACGCTTTGTTCCACTTGTCTAATAATTCAACATATTGCACAAGTTGTTGTTGCTGTTTTTCTGTTAGCGCAATATCAGTTTGCGCTAACAGCGAAGTTAATTGTTGTTGTAACACTGTATTCCTCACCAACTACGCAGTCTTGCGCAGTAAGCCTTGCTTTTTCAGATAGACTAATAATAGCGAAATAGCAGCAGGGGTGATACCTGAAATACGTGACGCTTGGCCAATTGTATCTGGACGACTATCAGTAAGCTTTGCGATAACCTCATTTGATAAACCAGAAACAGTTGAATAATCAAAGTCTTTTGGTAATACAGTTTGTTCATGACGTAGCTGCTTATTGATCTCATCTTGCTGACGAGCAATATAGCCTGCGTACTTAGTATGGATCTCAACTTGCTCAAGTGCAGCTTGGTTATCAAACTCAGAACCTAAACCATCGATTGCCATTAAGTCGTTATAACGAATTTCAGGACGACGGATCAGATCTTCAAGGCTCGCTTCACGAGTCAGTGGTGTTTTTAATAACGCGTTTACTTGATCAACAGCAACATGATCTTTGTGGATCCATGTTTCTTTTAAACGTTGCGTTTCTTTTTCGATGATTTCCATTTTTTCGTTAAATGCAGCCCAACGAGCATCATCAACTAAGCCAAGTTCACGGCCTTTTTCAGTTAAACGAATGTCGGCATTATCTTCACGAAGTAATAAACGGTATTCAGCACGGCTAGTAAACATACGGTACGGTTCTTTAGTACCTAATGTTGCTAGGTCGTCAATGAGTACACCTGTGTATGCTTCATCACGACGAGGTGTCCAAGACTCTTTGCCTTGTACTTGTAATGCGGCGTTCATACCCGCAATTAAACCTTGTGCGCCTGCTTCTTCGTAACCGGTTGTACCATTGATTTGGCCTGCGAAGAATAAACCATTAATAAACTTAGTTTCTAATGATTGCTTTAAGTCGCGCGGATCAAAGAAGTCATACTCAATCGCATAACCAGGACGACAAATGTGTGCATTTTCAAAACCAGTGATTGATTGCACAATTTCAAGCTGTACATCAAACGGTAAGCTCGTTGAAATACCATTTGGATATAATTCGTATGATGTTAAACCTTCAGGCTCAACAAAGATTTGATGTTTGTCTTTATCAGCAAAACGTACGATCTTATCTTCGATTGAAGGGCAGTAACGTGGACCAATACCTTCAATTACACCTGAATACATAGGTGAGCGATGTAAGTTATTGCGGATCACATCATGTGTTTTTTCATTTGTATAAGTGATGTAACACGGGATCTGCTGTGGGTGATCCGATTGTTTACCCATAAATGAGAATACAGGCGTTGGGGTATCACCTGGCTGTTCTTGCATCTTGCTAAAATCAACAGTACGCGCATCAATACGAGGAGGCGTGCCTGTTTTTAAGCGATCAACACGGAAAGGTAATTCACGTAAACGCTCAGCAAGTGCAATAGAAGGTGGATCACCGGCACGACCGCCTTTGAAGTTCTCTAAACCAATATGGATCTGACCACCTAAGAAAGTACCTACGGTAAGAACCACAGAAGGCGCGCTAAAACGAAGACCCATTTGCGTTACAACACCGATTACTCGATCACCTTCAACGATTAGATCGTCACATGATTGTTGGAAGATCTTTAAGTTTTCTTGATGTTGTAAAGTATGTTGAATAGCTGCTTTATACAAAGCACGGTCAGCTTGTGCACGTGTAGCACGTACTGCAGGACCTTTAGATGAGTTTAAAGTACGAAATTGAATACCGCCTTTATCAATAGCCTGAGCCATTGCACCACCAAGAGCATCGATCTCTTTAACTAAATGGCCTTTACCAATACCGCCAATTGCCGGATTACAAGACATTTGACCAAGGGTATCCATATTATGAGTTAGCAATAGGGTATTCATGCCCATGCGAGCAGATGCTAATGCAGCTTCAGTACCTGCATGTCCACCACCTACAACAATAACATCAAAACGTTCGTGAAAAATCATTTATGGGATCCTACTTAATCGACCAGCAAAACTTTGTAAAGGGAGCGTATTCTACCTAGAAATTTAGAGAAGATAAATGATTAAACAGTGCTCAAGATCTAAGTGGGTGATCTCTAATAATATAAAGGATCTTTTAAAGAGATCTTTTATTACTCTTACTACTAGTAACAGCTAGATCTGTTGATAATGTTCGCTTTACCATTTAAAACATGATCTTAACGCAGATCTAAAGGTGTTAATATGATCGGATCTTCCCGCGTAAAAGCTTTGATCAAAAGGGCTATTTATACACAGGGCAATATCGATTGGATCTTATCCAAGGGATAAACTAGGTTAAAATCGCAGTTAGATCAGTGTTTATCCACAATCTGATCTAAATTATCAGTAAATTGTGGGTAACTTTTATAACAACGATCAACACCGATCGGCTTAATTGAGCCCTGCTGATTCGATCCAGCTTGGTAACCAGGCTAATGCCGTGTCTTCTGGCAATGCTTCATCAAGAATATTGAGCTCTAAGCGTTCTGCCACGCGGTTTGCGCCTTTATTAGCTAATAACTCATCTAGATTACGGCCTGCATAGTTATAGGTGTCGTAACTAGTGTCACCTAATCCGATCACACTGTAGTTTAATCCTTCAAGATCAGCCTGTTGGTTAATAGATTCAACAAATGGCAGTAGGTTCTCTGGGTAGTCTCCAGCGCCGTATGTAGAAGTACATAACAACCAAATAGTATCTTGCTGATCAATATCATCAAATACAGGCTGTTCATGAAGCTGCACTTGGATCCCTTGTTGTTCAAGGGCTTCTGCTAGTTGCTCTGCCACGTATTCTGCAGATCCCATTTGGCTGCCAACGATGATATTTACTGATTGCATGTGATTGATCATGTATAGAAATAAGTGGCCACATGATAACTAAGTTAGGGTGTGAGTAAAGCGTTGAATTACGATCTGAATAAGTTTTTCTGCTTAAAATGACAGCTTTAATTCAATGTTTTTTATAATTTACTGTTTTTAATGGTTTTTTATATTTATTCATAAATTAAACCCTTTGATCAAGCTGTTGATAAATTTGGGGAAAGTTCTGATCAAGCTAAATATTGGAAACTGTATAACTTTGCTAAGTTGTTGATCTTTAATTGTGTGTAAGCGCTTAAATTTTCAGATCTGATAAAAATAGTGAGTATGATCGTTTTGTGGATAGATCGCTTGTTGATAACGATCGGTTTGCAATTTGCGATCAATAAAATAGATCGAAAAAAACTTAAATAAGCGCTAATAAAGGCTGTTTTTAAGAAAATTAGTTATCAAAAAGGGCTGTTGTATGAAAATAAATTCAAATTTTCGCGTTTTTTTATGATCAAATCAGCCTTTAGATCTAAAAAAGCCCCAAATATGGATAACATTTTTAGCTAAATTCGATCTTAAAAGCTGTTTTGATCTGATTTTTTAGCTCGCTAAGTTAGTTTTCGATCTGAGTTAAACTGGTTTTTATCGTATTACCGACTAGATCATAGAGCGAATTACCCAATGAAAACCGTTTTGCACCACCAGCGAAAGCGGCTTTTGCTGAGTTAAAATTGCTCATTGCCATCACATTTAATGGCATATCTATTGTGTTAGCTAAGCTGGTTATGTGCTCTATGTTAGTTAAGCCGGGCACAAACAGACCGTCTGCACCTGCATCTTGATACGCTTTCGCTCGCTTTAATGTTGCTTGAAAAGGGGAGTCACTAACAAAGTAGGTATCGGTTCTGGCGTTTATAAATAAACCACCGAAGCCATTTTCGTTAAGTGCTTTTTTTATCTCACGAATAATAGTGCATTGCTGTTCGGTAGATCTCAGTGCGTTAGTGTCTTTATCTGAGTCCTCTATGTTGATGCCTACAACTCCTAACCTTGCTAACGCTAAAATGTTTTCGCTAATTTGCAGCGGATCGTTACTGTAGCCTGACTCTATATCCACAGAGAGTGGAATATGAAGGTGTTCGGTTAAGCTTTTAACCAGCGCTAACTGAGTTTGAAAAGAGATGTTTTCACCATCAGCTAACCCTAAACTTGCCGCAATTCCCCAGCTGGTTGTTGCTACGGCTTTAGCTCCCGCAGCTTGGATGAATTGTGCTGAACTAAGATCCCATGCATTAGCGAGTACAAAGCCCCCATGCTGGTGGTGTAATTGGTGAAAGAGTTGATATTTGTCCATGATGTCCTCCGTTTAATGACATCGCTAGACTAATTGATATGAGGTTTATTACTGGCTGGTTTCGGGCCTGAACCGATAATTGATTACTGGACTAAAAACAAAAAAAGAGTCTTGCGACTCTTTTTTATAATATTGATGACCGGAATTTATTTACCGATACAGAACGAACTAAAGATTTTCCCTAGCAAGTCATCAGAGGTAAATTCACCAGTTATCTCATTTAAGAACTGTTGAGTTAGGCGTAATTCTTCAGCCAAGATCTCACCAGCAATATGCATCTCTAATTGCTCTTTGCCTGTGTTTAAATGATAGGCAGCATGATCAAGTGCATCTAAGTGACGACGGCGTGCCATAAATCCACCTTCTGTGGCGCCTTGGAAACCTATACATGCCTTTAAGTGAGTACGAACTAACTCTATACCCTCTGCATTTTTAGCACTCAAACGGATCACCGGATATTGATCATGTTCATCCATACCGACATTTTCACCGGAAATATCGGCTTTATTTCGGATCACAGTAACACCCATACCCTCTGGTAACTTGGCCATAAACTCTGGCCAAATATCATGAGGGTCAGTGGCTGATGTATCAGTGCCGTCTAACATAAATAGTACGCGATCGGCTTGGTTAATTTCATCCCATGCGCGCTCGATACCAATTTGCTCTACTTTATCTGGGCTTTCACGCAGGCCTGCGGTATCAATAATATGTAGTGGCATACCATCAATGTGGATATGTTCGCGTAATACGTCACGTGTTGTACCCGCTATTTCGGTAACGATGGCTGCATCACGGCCAGCTAACGCATTGAGTAGGCTTGATTTACCAGCGTTAGGGCGACCCGCAATAACAACACGCATACCTTCACGCATGATGCTACCTTGTTTAGCTTGCTGAGTTACATTCTCTAATTGATCAATGATGGCATTGAGATCTGTTGATACTTTACCGTCTGATAAAAAGTCGATTTCTTCATCAGGAAAATCAATTGCAGCTTCAACATACATACGTAGGTGAATGACTTTCTCCACCAGCGTTTCAATATGTTTAGAGAATTCACCTTGCAGTGATTGGAGGGCGCTTTTTGCTGCCTGTTCACTGGTTGCATTAATTAAATCGGCAATTGCCTCTGCTTGAGTTAAATCAAGCTTATCATTCATAAATGCGCGCTCAGAGAACTCACCTGGCTTTGCTAAACGTACACCGTCAATTTGGCTAATTTCTTTTAATAGCATATCTAATACGACAGGGCCGCCGTGACCTTGTAGTTCTAGTACGTCTTCGCCGGTAAATGAATTTGGCCCTTGGAAGTAAATAGCAATACCTTGGTCAAGCTGTTCACCGCTCAAGCTTTTAAATGGCACATAGTCTGCGTAACGCGTTTTAGGACAACGGCCAATAATCTGTTCTGCCACTGTTTTAGCTAAGCTACCAGAGACGCGAATAATACCAACCCCACCACGTCCTGGTGCGGTCGCTTGTGCTGCAATTGTGTCTTGATTAATCATGCGATGAAATAATGCCAATAAAAGAATGAATGCTGGCTCTATTGTAACCTATGGCTTAATTTCATGCGAATAGCTGTTTGAGTAATGAGGTAGCAAAAGTCTGATGTAAGTAATACTTTATTTAGCTTTAATTAATAATAAACACTCATTGAAAATGATAACTATATTCATTAACATGTTGCGCATTCTAAATCTTATCGTTTTTTATTATGCGTCTTTCTGCTGTTTTTATTGCACTTGCTGCTGGTTTTTCGGGCGTTGCCCATGCTCAAACTGAAGTGACTACTTCGGATCAAAGTGATTCAAAAGAACTCGAAAAAATAGAAGTTGTTGGCCGTGCGTTCTCTTTATATCGCCCAACAGAGTCAAGCTTTGCTACTCGTACTAATACACCTTTAGAGAAAATTCCTCAGTCAATTCAAATTTTGCCGCAGGAGCTGATTAGTGATCAGGCTGCTCGCCAAATTACCGACCTTTATAGCAATATAGCTGGTGTTAATGCCTTTAGTTATTCAGGCGTGACATTCCGTGGTTTCCGCCAAGATGAGATTTTATATGATGGTGTAAAGGGCGACCCTTTCAATGGCTTTGCTGTACCGCAATTATTTAATATTGAACAAGTTGCGGTGTTAAAAGGGCCTGCTGGCGCTATATACGGTAGTGGTAATCCGGGTGGTATTATTAACTATGTAACTAAGAAGCCTAAATTCACCAGTGAACACAGTATTGAAGTTGAAGTAGGTAATGATGACTTCTTCAGTGGTGCATTAGAAAGCACTGGAACATTGAGTGAATCACTTGATAATCATGCTTACCGTGTTGGTCTTTACCGTGATACTGAAAAGCCATTCCGTGCTAATACTAGCAGCGATAATACCATTGTTGATCTTGGTTATACGTGGCTTATAAACAGTGCAACCGAATTAACCACTCAGTATACCTATATAGAGCAAGAGTTGGGTGGGGCACGTTTACGTGGTGTACCTGCTGATGATAACGGTAATTTTCTAACTGATATTAGCTGGAATCATAACGAGGCGACAGACTTTCAAAATGTTGAAGCCCATGTCTATCAGGCAACTTTAAAACATGAGTTTAATGATGTTTGGCGCACAGATGTCACAGCACGTTATTTTGATAACAAAGAAGTGCAAAACTATCATGAACCAAGAGGCCTCGTAGATACAGATGACGACGGTATTGTTGATTGGAGCCATCGTGAGTTTCGTGATCAAGTTCGTGAGAACGAAGGCTTTAGCTTAACAGCTAATGCGATTGCGGAGTTTGCATTTGCTAATATGCAGCATCAAGTGCTGTTTGGTAGTGATTGGTATGAACATGATTTTGAAAGCGTCTACCGTACAGCTACGCAACAAAGTAAAGGTGGCCCAGTACCAGGACTTGATCTTAACAACCCTGAGTATGGTTTAACCTCTGCTGATGATTATGATCTTGATAGTATTACCCCACGGCTTGGCAAAACGAATAGCACCCGCTTTGGTGCGTACTTACAAGACCAGCTAGATATCACCGCTAATTGGAGTGTGACTGCTGGCTTAAGGTATGATCGTTTTGAAGACAAAGATCTGTTAAATCAAACCGAGTTTTCTGATAGCGACTTAACCTACCGTATTGGTACCAGCTATAACATTAACGATATGTTCTTCCCTTATGCGCTACATGGCACTGGCTTTGTGCCGCAAAGTGCCAGTAATCAGGAATCAGCAAAGGGCGGTCCGTTCTCGCCAGAGACTAGCCGTATTAACGAGTTAGGCTTAAGAACCAAACTATTAGCAGATACGCTTGCTGTTAATATGGCTGTGTACGATATTGTCCGCGAAAACATCCTACAACCTAGCTTATTAGGTGATGTTGCAGGTGACGGCGTTGATGATTTAGTTGCCGTTGGTGAAGTACAAAGTAAAGGTTTTGAACTCGAGGTGGTTGGCGATATTACTGATAGCTGGGTAGTGACTGCAAGCTACGCTTATAATGATACCCGTATTACTGAAGCAAACGACAGTATTACCAATCAAATTCCTGATAGCGATAAATTTGCTAACGCGCCGCAAAATACTCTAGGTATATGGACACGCTATGAGCTACCTAGCTTATCGTCATCTATTTCTGCAGGCTTAGATTATGTTGATGAACAGCTTAGTTTAGGCGGTCAACGTGTTAAACCTTACACTGTTTACAACATGGCGTGGCAAACAACCGTTGATAACTGGCAATGGCAGCTATCAGTTAAGAACCTATTTGATAAAGAATACGCAAGCAGTGGCTTTATCGAACGAACAGGGCACTTTCCTGGTGAACCACGTCGTGTTTATTTAAGTGCTAAATACAGCTTTTAATGGTGGCGTGTGAACGCTAAAAGTTGGTTTAACTTACATTCTTGGGCAGGACTCTTTGTTGGAGTCCTGCTTTTTGTTACCTGCGTATCGGGAACACTCGCTACGTTAAGTCATGAACTCGAGTACTTAACAGACGCTAAGTACCGTGCATTAACTTCTTCTGCCTCTACTAACTACCTAGCTATCGAAAACACCCTTAATCAGCATTATCCGCAAGCTCAATTACTTTATATCCAACGTCATAAGCAAGATTACCTTGCCATTGAAGCGGCCCTTAAAGTCGGTGATTCATTTCGCTTTGTATATTTAGATGCTGCAACGGGTCGCTTACTCGGTGAAGGAGAGTGGGCGCGGATATCGCGGTTTTTACGTAACTGGCATATGAACTTGTCGATGGGCTGGGCGGGTAAATTAATCGTCACCAGTTTGAGTATTTTACTCGTTATTTTATTGGTTTCGAGTTTTTATGTGTATCGGCGCTGGTGGCAAGGCTTTATGAAAAAGCCTGCTGCGCTAAGCCTAGATAAACGTAGTAGTTGGTCTGATTGGCATAAGCTGTTAGGGCTTTGGAGTTTATGGTTTATTGCTGTGATGGCCATCACAGGGGTTTGGTATCTGGTAGAACATGGGCTGCAAACCGCGAAGATACCTCACTATGTCTCTAGTCCACCAGCTGTGAGTGAGTTTAAGAAACAAAGCCCTCGTAAAGGTCTATCGCCAATTAGTTTAGCTACAGCTTATGAAGCCGCTAAACAGGCATTTCCTAGCCTTGATATTCGCTATATTCGTTATCCTAATAAAGCGGATCAGCCTATTGAAGTGCGTGGTTATAACGATGATATTTTACTGCGCCTGCGTGCTAACCGGGTTTATTTAAAACCAAGCTCCGGTGAAGTTCTTGGCATACAAAAAGGGGAAGAACTAAACCTGCTTCCACGAATTAAAGACACCGCTGATCCGCTGCACTTTGGTAACTTTGCAGGCATTGGTACCAAGCTTATTTGGGGGCTATTTGGTGCATTGATGAGCTTTGTAAGCGCTGCTGGCATCTATATGAGTTGGCTTAGGGTTAAGCGTAAATCAACGGCTGTAAAGTGGCTTGGTTTATCTGGGGTGGTTGCAATCGGCTTGGTAGTTGCTTCACTTCTAACAACAAGTTTGAGCTTTACTGAACGCAGTGTGCCTAATCAAGTTTATTCTCCTATTCTCGGTTAGCTTTTTTCAGGCATTAAAAAAGGCGCAGTTAGCGCCTTTTTATTGGGTTAAGAGTTTAGCCTCTTACCTTAATACCTTTTTTCTCCATACCGCGGTAGATGATTAGCATCTGAGCGATTGAGATAAGGTTCGATACTAACCAGTAAAGTACTAGGCCAGATGGGAACCATAAGAAGAAAATAGAGAATACTACTGGCATAAAGGTCATCATTTTTTGCTGCATAGGGTCAGTAACCGTCATAGGTTGCAGCTTTTGAGTGATGAACATACTTAAACCAAATAA
Organism: Pseudoalteromonas sp. DY56-GL22; assembly: GCF_041414715.1. Taxonomy (NCBI): domain Bacteria; kingdom Pseudomonadati; phylum Pseudomonadota; class Gammaproteobacteria; order Alteromonadales; family Pseudoalteromonadaceae; genus Pseudoalteromonas; species Pseudoalteromonas sp. DY56-GL22. The sequence continues at coordinate 38,383 of NZ_JANHZR010000013.1, read as the reverse complement.
AACAGGTAATACGTAGTATGGGTCCATTGCTGATAAGTCATTTAACCATAAAACGAATTCAGCATGACGTAGCTCAGTTGATTCTAAGAATACGTAGAATAATGCTAAGAATATTGGCATTTGTAGTAACAGCGGGAAACAGCCACCCATAGGGTTCACTTTTTCTTTGCGGTACATTTCCATCATAGCTTGACCGAATTTTTGACGGTCATCACCATACTTCTCTTTTAGTGCAGCCATTTTAGGTTGTAAGGCACGCATCTTCGCCATTGACGTGTATTGTGCTTTAGTAAGCGGGTACATTGCCGTTTTAACGATAACCGTGATTGCAATGATAGCTAGACCCCAGTTACCTAGGATGCTGTGTAACCACTTAAGTAGTACGAATAATGGTTGTGAAATAAACCATAACCAACCGTAGTCTACAGTTAGGTCTAAGTCTGGGTGGATTGCTTCTAGTACGTCAGACTCTTTCGGGCCCATGTAATAAGTTGAGCTAAGTGTTGCTTGCGTACCAGCTTGTACGTTAACTGCTTCACCTTTAGTACCAATAATTGCCGCATTACCAGCAACTAATTTGCTGTAAAGGGTATTTTGTTGGTCTTGCTTTGGTACCCACGCACTTACAAAGTAGTGTTGAATAAATGCAATGTAGCCGCCAGCTGTAGTGATGTTAAGGTTTTTATCAGCCATGTCTGAGAAGCTGTACTTTTCGTATGGCTCTTCTTCAGTACCAAATGCTGCACCTAAGTAGTTTTGATCTACTAAGCTACCTTTTTCTTGTACTGTGCGTTTTACTTGCGTGTATAACTGAACTTGAATTGGATCAGCTGTTACGTTGTTTACTGTGTACTCTAAATCTACAGCGTAGTCGCCTTTTTTGAAGATATAAGTTTTAGTAAAGGTCACACCTTTACTGTCAGTAAACTCAAGTGGTACACGTAGCTCATCACCCGTTAAAGTGAATGCTTTTTGTGTGGTTTTATAAACAGGGCGACCAGCAACAGTTGCGTCAGGACCATTTAAACCAATTAAGCCACTTTGCGAGAAGTATTGCTTACCATCGAACTCACCTAATAGCATGTAAGGTGTGTTACTGCCTTTTTCTTCTTCGTACTGAAGTAAGTCTGTTTCAATAATGTCACCACCACGGGTGTCAATTTTAACAGTGAATACATCAGTTGTTACATCGATAACTGAGCGCTTTGCTGTCGTTACAGCTGGAACTTCACCGTCAGATGATGCTGGAATAAAGTCATCAGATTCTGGTGTTGTTGCGCCTAGTGTTTGTGTTGTGGCACTTGGATCAGCCTTTGGTGCGTTGTAGTCGTTATTCCATTCTTGAAATAATAAAAACGACACAAGCATCAAGCCGATTAATAAAAACGTGCGTTGCGATTCCATAACAGCTCTTATTTCTCGTGTTGGTGGTTAATATGATTTTTTGCCGGTACGGGATCATCCCCACCAGCATGTAAAGGGTGGCATTTTAATATGCGTTTAACAGCTAACCAACTGCCTTTTACACTTCCATGCAAATTAATTGCTTGAATAGCGTAACTAGAGCAGGTTGGATTAAAACGACAATGCGGGCCTAATAGTGGGCTTATCCATTTTTGATAGCCGCGTATTAGCATGACTAAACAGCGCTTTGGAATAGCAACAAGTGGTTTAAGTAACCTCATGATGTGTCTGCCCCTGCGTTAATTTAGTCAATGGATACCATGAATTTAAATTCCCATCGTAGAATTTTAAATGCATGATTAAAAGGTGAGCTAAAGATACCTTAATTAAGCCTGTAATTCTATTGCTATCAGGCTTGTTTATTAGATTTAGCTGATTTATTCGGGCGTTTTTTAAATGGTGGTGGTTTAGGTGCACCAGGCTTGCAGCGTTCGTTAATTTTTCGCCACAATTTATTTAGTTGCTTTGTCAGCTCTTCGTTTGACTGTTCATCAATACCACTTTTAACCATAAGCACAATATCAATGTTATCTAGTTTATGTTGATTTAAACGGAAACTTTCGCGAGCAAGTCGTTTAATTCGATTACGTTGACAGGCTTTTTTAACGCGTTTTTTTGCGACCGTGAGACCTAATCGAGGATTAGTTTGGTCATTGCGTTTAGCTAATAGGGTAAAGAAAGGAGTCGCAGCGCGTGCTGGTTCATTAAAGATTCGAGAGTAATGCGAGGGAGTTAACAGACGTAACTCCCTGCTGAAGCTAAAGTCTTCCACTTATATATTAAGCAGAAAGAACTTTACGGCCTTTAGCACGACGACGAGCTAATACTTTACGGCCATTTGCTGTTGCCATACGAGCACGGAAACCGTGTGTACGTTTGCGTTTTAAAACGCTAGGTTGAAAAGTTCTTTTCATAACAATTCCATCCGATCGGTTAAGGTTAAAACATCCTATGCAGGTCGCGATCCTGGCACAGGTGCCATTGCGAGCGCGAGATATTATAGATGAAGACAACAAAAGTCAATCATTAAAACGCTGCAGAGGCCGTAATTATAAAGGATCCTTTTAACTGATCATATAGGATCATCATAAATAAGAAGTTTTCCACAGCCTCTGTATAAAAAGTGAATAAAAGCTTGGGAAAAGCCAATTCGATCGTAGAATTTGATCGCGATCTGGCTGCAAATTTGTTATGATCACTGTTCGAGCTTAAAAAATAATTTTCTTAAAAATCAGTGTTTTATTCTTTTATGTTGCTGAGATCATATTTTTCATAAAAATCAATCTTGTACTTGTGGATAAAGTACCTTCATAATAGTCGGTCTGGGCCAAGAAAGTTGGTCAAAGATTAGCAATAAATGTTTGATTTTCCATCATTAAAGATGAACGGGAATAAAAAATTAAATCTCTGGGAGTTTAACTGTGTATCTGTCGGTTTGGCAAAGTTGTTTATATGTATTGCAAGATGAATTGCCTTCACAGCAATTCAGTATGTGGGTAAGACCACTTCAAGCAGAAAGTACCGAAGATACGTTGACTATATATGCACCTAACCGTTTTGTTTTGGATTGGGTGAGAGAAAAGTATTTAAACCGTATTAATGAACTACTCGTTGAAATTTGTGGTGATGAAGCGCCTGAATTACGTTTTGATGTTGGTAGTAAACCTATTTTAAATGCCCAAGTGGCATCAGCACCGGCTGCAGCAGAAGCTAGCGCGCCTGTTACCCAACAGACTGCCGAAAAACAACAGCCAAAACCTGAAAAAGCAGCGGTCGAACCTGCACCAAAATCAGGCTATAAATCAAACATTAAAGAAAATTACACCTTTGATAGCTTTGTTGAAGGTAAATCAAACCAATTAGCAAAAGCTGCAGCGACTCAAGTTGCAGATAACCCAGGTTCAGCATTTAACCCTGTATTTATATACGGTGGTACTGGCTTAGGTAAAACTCACTTATTACACGCTGTTGGTAACGGTATTATGGCTAATAAGCCAGACGCGAAAATTGTTTATATGCACTCAGAGCGATTTGTGCAAGACATGGTTAAAGCGCTTCAAAATAATGCCATCGAAGAATTTAAACGTTATTACCGAAGTGTTGATGCATTGATGATCGATGACATTCAATTTTTCGCTAATAAAGAACGCTCACAAGAAGAGTTCTTTCATACCTTCAATGCTTTACTTGAAGGAAATCAACAAATTATCTTAACTTCAGACCGCTATCCTAAAGAGATAGAAGGGGTTGAAGATCGCCTTAAATCACGTTTTGGTTGGGGCTTAACCATTGCTATTGAGCCACCAGAACTTGAAACGCGCGTTGCTATTTTGATGAAAAAAGCGCAGCAAAGTAAAATCAATTTACCTCATGAAGTTGCCTTTTTTATCGCGAAAAAATTACGCTCAAATGTGCGTGAATTAGAAGGGGCGTTAAACCGCGTTATTGCTAATGCAAACTTTACTGGTCGTCCGATTTCGATCGACTTTGTAAAAGAAGCGCTACGTGACTTACTTGCGCTGCAAGATAAACTGGTAACAATAGATAATATTCAACGTACTGTTGCTGAGTATTACCGTATTCGTGTGTCAGATTTACTCTCTAAACGTCGTAGCCGTTCAGTAGCAAGACCACGTCAAGTGGCCATGGCATTATCAAAAGAACTTACAAATCACAGTTTACCTGAGATTGGTGACGCCTTTGGCGGCCGTGATCACACAACTGTATTACACGCTTGTCGTAAAGTTAAATCACTCCGTGACGAAAGCCATGAAGTGAAAGAAGATTATCAAAACTTAATAAGAACCTTGTCATCTTAAGGCCGACTTTATTATGCAAATAACAATATCAAGAGAGCAATTTTTAAAACCTTTAGTTCAAGTGTCTGGTGCGATTGAGCGTAAGCACACTTTACCGATTTTATCGAACGTACTGTTAGTTGTTGAAAACGGACAACTTTCGATGACGGGTACTGATCTTGAAATTGAGTTAGTGGCGAGTGTGTTTGTCGGTGAAGATACCACTGATACGCAACTCACTTTACCAGCTAAAAAGTTACTCGATATTTGTAAAAGTTTACCTGATGGCTCAGACCTTACGTTAAGTAGCCAAGATCATCAGTTACTATTAACAAGTGGTAAAAGCCGTTTTTCTTTAACTACGCTGGCCGCTGAAGATTTTCCGAATCTTGAGCAGTGGGATGGTGAAGTTGAATTTCAACTAACGCGTTTAGAACTGCGTAAGCTTTTAGAAAGCACGCACTTTTCTATGGCGAATCAAGACGTACGTTATTATTTAAACGGTATGTCATTTGAAGTTGATAACGCAGATATTAAAACAGTGGCTACAGATGGTCACCGTTTGGCGATTGCACAAAAGCAATTACCACAGTCTTTAAATACACAACGTCAGTTAATTATTCCACGTAAAGGTGTACAAGAAATTATGCGCCTAATGGTGGCTGATGATGAGCTAGTTACCATTCAATTTGGTGCTAACCATATTCGTATTATTGATACTGAGTTTACGTTTACCAGTAAGCTGGTGGATGGTCGTTTCCCTGATTATCGTCGAGTATTGCCACGTGGTGGTGATAAAGTGATTACTGCTAACCGTGAATGGTTGCGCAGTGCTTTCCAACGTGTGTCTATTTTATCGAATGAAAAATTCCGTGGTGTACGATTAAACCTATCTGAAGGTTTATTAAAAATTACTGCTAACAACCCTGAGCAAGAGCAAGCTGAAGAGGTTGTTGAGGTAATGTACCAGGGCGGCGAACTTGAAATTGGCTTTAACGTTTCTTATGTGCTTGATGTACTTAATACATTAAAAACAGAAGATGTAACCTTTACGCTTGCAGATTCTAATAGCAGTGCGCTAATTGAAGGTGCAGGTGACGAAGAAGCTATGTACGTTGTAATGCCGATGCGCCTATAAGCTTATATGAGTTTAAGTCATTTAAGCCTCAATAATTTTCGGAATATTGAGGCGCTGACACTTGAGCCGGTTAATGGTATAAACATTATCTATGGTGAAAATGGCAGCGGAAAAACCAGCCTCCTTGAGGCGATATATTTCCTTTCTCACGGTAAATCATTTCGTACCGCCAAACATAAAAATATCATTCAGCATCAACAAGACAAGTTTGTGATTCATGGGCGCAAAGCGCTGCATGATTTGTCTATTCCGATTGGTATAAGTAAAAACCAAGCGGGTGAAACATCTTTAAAGATTCAGGGAAAAACGAGCCGTAAAATCTCTGAATTAGCTCAGCTAGTGCCGGTGCAAGTTATTACTCCAGAAAGCTATTCGTTGTTTTTTGGTGGCCCAAAAGAGCGTAGAAAATTTCTCGATTTAGGATTGTTCCACGTGGAACATGACTTTTTTTATCTGTGGCAGTCTTTTAATAAAGTACTGAAACAACGTAATGCTTTATTAAAAAGTAAACCTAGAGATTATTTCGAACAGATCAAGTTTTGGGATAAAGAATTTGTTAGACTAGCTGAACAAATAAATAATCTAAGAATCGCGTATATAAGTAGGTTTAAGCAGCAGTTTTTTGATAAAATGTGTGCAGAATTAACGCTTGTAAGCGATTTAGAAATTAACTTTCATGCGGGCTGGAAAGAGAGTGAAACGCTCTCAGAGGCGCTTGAGCAAAGCTTTGAACGTGATGCTAAACAAGGTTTCACAAGTAAAGGTCCGCATAAAGCTGATTTTAGTTTTAGTGTTTCTGGTAACAGTGTAGAAAATACCTTTTCTCGCGGTCAATTGAAGCTCTTGCTTTATGCGTTAAAAGTAACGCAAAATAGCTTAATTGAGTCAGAAACTGATAAGCAATCTATATTGCTAATAGATGACTTACCTTCAGAACTGGGTGAAGATACAAAAGAAAAAGTGGGTCAGCTTTTGACTCATTGCGATTCGCAACTTTTTATCTCATCAATTTTATCTGAAAGTATTTCTGCTGTGGTGGAACCCATGCAACGAGAACTAAAAATGTTCCACGTGAAACATGGCAACCTAATAACAAGATAAGTGGGATTAACCATGTCTGAGAATTACGATTCGTCGAGTATTAAAGTACTTAAAGGATTAGACGCAGTAAGAAAGCGTCCAGGAATGTATATAGGGGACACCGATGACGGTACAGGCCTACACCACATGGTGTTTGAGGTTGTTGATAACTCTATCGATGAAGCCTTAGCTGGTCATTGTGATGATATTTTTGTAACGATTCACTTAGACGGTTCAGTCTCTGTAAGAGATAACGGTCGTGGTATTCCTACATCTATTCACGAAGAAGAAGGTGTTTCTGCGGCTGAAGTTATCATGACGGTACTTCATGCTGGTGGTAAGTTCGATGATAACTCATATAAAGTATCAGGTGGCTTACACGGTGTAGGTGTTTCGGTAGTAAATGCACTATCTGAAAAGCTACAACTGACTATTCGTCGTGAAGGCAAAATTCACCAACAAACATATACTATGGGTGTACCAGATGCGCCATTAGCTATAATTGGTGACGCAACAGACACAGGTACTGAATTACGTTTCTGGCCAAGTGGTGAAACATTCAGTGACCTTAACTTCCACTACGATATCTTAGCAAAACGTTTGCGTGAGCTTTCGTTCTTAAACTCTGGTGTAAGTATTATTCTTACTGATGAGCGCGAAGAATCTAAGAATGACCACTTCAAATATGACGGTGGTATCCAAGCATTCGTAGAATATCTAAACCGTAACAAAACACCTGTACATAAAAGTGTTTTCCACTTTACCCATGAGCGTGAAGAAGACGGTATTAGTGTAGAAGTTTCAATGCAGTGGAACGATGGTTTCCAAGAAAGCATTTACTGCTTCACAAACAACATTCCACAACGTGATGGTGGTACGCACTTAGCTGGCTTTAGAGCTGCATTAACACGTACGCTAAATAACTACATGGAAAAAGAAGGCTTTAATAAAAAAGCGAAAACAACAAGCAATGCGACGGGTGATGATGCTCGTGAAGGCTTAACTGCGGTTGTAAGTGTTAAAGTACCTGATCCTAAGTTCTCATCACAAACGAAAGACAAACTAGTATCAAGTGAAGTTAAGTCTGCTGTAGAACAAGCAATGGCAGAAAAACTAACAGAGTTCTTATTAGAAAACCCTGTTGATGCTAAAACAGTTGTTGGCAAAATTATTGATGCAGCACGAGCTCGTGAAGCAGCACGTAAAGCACGTGAAATGACACGCCGTAAAGGTGCAATGGATTTAGCTGGTTTACCAGGTAAATTGGCAGACTGCCAAGAAAAAGATCCAGCACTTTCTGAACTATACATAGTGGAGGGTGACTCTGCAGGTGGTTCAGCTAAGCAGGGTCGTAACCGTAAAAACCAAGCTATCTTGCCACTTAAAGGTAAGATTCTTAACGTTGAAAAAGCGCGCTTTGATAAGATGCTTTCTTCTCAAGAAGTCGCAACTCTAATCACTGCATTAGGCTGTGGTATTGGTCGTGATGAATATGACCCAGAAAAGCTACGTTATCATCGTATCATTATCATGACCGATGCGGACGTGGATGGTTCTCACATTCGTACCTTACTACTGACTTTCTTCTACCGTCAAATGCCAGAGATTGTAGAAAAAGGCTTTATCTATATTGCGCAACCACCACTTTATAAAGTGAAAAAAGGTAAACAAGAACGCTACATTAAAGATGATCCAGCGCTTGTTGATTACTTAACATCATTAGCATTAAACAATGCTGCACTTTATACAAGCGAAGGTGCATCTGCACTTGAAGGTGAAGAACTAGAAAGAATCGTTCACGACTATCAAAATACAGTTAAAGTGATTGAACGCTTAAAACGTAAATATCCAAACTCGGTTATGGAACGTTTAATCTATCAAAGCGAAATTACCGAAGCTGATTTAGCAGATGAAGCAAAAGTTAAAGAGTGGACTAACACTCTTGTTGACGACTTAATTGCACGTGATGAAGATGCAACTATCTTCCATGCGGGCACTGAGCACGATACTGAGCGCAACATGTATTATCCTGTTGTGAATATTCGTCAACATGGTGTGGATAAAGCTCATGTACTAAACCATGACTTCATCACATCGCGTGACTACAAACGCATTGCAGCGACAGGCGTAAACATTGCTAACTTACTTGAAGAAGGAGCATATGTTCAACGCGGTGAGAAAACTCTTGCTGTTGATAACTTTGTGGATGCATTAGAGTGGTTAATCAATGAATCGAAACGCGGCCTTTATATCCAACGCTATAAAGGACTCGGTGAGATGAACCCTGATCAGCTTTGGGAAACCACTATGGACCCAGATGCTCGTCGTATGTTGAAAGTAACAATTGAAGATGCCGTAGCTGCAGACCAATTGTTCGCGACTCTAATGGGTGACCAAGTTGAGCCGCGTCGTGACTTCATCGAAACGAATGCGCTACGTGTAGTTAACCTAGACGTATAACGCTAAATTAAGAATTAAAAAGGAGCCTACAGGCTCCTTTTTTTATTGCTGAAAAAGCACAAACTGCTTAAAACCTTACTGCACACAAGGTATACTGAGAGCAATTTTCAGACTAAACGCACCAGATACTATAAGCCAAATATGCAAAAATATGACGTTAAAACCTTTCAAGGTTTGATCCTGGCTTTACAGGACTATTGGGCACAGCAAGGCTGTGTGATTGCTCAACCACTTGATATGGAAGTGGGAGCAGGGACATTTCATCCGTTAACTTTCTTAAAGTCGATTGGCCCAGAGCCAATGTCGAGCGCGTATGTTCAACCATGCCGCCGTCCAACTGATGGTCGTTATGGTGAAAACCCGAACCGTTTACAGCATTACTACCAATTCCAAGTAGTATTAAAACCATCACCAGAAAACATCCAGGAGCTTTATTTAGGCTCTTTAGCTGCCGTTGGTATCGATACGCTAACTGATGAAGTTCGCTTCGTAGAAGACAACTGGGAGTCGCCTACATTAGGTGCTTGGGGTCTAGGTTGGGAAATCTGGTTAAACGGCATGGAAGTAACTCAATTTACCTACTTCCAGCAAGTAGGTGGCTTAGAGTGCTCACCAGTAACCGGTGAGATCACTTATGGTCTTGAGCGTTTAGCAATGTATATTCAGGGCGTAGATAGTATCTATGACCTAGTATGGGCAGACGGTCCTATGGGTCGTGTGACATATGGTGATGTATTCCATCAAAATGAAGTAGAGCAGTCAGCTTATAACTTCGAACAAGCGGATGTTGAGTTCTTATTTGCACAGTTCGATCACTGTGAAAAAGAAAGCGAAAAGCTAATTGAAGCAGGCTTACCATTACCAGCTTATGAGCAAGTAATGAAAGCATCACATGCGTTTAACTTATTAGACGCTCGTCACGCTATCTCAGTAACAGAACGTCAACGTTATATCTTACGTGTTCGTGCTTTATCTAAAGCATGTGCGCAAAGTTACTATGATGCCCGTGAAGCTCTTGGTTTCCCGCTTTGTAAGGATTAAGAATTAGCATGTCAGCAGAAAATTTATTAGTAGAAATTGGCACTGAAGAGTTGCCACCGAAAGCACTTCGTAAACTTGCTGAGTCGTTTGCTGAGAACTTAGCAGCTGAGCTTGCAAGCTTAGAATTAAATCATCAAGGCGTTAACTGGTACGCATCACCACGTCGTTTAGGCTTACGTGTTACTGCACTTGAAGCAAAACAAAGTGACAAGGTTGTAGAAAAGCGTGGTCCTGCAGTTGCAGCAGCTTTTGATGCCGATGGTAATCCAACTAAAGCAGCAATGGGCTGGGCTCGTGGTTGTGGTATCGATGTAAGCGATGCACAAACACTAGAAACAGATAAAGGCGCTTGGTTATTACATAAAGCACAGGTTGAAGGTCAAGCAACTACATCGCTTATGAGTGATGCAGTAAACAAAGCACTTGCTAAATTACCTATCCCTAAACCAATGCGTTGGGGTGCAAATAAAACACAATTTATTCGCCCAGTGCACACAGCGACTATTTTATTTGGTAGCACGCTGATCGAAGGCGAAATACTTGGTAAGCAAGTTGGCAACCAATTACAAGGTCACCGTTTCCATCATCCAGAAAAAGTAACAATCAACCACGCTGATGATGTGTTTGATGTGCTGAAATCTGCTTACGTTGTCGCAGACTTCGAAGCGCGTAAAGCACAAATTCGTGAACAGATTGAAGCAGCAGCTAGCGCTGTAAATGCAAAAGTAGCCATGGATGAAGACTTACTTGAAGAAGTAACATCCTTGGTTGAATGGCCAGTAACGTTGACAGCAACATTCGAGGAAGCATTCTTAGATGTTCCTTCAGAAGCGCTTATCTATACCATGAAGGACGACCAAAAGTACTTCCCGTTATTAGACCAAGATGGCAACTTACTTAACAAGTTCCTATTTGTTTCTAATATTGAAAGTAAAGATCCAAGCGTGGTAATTGCCGGTAACGAAAAAGTTGTTCGTCCTCGTTTAGCTGATGCACAGTTCTTCTACGAAACCGATAAGAAGAAAACACTAGAGAGCCGTTTAGAATCGCTAGATACCGTTTTATTCCAAAAGCAACTTGGTACGCTGAAAGATAAATCTGAGCGTATTAGTGAGCTTGCCGGTTACATTGCTGAGCAATTAGGTGCCGATGCCGAGCTGGCTAAGCGAGCAGGTTTATTAAGTAAAACAGACTTAATGACCGAAATGGTTATGGAGTTTACCGACGTACAAGGTGTAATGGGTATGCATTACGCTCGTCACGACGGTGAGGCAGAAGAAGTTGCACTCGCGCAAAATGAACAATATATGCCTCGCTTCGCGGGCGATAACTTACCAACAAATGTGATCAGCTGTGCGGTCGCAATTGCTGATAAGTTTGATACGCTGGTGGGTATTTTTGGTATTGGTCAAGCGCCAAAAGGCGACAAAGACCCATTTGCACTTCGCCGTGCAGCAATTGGTGCATTACGCATCATGGTTGAAAAATCATTACCGCTAGATATCTTAGACCTTGTTGCTAAATCACAAACGCTATTCGGTGAAAAGCTAACAAACCTAAACGTATCAACAGATGTGTTTGAGTTTATGCTAGGTCGTTTCCGCGCATGGTATCAAGATGAAGGTATCGAAGTAGATGTGATTCAAGCTGTGTTAGCACGTCGTCCAACTAAACCAGTTGATTTCGACCGCCGTGTTAAAGCGGTAAGTCACTTCCGTACATTAGACGCAGCAGAAGCGCTTGCAGCAGCAAATAAACGTGTAAGCAATATCTTGGCTAAAAATGACATCACAACACAAGGTGATGTGAATGAGAGCCTATTAAGCGATGACGCAGAAAAAGTATTAGCGTCACACGTTGCTAAGTTTGCAACTGAGCTTGCACCTTTATATGCAAATGGCGATTACCAAGAAGCATTGTCACAACTTGCGGGTATCCGTGAGAGTGTTGATAACTTCTTCGATAACGTTATGGTAATGGCAGATGACGAAGCGGTTAAACAAAACCGTTTAGCATTGTTAAGCCAACTAAGCCGTCTGTTTTTAGATATTGCTGATATTTCTGTACTTCAGAAGTAAGCAGTAGCCAATTAATAAAAGCCAGCTCAGTGCTGGCTTTTTTGTAGCATAAGGAACAGTAATGAAACGTGTAATTACTTTAGCATTAGCAGGCTTATTAACAGCCTGTTCTAGCCAAATGCAAATGCCAAGCATTGACGATATTCTGCCAAGTAAAGAGCTTGACCGTACTATGTATTTACGTGGTGATTTTACTTTGTGGGATGCCGAGCCGCAGTATCAATTAGAGCAAGTTGCACCGGGCATATTCCAAACCGATGTTAAGTTTTCAACACCTGGTAAGGTTTATGAATTCAAAGTAGCGGATGCTGATTTTAGTGAAGGCTATAATTGTGGTTACAGTGATATGGACCCAGCAGGGCAATCATTGGTTCTAGGCCAAGCCGCCAATGCCGACTGTAATACCATCTACAATTATTTCAGCTTTAAACCCGCTGCAAAAGGCGTATATGTAGTGAGCTTTGATTACCGCAATAGTAATCAACCAAAAGTGACAGTAACGAAGAAATAGCTTTAAGCTTTCAGCTGTCAGTTTTAAGCCGATCGAGTGAGCGTTTAATATTGATAAATGCTCACTTTTAATTTTAATTGATTAACTCGAAACTCGAAACTCGAAACTCGAAACTCGAAACTCGAAACTCGAAACTCGAAACTCGTTGTTACAACCCTTTCTTCACCAAGTATCGATACGGTGCTTGTTCTACATCTTTAGCCACAAGTGTGTGATCCATAAAAGTACAAAAGCTTGGGATATCGCGGGTGGTTGATGGGTCGTCGGCGATGATAAGTAAGGTTTCGCCATCTTTCATTTTTCGTACTGCACCACGCACCATCATCACGGGTTCTGGACAACGAAGGCCAAGTGCATCTAATTGGTGATCGGGATTATCAAAACTCATGGCTGACCTTTTAGGTGAAAGAGACGATTAATAAGCGGCTATTTTAACTTTCTATTGCCGCCAGTTTCAATAAGTGAAAGCAAAGCAAATAAAAAAGGCGCACTGAGCAATTCAGTGCGCCTTTTTATCACCAAGATGTTTGGTGTGAGCTCGTTATTCTACGCGCTCAAATACAGTTGCAATACCTTGGCCTAAACCAATACACATAGTTGCTAGGCCGTATTTAGCGTTCTTGTCTTCCATTAGGTGAACAAGCGTTGTGCTAATACGTGAACCAGAACAACCAAGCGGGTGACCAAGTGCAATTGCACCACCATTTAGGTTAACTTTTTCATCTACCACATCCATCAGACCTAGGTCTTTTAATACTGGTAGAGATTGTGCTGCGAAGGCTTCGTTAAGCTCTGCAACATCGATATCGTCAATAGTGATACCTGCTTGTTGAAGTGCTTTTTGCGATGCAGGAACAGGGCCGTAACCCATGATTGATGGATCGCAACCTGCAACAGCCATTGATTTAATACGTGCACGAATTGGTAAACCAAGTTCTTTTGCTTTCTCTTCGCTCATTACAAGCATTGCTGATGCGCCGTCAGAAAGTGCAGAAGAAGTACCTGCGGTTACGCTACCTGATGCTGGATTGAATACAGGGCGAAGTTGCGATAAACCTTCAACAGTTGTCTCAGGACGGATTACTTCATCGTCTTCAACTAAGATTAAAGAACCATCTGCATCGTGACCTTCCATTGGCAGGATTTCACGACGGAAACGACCTTCAACAGTTGCCGCGTGTGCACGTTGGTGTGAACGGTAAGCAAATTCGTCTTGTTGCTCGCGGCTAATGCCGTGTAGCGTAGCAAGGTATTCTGCAGTTAAACCCATTACGCCAGCAGCTTGTGCTACAGACGTGGATAAACCTGGGTGAAAATCATTACCGTGAGTCATAGGTACGTGACCCATGTGCTCAACACCGCCAATGATGTAGGTATCACCAGCGCCAGTCATAATAGCGCGTGCTGCATCGTGTAATGCTTGCATTGATGAACCACATAAACGGTTAACTGTGACAGCTGGTACTGAGTGAGGGATACCGGCTAGTAGTGCTGCGTTACGAGCAATGTTAAAACCTTGCTCTAAAGTTTGTTGTACACAGCCCCAGTAAATATCATCAATTGATGCTGGATCAACGGCTGGGTTACGGTCTAACAAACCTTTCATTAAGTGAGCACTTAAATCTTCCGCACGCTTGTTTTTGAATACGCCGTTCTTTGAACGACCCATTGGTGTGCGGATACAATCTACGATTACTGGATTATTCATGTTTCTTATCCTTCCACCTTATAGAATACACGGCCTTCTTCGGCCCACTTGCGAGTTTCATCTGATACTTGGTAAATCGCACCTAAGTGAGCGTATTTGTCTGCTGTTGCAACAAAGTTCGCTAAACCAGTTTGATCTAAGTAACGGAATGCACCGCCTCTAAATGGAGGGAAACCAATGCCGTAAATTAGCGCCATGTCAGCTTCTTGTGGTGACGCTACGATACCTTCTTGTAAACAAAGTAGTACTTCGTTGATCATCGGGATCATACAACGGTCAATGATTTCTTGTTTATCGAAGTCTTTAGGTGCATCAGTAATAGCACTGAGTAACTCTGTTGCTGTAGCATCTTTTGCTTTTTTCAAGCGACCACGACGGTCTGGCGCGTATTGGTAGAAACCAGCACCATTTTTCTGACCAAAGCGTTTTTCGTTTGCAAATACAGTAACAGGGTCTTTATCTTGGCGAGCCATACGCTCAGGGAAACCGTCAGCCATTACACCAGTACAGTGGTAAGCTGTATCGATACCTACAACATCAAGAAGATAGGCAGGACCCATTGGCCAACCAAATACATTTTCCATCACTTTATCAACTTTAGTGAAGTCAGCACCTTCAACAACAAGCTTGCTGAAACCTGCAAAGTAAGGGAATAGTACGCGGTTTACAAAGAAACCAGGGCAGTCGTTTACAACGATTGGTGATTTACCAAGTTTTAATGCGTAATCAACAACGGCATTAATTGTTGCTTCTGATGTTTTTTCACCACGAATGATTTCTACTAATGGCATTTTTGGCACTGGGTTAAAGAAGTGCATACCACAGAAGTTTTCTGGTTTTTCAAGTGCCGATGCTAACTCGTCAATACGAATTGTTGAGGTATTTGAAGTTAGGATAGTGCCCGCTGGTAAGTCTTTTTCAAGGCCCGCAAGAACAGCTTGCTTCACTTTAGGGTTTTCAACCACAGCTTCAACAACGATGTCTGCGCTTTGTAAGTCTGCATCGTTTAGCGTTGGCTTGATCTTGCCTAAGGTAGCAACCATCTTATCCATCGCCATATGGCCACGTTGTACTTTTTTGCCAAGTAGCTTAGATGCTTCACCCATACCTAAATCAAGTGCATCTTGGTTGATGTCTTTCATGATAATAGGTGTGCCTTTATAAGCAGACTGGTATGCAATACCACCGCCCATAATACCAGCACCTAATACAGCAGCTTGTTTGATCTCAAGCTCACTGTGTTTAGCTTGCTTCTTCGCTTTACCTTTAATGTATTGGTCAGCTAAGAAAATACCTGTTTGCGCAGCAGCTTCGCTTGTTGCTGCTAATTTAGCAAAGTTAGCGTTTTCAATCGCCATTGCTTCAGCGCGTTCACAGTTTGCCGCAGCTTTGATTGTTTTTACAGCCATAACAGGTGCTGGGTAGTGACCTTTTGTCTGACCCATTACCATGCCTTCCGCCATCGCAAAGCTCATACCTTGCTCAACACGGTTCATTTTCAGTGGCTGTAATTTTACTTGTCGTTTTGCTTGCCAATCTAGCTTGCCAGCAATTGCTTGCTCAAGTGTTGCAATACTTGACTCTAAAAGTTTGTCAGCACTAACTACTGCGTCAAATGCACCTACCTTTAGGGCATCAGCGGCGCGGTTTTCTTTACCTGTAGTGATCCATGTCATCGCATTATCAGCGCCAATAAGGCGTGGAAGGCGAACTGTACCACCAAAACCAGGCATAATACCTAGTTTAACTTCAGGTAGGCCAATTTTAGCGTTAGAGCTAGCAACGCGGTAATCGGTAGCAAGTGCCCACTCACATCCACCACCAAGCGCCATGCCGTTTACAGCACTTAGCGTTGGGAAAGGTAAATCTTCAATTGCATCAAAAACGTCAGTTGCATTTTTGATCCATGCAACAAGTTCTTCTTGAGGCTTAGTGAAGGTAGGTAAAAATTCGAAAATGTCGGCACCGATAATGAAATGATCTTTATCGCTGGTGAACACCATGCCTTTGATATCTGAGTTTGTTGCCAATTCTTTTAATGCTAAAGCGCAATCTTGCAAGGTTTGCTGCGAAAGTTTATTTACTGAGCCGTCTGCACAGAACTTAAACTCGGCGATGTTGTCCTTGATGAAAGCAACTTCAAATGAATCGCTTTTATATAACATTATTATTCTCCCTAGTTTATTAACTAAGACTGGTACGATGAGTTTGCATTTCAATCAGTGTGCTTGCTTTAAAATGAAAATGCAACGAAAAATTTACTACGCTTTATCGCGATTGGTTAAAATATAGCTGGTTTGGTGCTAAGGTGTAGCAGAAGTTTTTTGTTATTAATTCTTTAATTTTTGTTAAAGGTCATCATGAAAAAACAACTCCTTGGTTGGACAGCTGCCGCATTACTTTTTCCTTTTTTTGCAGCTGAAGCCAACGATAAACATGACGCTTTTTTAAAAGCAGAAAAAAAGGCGCGTTACGGTGATTATCAAGACATGAAAGAGGCGGCAAATGGGCTTGATCACCCATTGAAACCTTATGTCGAAAAGGCTTATTGGCAACGGAATCCAAGCCTTAAACACCAGACCGAAATCGAGGACTACCTCAATGTTTACCAAAACACGCCATTAGAGTGGCCTGTGCGTAAGGCATGGCTTAATTATTTAAAAAAGTATAATAAAAAAGCGGCTTATATTCGTAACTACCGCGAAACAAGCAATAACGAATTAACTTGTCCTTATTTAAGTTTTCAATTGGACTTAGGTGCCCCTGAAAAAGCCATCATGAACCAAGTAACAGATTTATGGGTGGTAGGAAAATCTCAGCCAAAAGAATGTGATGAGTTGTTCTCACTTTGGAAGAAAAAAGGCTACCAGACCGAAGAGCGAGTTTGGCAGCGTATTAGCTTAGCTGCCGAAGGAGGCTCATCGAGTTTAATTCCATATTTAAAAACATTATTGCCTCGTGCTGATCAATATTTAGCTGATTTATATTTAAAGGTACGCAAAGACCCAAGTGCTTCGGCGGGTCTTTATCGTTATAAGAAAAAGTCTGCTAAAGAAGGGCAAATCGCGATTTATGGTGTGAAGCGCTTAGTATGGCGAGATAAAGACCTTGCATTACGTGCATGGGAAAAACTCGAAACCATGTTTAATTACACTGACGAGCAAAAAGCAGACGTTTACTACAGCTTTGCGTTATCGCTTGCCTCAAGCGGTCATCAACAAGCACGCTTTTGGTTAAATAAGGTGCCTAAAGAACGCCAAACTCAAAAGTTAATGCAATGGCAACTTGGTAATATGCTAGAGAGGCAAGATTGGTCTGGCATAGTGGCGTTTTTCACCGGTAAAGAAAACTTGAGCCTTGGTCAGCAATATTGGCTGGCGTATAGCTTAAATCAACGTGGTGAAGTCGAACGTGCTCGTGAGATTTGGCAAACAGTGGCTAAAGAGCGTGACTATTACGGCTTTTTAGCGTCCGCACGCTTAGGTGTTCCGGTTAGCTTAAATAATAAAGAAATTAATATAAGTAACAAGTTAAAGCTTGAGGTGGCCAATGCCCCTGGCTTTAAGCGCGCTCGCGCTTTGTATGAGCTTGAGCGTTTTACTTCTGCGCGTCGTGAATGGAATTATTTAACGGATACATCAACCAAAGAAGAAAAGCTCGCCGCGTCTTTGCTTGCTGCTGAACTTGATTGGTATGACAGTACCATCTACACCTTAGCGCAAATAAAAGAGTGGGACTATGTCGACTTACGTTTCCCATTTGCATTTAAGAATGTGTTTGCCACTTATAGTAGTCGTAGCCATATTGATGTCGCTTGGAGCATTGCAATTTCACGCCGTGAAAGCTCTTTTGCACCGGATGCGCGTTCTCATGCAAATGCCCATGGTTTAATGCAGTTGTTGCCAAGCACTGCTAAATATATGAATAAGAGCTCGGTATCACGAAAACAGTTATATCAGCCTCGTACTAATATTCGTCTTGGTAGTGAGTATTTGCAGTATTTGAAAAAGAAAAATCATGGCAACGAAATCCTAGCAACGGCTTCTTATAATGCGGGCTACCATCGTATTAAACGTTGGATCCCAGAGCAAGCTATGCCAGCAGAGCTGTGGATTGAGTTAATTCCTTACACAGAAACACGAAACTACGTTAAAAACGTGTTTGCTTACAGACAGGTTTATCACACTCGATTAGGACGCGATGGCAATGTTCTAGCGCCAATCCTTGATATGTCGATGGGTGGTTAAACTCGATTTGCCACACTATCCTCCCTCAGTTGGGGGATAGTGCTGGCTATGATAGACTTCTAACAAGTTAAATTTACTAAAGATGGGTTTACTATGGATAAATTAGCGGTGCTATACGCCGAACATATTGCAACCTTGCAACAACGCACTCGTACAATTACAGAGCGTGAAGGTTTAGAAGGGTTAGTAATTCACTCAGGTCAGGCTAAACGTCAGTTTTTAGATGACATGTATTATCCGTTTAAGGTGAATCCGCAATTTAAAGCTTGGTTACCAGTGATCGACAACCCACATTGCTGGATTGTGGTTGATGGTGCATCTAAGCCGAAACTGATTTTTTATCGTCCTGTCGACTTTTGGCATAAAGTGCCTGACGAACCACGTGATTTTTGGGCTGAGTATTTTGATATTGAATTATTAGTACAGCCAGATCAGGTAGAAAAACTGCTTCCTTATGATAAAGCTAAATATGCTTATATCGGTGAATATTTAGAAGTAGCGCAAGCACTGGGCTTTAGCATTATGAATCCAGAGCCAGTGATGAACTACTTGCATTTTCATCGTGCTTATAAAACACAATACGAGCTTGAGTGTTTACGACAAGCTAACCGTATCGCGGTAGATGGCCATAAAGCAGCACGTGATACGTTTTTTGCTGGTGGTTCAGAGTTTGATATTCAGCAAGCTTACCTCATGGCTACCCGCCAGAGTGAAAACGAAATGCCTTACGGTAATATCGTTGCACTAAATGAGAACTGTGCAATTTTACATTACACGCATTTTGAACCTAAAGCGCCGCAAACGCATCATTCTTTCCTTATTGACGCTGGTGCAAACTTTAATGGTTATGCTGCTGATATCACACGTACTTATGACTTTAAAAAGTCAGGTGAATTTAGCGACTTAATTAAAGTAATGACTGAGCATCAAATCGCTTTAGGTAAAGCATTAAAGCCAGGTCTGTTATACGGTGAATTGCATTTAGATTGTCACCAGCGTGTAGCGCAAGTACTAAGCGACTTTAATATTGTGAAATTACCAGCCGCTGAAATTGTGGAACGTGGTATTACGTCGACGTTCTTCCCGCATGGTCTTGGTCACCACCTTGGTTTACAAGTTCACGATATGGGTGGCTTTATGGCTGATGATACAGGTGCGCACCAAGCACCACCGGAAGGTCATCCTTTCCTACGTTGCACTCGCTTAATCGAAAAGAACCAAGTATTTACTATTGAACCTGGTTTATACTTTATCGACTCGTTATTAGGTGACCTTGCGCAAACTGACAACAAACAGTTTATTAACTGGGAAAAAGTTGAAGCGCTTAAGCCATTTGGCGGTATCCGTATTGAAGATAATATTATCGTTCATGAAGATAGCCTAGAAAACATGACGCGTGATCTACACTTAGATTAACGATAAAGGTTCGTGAATATCGGGGCCAATAGGCCCCATTTTTTTAGATAAGCAATTATGTCTGAATACCAATATCCGGCTGAGCCGGTTTTTTACCAAGAAGAAATCAAAAAAAGCACCTTTATTGTGCATATTGCCCACACTCCTGATCTTGCGGCAGCAAAAGCCTTTATTAAAGAAATTCAAGATAAATACAGCGATGCTCGTCATAATTGCTGGGCACATGTTGCGGGTAACCCCGGTGGCAGTCATGTGTATGGTTTTTCTGATGATGGTGAACCCAATGGCACAGCAGGTAAACCAATGCTTAATGTATTAACAGGTTCTGGTATTGGTGAAATTACAGCGGTGGTAACCCGTTATTTCGGGGGCATCAAGCTTGGTACAGGTGGGCTAGTTCGCGCTTACGGCGGTAGTTTAAATAATGCCATGCGCGAGCTTAAAACCATTACCAAGGTACCGAGTGTTGAGCTGGTTGGCCAAAGTGATTACAGCGTACAAGGTGCAATCGAGCAGTTATTAAAAAATCAGTATCAGGTGCTTAATATCGAAAAACAATTTGCAGAGAACATCACTTGGCAAATTGAAATCGATAGCCGTCAGGCAGAGCAAGCGATTGCTGATATCCATGAATTGACTCATGGCGAAGTTAGCCTAAAAGTCAGAAAAGTTTGAAATGTAAAAATAATACATTCCGTTTACTTACAATTAAGCCTGTAAGACAATAAACTGTATTAGCTAAACATTTAATAAGAAAGCGATACGCCTAGATGCAATTTCGTACCATAATAAAAATTCTCGGCCAGCTGGTGGCGTTATTTAGTATCACTATGGTGCCACCGGCACTGGTGTCTTTGATCTACAAAGACGGTGGTGGTGTGCCATTCGTTCTCGCTTTTATCTTTAGTGTTGTAATTGGTTTAGCGGCTTATTATCCAAACCGTCATGAACATGGTGATCTTAAAGCCCGTGAAGGCTTCTTGATTGTGGTCTTGTTCTGGTTAGTACTAGGTACCTTCGCTGCGGTGCCTTTAGTGTTCTTACAAGAACCTAACCTCTCCCTAGCTGACTCCGTATTTGAGGCCTTTTCTGGGCTGACAACGACAGGGGCTACCGTACTTACGGGCATAGAATACCTACCTAAATCAGTGCTCTTTTATCGCCAGCAACTGCAATGGCTAGGTGGTATGGGGATCATCGTACTAGCGGTCGCGGTACTGCCTATGCTAGGTGTCGGTGGTATGCAGCTATACCGTGCAGAAACACCTGGTCCGGTTAAAGACTCAAAAATGACACCGCGTATTGCCGATACTGCAAAGCACCTTTGGTATATCTATGTATCGCTGACGATTGCCTGTACGCTTGCATACTGGGCTGCAGGGATGGATTGGTTTGATGCAATATGTCATGCATTCTCTACGATTGCGATTGGCGGCTTCTCTACCTACGACGCATCAATGGGGCAGTTTGATAGCCCATTAATTAACTTTATCTGTGTCGTGTTTTTGCTGATCGCAGCCATTAACTTCTCGCTGCACTATGCAGCTGTATCGTCACGCAATATTCGTGTTTATTTACGCGACCCTGAATTCAAAGTGTTTTTATTGATTCAATTAGCCTTAGTTATTGTCTGCTTTACTGTGCTGTCATCAAATAATATTTATGCCGATGGTGATGAGACTCTCGACCAAGCCATGTTCCAAGCGGTTTCAATGAGTACAACCGCGGGCTTTGCGACTGATAACTTCTCAGCATGGCCGCTGTTCCTACCTATTTTACTTATCTTTTCAAGTTTTATTGGCGGCTGTGCCGGATCTACCGGTGGTGGTATGAAGGTCGTGCGGGTGTTCTTACTTTACCTACAAGGTATTCGTGAACTTAATCGTCTAGTGCACCCGAGGGCTATTTATTCAATTAAATTAGGCCGAAAAGCACTCCCAGATAAAGTTGTAGAAGCCGTTTGGGGCTTTTTCTCAGCCTATGCGTTAGTGTTCGTCATTATTATGTTGGCGCTGATGGGCACCGGTATGGATAACATCAGTGCATTCTCAGCAACCGCTGCTTGCTTAAATAACTTAGGCCCTGGTTTAGGTGAAGTCGCTGCTCATTACGGCGCGATTTCTGATACGGCAAAATGGCTACTTACTATTGCGATGGTATTTGGTCGTTTAGAAATATTTACTTTATTAGTGTTATTTACCCCAACGTTTTGGCGAGGGTAAACGGCGGATAACTCTCTAGGAATGGAGATCAAAAAAGTGCCAAAAACCCAAAAGCAATTAAATTTAGAAAAGTTAACCTGTATTCCTGCTGGTAGCTTAGTTGATGTGGAAATTATCACACCAACAAATAGTAAGCGTGTGAAAACAGAGTTTATTGGCTTGATGAATGAGCAATACATCATCTTAAATTACCCTTCCTCAAAGCGATTGGCGAACGGCAGTGATTTCATCAAAGACGGTGTGATGGTGATTATACGGGCTGTGCTCGAAGCGGGCGGTGGTCAAGTAATTGCTTTTCGCCAGCAAATAAGCGCCTTATCATCGCACCCTTATCGCTTAATCTTTCTTGACTTCCCTCAGCAAGTGCAGCTTTATAGTTTGCGTAGTGAAGCGCGTATTCCTACGTTATTCCCTGCAAACTTAGTCATTGCAGAGCAAAAACTGGCAGGGCTTATTAAAGATATTTCTGTGACAGGTGTGCAGTTTGATATTAATAGCAAGGAGGACTTAAGCGCTTTTAAAGGACAAAGCTGCCAAATCACCCTAAGTAAACGTGAGTTTAGTGGCAAGGTATGCAGCGTACGCAAGCGAGCGGGTGGCTTTATGTTCGGTGTACAGCTTGATACCAGTGAAGATGAAATGAAAGCGTTTATGAAAGAGCACTTAATTGACCTTTCAGTGTTGGATAGTTAATGCCAATTCGCCATTTTGCAACAAAATGGCTATTTTCCTCAATTTAACCCTACAGATATTAAAATTATTTTATAAATAAATTTAAATAACCAATTAAATCAATGTATTACTAATTAAATTAATTTCGATTTTTTTCTTTAAGTTTTGTTGTTCAGATAGAGTTTATTTTCCAATCCCTAACTTTTCTGTTTTCTAATCCGAATTAATCGCTATTGTCTCTATTTTAATCTTTGTAACTTATTGATTTTAAAGGTGATAAAAAACCAACCACCGAGCTTGTTGCAAAACAGCAACAAATAAATCGCGTTATTTCCCCCTAATTCTCGGTGTTTTAATTTAATGCACTGATTTTATTGTTCTTTTTAACTTTGGCATCGAAGTTGAAATAGTCTTAGCGAACACAGAGAAAAACTGATTCAGGAACATATCCTTTATCACAGTTGAGACAACATTGAAGGAATAGTGATTATGAAAACGTTACACAAAACTTTAGCACTTGTAGCTCTTGCAACTTCATCTGCAGCATTTGCCGCTGACTTTGACACATTAGATGTTAATGGTGATGGCGCAATCAGCAAAAGCGAAGCATCTGTAAGCGAAGCATTAATGAGCCAATTTAAAGAGCTTGATACAGACGGCAACGGTGAGCTGTCAAAACAAGAGTACTCAAAAGCTTAATTTCATTGTAAGGACGCACTGAAAAGGATTTCTAACTCAAGACAACACATTTTGAAGGAATGACATTATGAACACAGTAAATAAAACACTAGCACTTATGGCACTTGTATCTTCATCTGCAGCATTTGCGATGAGTGACTTCGATACCTTAGATGTTGATGGCAATGGTGTTATCAGCCAAAGCGAAGCATCGGTAGATGCAGAGCTTATGAGCAAATTCAGTGAACTAGACACTGACGGTAACGGTGAGTTATCGAAACAAGAATTTTCAAAAGCTTAATGTGATTAAGCAAAACCAGTTTTTTTAGCTGATTAGTTCTGAGCTGCCAAAGACAGCCTAAATGGATAAGGGAATCCATGACAAAGGACAACACTGGAAGTGTGATCAGCTACACTCTTAATATTGAAGGAATATGATTATGAAAACAGTAAACAAAACATTAGCTTTAATCGCACTTGCATCATCATCAGCAGCTTTTGCAGCATCTGACTTTGACACTCTAGACGTTGACGGTAATGGCGTGGTTAGCAAAAGTGAAGCAGCCGTTGACGCAAAAATTATGTCGCAGTTTAAAACACTAGATGTGAATGGCGACGGCGTTCTTACTGAAGCTGAGTTCTCTGAAGCCGAATAACTGAATTAGTACGTAGTTATACCAGTTTCCACTTAACAAGGATCTCAGAAACGGATTTCACTCTTTAAAATTTAAGGTAGTTATTATGAAACAGTTGAGCACAACAATCGCAATTTTAGCACTAGCAACATCATCAGCAGCCTTTGCACAAGGCGTAAGCTTTGCAACGTTCGATACCGACGGTGATGGTGTGATCAGCAAAGAAGAAGCAT
Source organism: Pseudoalteromonas sp. DY56-GL22 (assembly GCF_041414715.1). Classification (NCBI taxonomy): domain Bacteria; kingdom Pseudomonadati; phylum Pseudomonadota; class Gammaproteobacteria; order Alteromonadales; family Pseudoalteromonadaceae; genus Pseudoalteromonas; species Pseudoalteromonas sp. DY56-GL22. The sequence goes on along the minus strand of NZ_JANHZR010000013.1, from coordinate 14,002 downwards.
CTGCAAATATGCAGCTTGAAAAGTTATTTCCAGAGCTAGATAGCGATGGTAATGGCGAACTTTCAAAAGAAGAGTTTGCTCAAATTCAGTAGAATCTTTTAGAAAAGTTAGGTACTTTCACTTCAAGAGTCGTAAAGCAGCTGTCATGGCTGCTTTTTTCGTTTATAAGCATTCGTTTACAAGAAGATAGCACTTACTTGGAATAGCTTTTCAACAACCGTAATGTGCTTTTTATCAATCAAGAACATGATAACGTGGTCGCCAGACAGAATAACGGTATCGTCATGGGCAATCAGCACATCATCGTTACGTACAATTGCACCAATGGTTGTTCCAGCTGGTAGCTTAATATCAGCAATTGCTCGGCCAACAACTTTAGAAGTATGCTCATCACCATGAGCAACAGCTTCAATGGCTTCCGCAGCACCCTTACGTAACGAATAAACGTTAACAATGTCACCACGACGTACGTGTGTTAACAGCGCCGAGATAGTGGCTTGCTGAGGTGAAATAGCAATATCAATTTCACCACCTTGTACTAGGTCAACATATGCGCCACGCTGAATAAGCACCATGGTTTTTTGTGCGCCCATACGCTTTGCCAGCATCGCAGACATAATGTTTGCTTCATCATCATTGGTAACAGCAATGAAAACATCTACTTGTTCAATATGTTCTTCAGATAACAGTTCTTGATCAGAGGCATCGCCACAAAATACGACGGTGTTATCAAGCATTTCAGAAAGCTGTGCTGCACGCTCTTTATTGCGCTCAAGCAGCTTAACGCTGTGGTTTTTCTCAAGTGAACGCGCAAGGCCCGCACCGATATTACCACCACCGGCGATCATGATCTTTTTGTATGAACGTTCGAGCTTTTGAAGTTCATTCATGACTGCGCGAATATGCTTTGTTGCAGCGATAAAGAACACTTCATCGTCCGCTTCGATAACGGTTGTGCCAAGCGGTTTAATCGCTTTACCTTGACGATAAATAGCCGCTACCCGGGTTTCGACATTCGGAATGTGTTCTTTCAAGGCTGAAAGTGCATAACCCACCAGCAAACCACCGTAATAGGCTTTCACCGCAACCAGCGATAACATGCCATCGGCAAATTGTAATACCTGTAAAGCACCCGGATAGTCGATTAAGCGACGAATATACTTAGTTACCAGCGCTTCAGGAGCAATATAGTGATCAACAGGTAAGTCGTCATTATGAAATAGCTTTTCACGGTACTTTAAGTATTGCTCTGAGCGAATACGGGCAATTTTGGTTGGTGTGTTAAAAATACTATAAGCAACTTGGCAAGCAACCATGTTCACTTCATCTGAACTGGTTACGGCAATAATCATATCGGCGTCTTCTGCGCCTGCGCGACGCAATACATCGGGATGCGCACTGTGACCGGTAACACCTTGTAAGTCGTACTTATCTTGTAGCTCTCGCAAACGGTTACCGTCGATATCGACAACGGTGATCTCATTTTGCTCACCTACGAGGTTTTCTGCCAATGTGCCACCAACTTGTCCGGCACCGAGTATGATTATTTTCATAGCTTGTTCTTATTAGTGTTTTTTAACTAGCTTTGCGTAATAGAAACCGTCACTTTCACCAGGCAGTAATTGCAGACCAGGTAACGTAGGGGTGTCGTTTTCATGCAAAGGTATGTGTTCAGCACTTTGATTATTGGCAAGGAACTTAGCAACTTGTTGTTGGTTCTCTTGCGGTAATACAGAGCAGGTCGCATAAACTAACGTACCACCAGGCTTAAGTAGAGGCCAAATGCTATTTAGGATATCGCCTTGTAAGTTAGCTAGATCTTCAATATCAGATGCACGACGTAACCACTTAATATCAGGGTGACGACGGATCACGCCAGTTGCTGAACAAGGCACATCAAGCAAAATACGGTCGAATTGCTGTTCATCCCACCAGATATGGGGTTGTGAAGCATCGGCACATTGTAGATCGGCTGCCAAGCCAATACGCACTAAGTTTTGTTTAACACGTTCTAGACGCTCGCTGTCGCTATCTAGTGCTAATACGTCAGCGTCGGCAAGTTCTAAGATATGGCACGTTTTACCACCTGGCGCTGCACACGCATCTAAAATGACATCATCATTTTGTGGATCTAAAAAGCGTGCTGCTAATTGTGCCGCTGCATCTTGAACTGAGCAGGCACCGGTATCAAACTCTGGTAATGCGTATACATCACACGGTTTAGCTAGTTTAATACCATCAGGAAAATCAGCATTAAGGATATGCTCAATATCATTTGCTTTAAGCATCTCGCTGTATTCTTGGGTGCTGTACTGCGCTTGGTTTACACGTAACCACATAGGTGCTTGCAACTGATTCGCTTCAAGAATTTCTTGCCAGTTATCAGGATAAGCTGCAGTAACTTGTTTGATAAACCAACCTGGGTGGTTAAATTTGCAAACAGGAATTTGCTTTGCTTTTTCTTCAAGCTCAGCTTGCTCACGTTGGAAACTGCGTAAAATCGCGTTAATCAGACCTTTTAAACCCAGTGCGCGCATTTGCTGAAGCGCATTAACCGTTTCGCTGATTGCTGCATGAGGTGGTACACGCATATGTTGAAGTTGGTAAATACCCACATACAACAAGAACTGGAAAATACGGCGCTTACCTTTTAGTGGTTGATCTAAAAGTTGCTGGCAATAATTTTCTAGGCTAGGTAAATAGCGCAGCACACCGTAGCAAATTTGTTGTAGTAAAGCTTTATCTTTCGGCGATAAACCCTGGCTTGCAAAAGGTAGCTCTTGATTAAGCGACGCGCCTTTATCGACTACGTTGTAAAGGGTTTCAGCAGCAAGTGCTCTTACATTACTCATTGCTTTGACCTAATACTGAGCCAGGCTCGACCCAATCACTGCGACCATTTAAAAAGTCAGTAACAGCCATTGGTTTTTTACCTTGCGGTTGAAGAAGGGTGATTTTAAGTGCATCTTGCCCACAGCCAACAGTAATACCTTGCTTATCAGCAGCAATGATTTTACCGGCTTGTGCAGTTTGCGATACAACTTCGGCTTGCCAAATTTTTACTGTTTGTCCTGCCATTTCGGTAAAACAAACAGGCCATGGATTAAAAGCGCGGATATTACGCTCAATTTGCGCAGCATCCATTGACCAATCAATATTGGCTTCGTCTTTTGATAACTTTTTAGCGTAATTAGCTTGTGCGTCATCTTGCTTTTCTGGAGTGATTTCACCTGCAGCAAGACGGTTGATTGTACTGATCAGTGCATCAGGACCCAATGCAGCTAATTTATCGTATAAAGAGCTACTGGTTTCTGTGCTATCAATTGGGCAACGGCTGATATGCAGCATATCGCCTGTATCTAAGCCTTCATCCATTTGCATTATTGTTACACCAGTTTCATTGTCACCAGCCCAAATAGCACGTTGGATCGGTGCAGCACCACGCCAGCGCGGTAAAATAGAGCCATGCACGTTTAAGCAGCCTAAGCGCGGTGCATCTAAAATCGCTTTTGGTAACAGTAAGCCGTACGCCACTACAATCATAATATCGGCGTTCAGGCTGGTAAGCTCTGCAAGTGCTTCATCTGATTTGAGTGATTGCGGTTGAAATACAGGTAAATCATGAGCAAGTGCCAGCTCTTTAACTTCACTGGCTTTTAGCTTTTTACCTCGGCCCGCTGGGCGATCAGGTTGGCTATATACACCAACAATGTCGTGCTCTGAGTCAATCAGTGCTTGTAAGTGGCGCGCAGCGAAATCCGGCGTACCAGCAAAAATAATGCGTAATGGTTGTGTCACAGATATTCCTATTGATTAACTTATGATTTAGCAGCCAGCTTAGCTTCTTTCTCAAGCTTTTTACGGATACGTTGGCGCTTTAAAGGCGATAGATAATCAATAAATAGGGTGCCTTTAAGGTGGTCAAGCTCATGCTGAATACAAATTGCTAATAGCTCGTCAGCGTCAAGGCTGAATTCTTCACCGTTTTCATTAAGCGCTTTAACAGTAACTGTTTCTGCGCGGTCAACTTTTGCGTATGAGTAAGGAACAGATAAACAGCCTTCTTCACTCACAGTTGAACCATCTTTTTTGGTGATTTCTGGGTTGATTAACACTAACGGTTGGTCGCGCTCTTCAGATACATCGATCACCACAATGCGCTGGTGGATATCTACTTGCGTTGCTGCTAAGCCGATACCGTTTTCGTCATACATAGTTTCAAGCATGTCTTTGACGATTTGACGAACTTCATCGTTTACTTCTGGCACTTCTTTCGCGATTGTACGTAAACGCTCATCCGGAAATCTTAAAACTTCTAACCTAGCCATAGTTACCTTTTACACTTGTGATTCATTTAGGGTATTGTATGCTCTTATTTTAGCCATTCGTGTTCACCTTTAACAGGTTTTGGTTGATAATAATCGAAAAACAACACAAGGAAGCCAAATGAGATACCCACTAGTTGCGGCTTTGCTAGCCTTTAGCAGTGCTTTTCCTGCAATTGCTGATGTGTTAACAATAAAAAAAGATGCGCCAAAACAATACGTTGTAAAAAAGGGCGACACACTTTGGGATATTTCTGGTGTGTATTTAGATGAGCCTTGGCAATGGCCTGACTTATGGCAAATGAATCCACAAATTGCGAATCCACATTTAATATACCCGGGTGATGCGCTCACTTTAATTTACGATAAAGACGGAAATCCTCGTTTAGTTAAAAATGCGCGTTATAAAAAACTCTCTCCAGAAGGGCGAATCACTCCAAAAGGCAAAAATGCAGTGCCTACCTTACCATTGGAATTATTACGCCCATATTTAAGCTATGAGCAAGCGATTAGTGCCGAAATTATTGCTGATAAACCCTATATTTTAGGCGCTAGTGTTAATACTAAAATGAACACCTTGGGGCATACACTCTATGTTAAAGGTGACCTGCATTTAAATGAAGCGTATGGGGTTTATCGAAAAGGAAATGACCTTGTTGATCCAAAGACCAATGAAGTATTGGCGAATAAAGCTGAGCTTGTGGCGATTGTTCGCTCATTTAGAAGCGGTGATGTAGCAAATGGCGTTCCTGCCTCAGTTAAGGTTGAGCTAGTAAAACAAGAAATTAAGCCGCATGACTTTTTAATGCCAGCAATGGAAGGGCAGATGTTGCCTGCCTATTTCACAATGAAACGTCCAGACACGGCATTAGATGGCACGATAATCGCGTCAGCTAATGAAATGCGTGAATTTAGTACCATGGATATTGTTGTACTAAACTTAGGCTCGGACCAAGTGAAACCGGGTTTCGTCCTCGATATTCAACGTCAATCACCAGAAGTGTATGACGGCCGCAATGGTCCTCGCTACCGCGAAGACTCTAACAGCCTTGAGAAATTCATGACTGACGCAAATGAGCTGTTCGGTATCGAAAGTGACGAAGACAGTAGTGTATGGCATATGCCAAAGGAAAAAGTCGGTGAACTAATGGTGTTTAAGGTATATGACAACGTTAGCTACGCATTGATTGTGAAAAATCAGCACCCTATCCGAGTTGGAGATTATGCAGTTATAAACTAACTCACAATTTGGGCGCTCTAAGGAGGGAGCATGGCACAGGTTTCAGGCAAGCTATCCCATTGGCTTGCCTTTTATTTATGTAAAGGGCTTGGGATAAAAAGCCTTATTGCATTAAGTCAAAAGCAGCCACTGGATGAGCTATTTAAGTTATCTAGTTTAGAACTTCAGCAGCTGGGCTTATCACAAAGCCAAGCCGATAACTTAGTTAATACCGACTGGCAATTAGTCGCCCACTATCAAGAGCAGATATCAACGCTTAAAATCAAAGTGATCAGTTATTTTGATAGCAACTATCCGCCCTTACTCAAACAAATAGCCAGTGCACCTATCTTATTATTTTGTTTAGGTAACACTGAGCTATTACGGTCACCACAAATAGCAATTGTCGGTAGCCGTAATGCCACACCAACAGGGCTTGAAATAGCCGCTGAATTTGCTTATCAATTATCTTCTGTTGGCATGACGGTGACATCTGGTATGGCTTTGGGCATTGATGGCGCAGCCCATAAAGGTGCATTAGCAGGAACAGGAAACACCATTGCTGTACTTGGTACGGGTATCGATATTGCCTATCCCAAACGCCATAGTTTGCTCATTAAACAAGTTGCAGAGCGGGGCTTATTGGTTTCTGAGTTCTTACCAGGCACTGCTGCTAATGCCGCTAATTTTCCGCGCCGAAACCGTATTATCTCTGGATTATCATTAGGTGTGTTGATTTTAGAAGCGCAGATTAAAAGTGGCTCTTTGGTTACCGTACGCTATGCACTTGAGCAGAATAAAGAAGTGTTTGCAGTGCCGGGTTCGATAAAAAGCCCACTTTCAGAGGCGAGTCATTTTTTAATTAAGCAAGGCGCTAAATTGACAGAAAATATTAGTGATATTCTTGATGAAGTGAGCTTTTTCTGTGAAAACAGTCTATATAGTATAGAACAGCCCATAGCAGATGAACCCGACTGCCCAGTGTTCAAAAGTATAGGGTATGAGGTAACAAGTGTTGACCAAATAACACAGCGCAGCCAATTACCTGTAGACGAAGTACAAGCTCGGTTACTCGACCTAGAGCTCGCAGATAAAATCGAACGAGTACTAGATGGTTATATAAGACTGGGAGGACATAAACATGTTTGACATCCTCATGTATCTTTTTGAAAACTATATCCATAGTGAAGCTGAAATCTTTACTGAAGAGAACGAACTTACCGATGAGTTAGTTCGTGCTGGCTTCAACAAACCTGAAATCTACAAAGCCCTTGATTGGCTAGAGCAACTTGCAGACTTACAACAAAGCGATATCTACCCGTACCTTAATGCCCAACCACAACATGCTATGCGTATTTACACAGATAGTGAATGCCAAATGTTAAGTGTTGAGTGTCGCGGCTTTTTAATGTTTATTGAGCAAATTGGTGTGATTAACACCGTAACCCGCGAAATGGTGATAGATAGGCTTTGCGCTTTAGATAAACCATTTATTTCTTTGGAAGATCTAAAGTGGGTAGTGCTGATGGTGTTATTTAATGTACCTGGATCAGAGCAAGCTTACGCACAAATGGAAGACTTAATATTTGACGAACCAACCGATGTATTACATTAATTCGACTTTGCTTGTATCTTTGTTGAGTTTGGGTATATTAGGCGAAAATTAGCCAACCCCACAGGAATCTTATGAGTAAAATCGACCATTCTCTTTTTTCTGCAGATAAACATGCACTCGAAAAAGAGTATGAGGTTTGCCCTAAATGCGGTTCTGAATTGGTTATGCGCAACTCAAAGTCAGGGCCATTTTTAGGCTGTGCCAGTTACCCTAAATGTGACTACATCCGCCCATTAGCTCATCACGATAGCCAACAAATAAAAGTACTCGAAGACAGTGCCTGTCCAGAATGTGGCAAGCCATTGGTAATTAAAAATGGCCGCTACGGCATGTTTATTGGGTGTACGGGCTATCCCGAGTGCCACTATATTGCACATGATGAAGAGCCTGACGGTGCCCCTCAATTACCTGCTTGCCCAAAATGCAAAAAAGGCCAGCTGGTTGCGCGTAGTAATAAGTTTGGCAAAACCTTTTATTCTTGTGATGGCTATCCGCGCTGTAAATATACGCTTAATCATAAACCTGTGGCGACCGAGTGTCCTGCCTGTCAGTGGCCAATTATGACCGAAAAGAAAACTGCCTCAGGTGTTGTGTTACAATGCCCGCAGAAGTCGTGTATGCATAAGTTAGTCGAATCTTAATGCACTTGTAATTTGTTTATTTAGGAGAGTTTCTTTGTCTGATCCTGTTGCACAACCAGCCAATGCAATTGACGCTTTGCAGCAAGGCGGTGTGATTGTTTACCCAACCGAAGCTGTTTTTGGTCTTGGTTGCGATCCTGATAACCAAGCTGCGGTTGAAAAGCTTTTAGCCATCAAACAACGCCCTGTAGAAAAAGGCTTAATTTTAATTGCTGACAATTATGGCCAGTTATTAAAGTATGTAGATGATGCCAAAATCCCCATGGATAAACGTGCTGATATCTTTTCACAATGGCCAGGTGCTATCACTTGGGTGATGCCGGCAGCAAAAGAAACGCCAAAGTGGTTAACGGGTCAATTTGATACTATTGCTGTGCGTGTAACTGATCACCCAACAGTAAAAGCCCTGTGTCAGCAATTTGGTAAGCCGTTAGTTTCAACAAGTGCAAACTTAACCGGTCAAGAAACGGTAATGACTATCGCACAAGCGAAAAGCGAATTTGCAGACACGGTAGATTTTTATGTTGATGAGCCGTTAGGTGGCAACAGCCAACCAAGTGTGATCAAAGACGCTGCGACCGGCAAAGTATTTAGAGGATAAACATGCAAAGCGAGCTACTCGAACAAGTTAAAACCTATTTAATGGCCTTACAAGATACAATTTGTCAGGGTCTTGAGAGTGCCGATGGCAAAGCAAAATTTGTTGAAGATAATTGGCAACGTGCAGAAGGCGGCGGTGGTCGTACTCGTGTTATCCAAGGTGGTAATGTCATCGAACAGGGTGGGGTAAACTACTCGCATGTTTTTGGCGCGTCAATGCCAGCATCTGCAACAGCGCATCGTCCAGAGCTCGCAGGTCGTAGTTTTCATGCATGTGGTGTGTCATTAGTGATCCATCCTAATAATCCACATATTCCAACGAGTCACGCCAATGTGCGTTTCTTCATTGCCGAAAAAGAAGGTGAAGATCCAATTTGGTGGTTTGGCGGTGGTTTTGATTTAACACCTTATTACCCTGTATTTGAAGATGTACAACATTGGCATCAGGTGGCAAGCGATTTATGTCAGCCATTCGGTGCAGCAGTTTACGACAAATATAAAAACTGGTGTGATGATTACTTTTATCTAAAACACCGTAGCGAAACACGTGGTGTTGGTGGCTTATTCTTTGATGATTTAAATGAGCTTGGCTTTGAACAAAGCTTTGCCTTTATGCAGGCGGTAGGAAATGGCTATTTAGATGCTTACCTTCCTATTATTGAACGCCGTAAAAACACGCCGACAACCGAACAGCAACGCGATTTCCAACTGTATCGTCGTGGTCGTTATGTTGAATTTAATCTTGTTTGGGACCGCGGTACATTATTTGGCTTACAAACAGGCGGACGTACTGAGTCAATTTTGATGTCGATGCCACCATTAGCACGTTGGGAGTATAACTATGTACCTGCTGCAGATAGCCCAGAAGCTAAGCTGTATCAGTACTATTTACGTCCGCAAGATTGGTTAAACAGCAAAGAATCAGATTTAGTTGCACGTCAGTGGCAGCTTTAATCAAGTATTGAAACCACTCTAATCAACATTGTGTTGTCACCCTCAACGAGGGTGGCGACACTGTCACTGTTAGGCAGCTCTGCCAAGACACTAAATAGCACTTCTGCTTTTAATATCTCTAACTTATCAGATGGTGTATCAATGGGGGCATTAACCTGTGTTAAGCATTGACTAATATCACAGGCGTAGAAATCAAGTTTCACCTCAAAATATTCAGGGTGCTGAATAAGCTTATCAAAACCATCAACAATGCTTTGTTCATGTTTATCGCTCTGAGAGGTTTTATCTTGACTGATAAGAGATTGAGCAATCTGTTGAATATCATCCTGATAAATATATTGATCAATCGTGCTTAGTTGATCAGCAGTATCATTCACGCTGTGCTGATAGGTAAATAATAGCGCTGCAATAATCCCAATGCAGACTAAAAGAGTTGTTATAAATTTCATTTAAACATCCTTATTTACTATGAAATGTATATAACAACTCTAGCAGTTGCACGAAAAGTGCGCAATTTAGCTTAATTTGAAGCGTCTTACTTGTTCATCCAGTGACCGTGCTAACGACAACAGCTCTTCACTGACTTTTTGGTTTTCATGGGCATCAACCAATGAGTGCTCGGCATTGTCACTAATTGCTATAACGCTTTGGTTAATTTCTTCAGCTGCTAGATTTTGCTGTTCAGTGGCATCAGCGATTTGCACGTTAAGTTGATTTATTTCGCTCATCTGCGAAGAAATATCACGTAGAGCTTTTGCAACTTGCTTAACTTGAACTGCTCTTTCGTCTGCTTCTTCGCAAGAGTTATTCATGGTATTAACGGTTTGTGCTGCTTCAGCTTGTAGTTTATCGATAGTGCGGCGAATTTCGTCGGTTGAGTCATGGGTACGGGTTGCTAAAGTACGTACTTCATCGGCTACCACAGCAAAGCCTCGGCCAGCTTCACCAGCACGAGCTGCCTCAATCGCAGCATTAAGTGCAAGTAAGTTAGTTTGCTCGGCAATGCTACTGATCACCTCGAGTACTTTACCAACGTCTAACGTTTGCGTTTGTAGTTGACTTACTTGCTCAGCTGCTGCTCTAACATCTGCCGCAAGTTGATTAATACTTTGCTCAGTGTGCTCAGCAACATGTAAGCTTTGCTGCGCAAGTTGATTACTGTGCTCAGACTTCTCAGAGGCAAAATGGGTGGTGTTTTTTACTTCGCTTGATGAGCTTTCTAATTCGTTGATGGCGGCAGCGACCGAATCTGTCCCTTGCTTTTGCTTTAAGATCGCTTGCTCGGTGGTATCCGCTGAGGCATAAATGCTTTCGGCTGAGTGGATCAATACCTTAGAAGAATGGGAGACTTGGGCAATATTATCTTTAAACGCGCCTATCATGTGATTAAAGCTGGTGGCGAGAGAGCTAAGCTCGTCATTATTACTGTCATTTACCGTGAGGCTTAAATCTTTATTGGTGGTTGCCAGGTGCATGGTGTGGCTAATGACTTTTAAGCGTTTGATGAATATTTTTCTAAACATCACAGCTAGTAGTGAAAATGCAGTAATGAAAATAGCCGCTAGTAGTAGCGTGTTCATTAAGGTGTTTTGCGATACTTCTTGCTCAATATCAGCCAACGAATAACTAATTTTCACTACACCTAACACATCGCCTTCTTGTGCTTGATGGCAGCCTAAGCAGTTTGTTCCTTTATAATCACTGCGAGCAAACATAGGCTTTAGATAAGTCATCGTACTATTTTGATTATCAATAAATAGTGCTTCAGTGCCTGTTAGCGCTTTTCGCTCAGCATCGTTAGTCGCAACTTGGTTGGCATTTCCTGGCCCATAAATTTTATTAACGATTGGACTACGAATGATATGAGCATCTGCAATATTAGGATGGCTTCTTAATTTAGTACTCAGAATTTCGCGATTAGCCATGGTGCCAGTTAGCATCATGGTATTAATTGAGTCAAAATAATTATCGGCAAGCAGTTTTATGTTACTTTCAACGGTATCTTGCGCTAATTCATGCTGTTGCTGAGCGCTGCTGAATATACTGGCAAATAATACCAATACGCCTGTCAGTGCCAACAAGGCATAAATTTTAAATTGTATAGACTTCATTCGACGACGCTTTTTCTAAATTCAGGAAAATTTATTATCTTTATTTAGAAAAAGCGTACATTGATATAGCGCAAAACTTCGTTAGTTTTGATTGATCATATGGCTGGCGAGTTGCGATAACGATTGTCTTAACCCTTCGCGCAGGAGTGGGTTATCAATCTCGATATCAAGCGTTTTATTCATACAATGCATCCATTGGTCACGTAGGTCTTGATCAATAGGGAAAGGCATGTGACGCTTTCTTAGCATTGGGTGACCATATTTTTCAACGAATAGGTCAGGGCCGCCCAGCCAGCCAGATAAAAACTCAAAGAAGACTTGGCGAATTCTATCTAAAGGCTGAGGATGCATATCATATAATGGTTTGGCGTATTCATCTGTGGCCATTATGTCGTAAAATCGATTTGCAATTGCTCGAGCTCCTGCTTCACCGCCAATAATTTCGTAAGGTGTTTTTTCTGGGGTAGGTGTTTCAGGCGTTGGTTTCGATTTAGAAAAAAGTCGTTTAATCATAATATTAATAAAGCTCTACAGGGCGAAGAGGTTGCTTCACTATGGACAAATACGCGGTTTTTGGAAATCCAATAAAACATTCGAAATCACCCGCAATACACGCACAATTTGCTGCATCATTAAACGAGCAAATACAATACAGCGCCATTTTAGCACCAACAGATGCATTTGAAAAAACTGTCGCTGAGTTTTTCGCTGCGGGTGGTAAAGGGGCTAATGTCACCTTGCCATTTAAAGAGCAAGCGTTTGCCATGGTCGATGAACTTACAGAGCAAGCGAAAATAGCCGGAGCAGTAAACACGATTAAACAACTCGAAGATGGTAGCCTGCTGGGGGATAACACCGATGGTGTAGGGCTTGTTAAAGATCTTTTAGCCAATAAAGTCAACTTAAAAAGGCAGCGAGTACTTCTTATTGGCGCTGGTGGTGCGGCGCGAGGCGTCATTCAGCCATTATTGAATGAGCAAATCGAAAGCTTAACAATAGCCAACCGTACCGCCGAAAAAGCAAAGGCGCTAGCGAGTCATTTTAATGGTGAAATTGATGTGCAGGGCTTTGCTTTGAATGATATCCCAGCAAACAACTATGATGTGGTGATTAATTCAACCTCAAGTAGCGTAACGGGAGACCTGCCTGGTATAGCAAAAGAGTGCGTTGCTAAGTGTCAGTGCGCTTACGATATGTTTTACGCGAATGATGATACGACATTTACATGTTGGGTTAAGTCGATTAACCCAACATGTTTAACTCTCGATGGTTGTGGCATGCTTGTTGGTCAAGCGGCACAGGCTTATTTTGTATGGCGCAATAAAATGCCAGAAATCATCCCCGTTGTTAGCGCGCTTAAAGCAGGAGAAATTGCGTGAATCAAGCTATCCAATTTATAGACAGACTCGAATTTAAGCCTGAAGAAAAGCAGTTGGTGTTTTTTGCTCAAGTTAGTGGCTTTATGGTGGAGTGTGTTATTGATACCAGCAAGTATGATTTTGCAGATCAAAGCAGTGCAGTTAATTACTTTGAATCTTATCGTTTCGATTACGAAGAGCTCGCCGAGCAGCTGATCGAAGATGAGCAGTATAACTCGGCAGGACAAATCGAATTAACCGAGGTGTTTTAGCCCTCAGCTAAGTATTCATCTTTAAGCTGAACATAATTATCAGCAGAGATATTTAAAAAGGCGCGCTCTTGCTCTGTTAAAGGGCGAGCCTGTTTTACAGGGCTACCGACATAAAGGTAACCAGACTCTAAACGCTTGTTAGGTGGTACTAATGAACCACCACCAATGATCACATCATCTTCAACAATTGCGTTGTCCATCACAATTGCGCCCATCCCAACAAGTATACGATTACCAAGTTGGCAGCCGTGTAGCATAACTTTATGACCAACAGTGACATCATCACCAATAATAAGAGGGTAGCCATCGGGGTTTGACTGAGAGGCACGTGTTAAATGTAAAACACTGCCATCTTGAATGTTCGTACGTTCACCAATACGTATATAGTTAACATCACCTCGCGCAGCAACAAGAGGCCATACACTTGAATCTTTACCAAGCGTAATATCACCCACTAAAACCGATGACTCATCAATATAAACACTATTATCGTATGTCGGAGTGATCCCTTTATAAGAACGGATAGTCATAAATTCACCTTTTAATTTTAAAATGCGCTCAGTCTAGTGTAACAGCGAAGCAAATAAATACACCAAAACAGAGCTAAATTGACTGCTAAACAGCCAGTTTTAGGGTGTTTAGTTCAAAAGCTGAGCGAACAGTGCGTTTTTTTAAATTTTATTGAAAAAAGTGCTTGCGTAAAAAATCCATCTCCCTATAATGCGACCCCACTGACACGGCGGGCAGCAACGAAAGACGCTGAACAACGTAGCAGAGAGTTAAGTGAAACTTCGGTTTCAAATAATCGAAAGAAAGTTTGAAATTAAGTATTGACTCGAAAAATTAAGGATGTATTATACGCATCCCTAGCGACAACGTCGCAACGTTCTTTAACAATATAAAGCAA
>NZ_JANHZR010000012.1:0-78029 GCF_041414715.1 Pseudoalteromonas sp. DY56-GL22 | reverse complement strand
GGAGCGGCACACGAGGCTCGAACTCGTGACCTCAACCTTGGCAAGGTTGCGCTCTACCAACTGAGCTAGTGCCGCATTCAAAAGTAGTCAGTAATTTGTCCGTTGGTGCACAACCTTGAAGGTTGCGGTAAAACGTTCTGGCAACTGAGCTAGTGCCGCATTCAATTACTTAGAGACATGCCAACCCCGCGGGGGTTAACGTCTTAAGCGGGGCAGGATTCTACAATAATCCGATGTGTTTGCAAATGTTTTTTACAAATTAAAGAATTTTTCTTGGTAAACCTTTAATTCCATGATCGAATCTTTGATATCGTCGAGGGCTAGATGTGAACCTTTTTTGTTCACTTGCGCTAATACGTCAGGTTTCCAACGACGTGCAAGTTCTTTAACGGTACTCACATCAAGGTTACGGTAGTGAAAGTAGTCTTCCAATTCAGGCATATACTTATTCATAAAACGGCGGTCTTGGCCGATAGAATTACCACACATAGGTGAAGCACCCGCAGGTACCCATTGCTTTAAAAATGCCAATGTTAGATCAATAGCATCTTGTTCAGTGAATGTGCTTGCTTTACAACGAGCTGTTAAACCAGATTGACCGTGCTGAGTCGTGCACCACTCGTCCATGCCATCAAGCAGTTCATCGCTTTGATGAATAGCAATAACAGGGCCTTCAGCCAAGATGTTTAAATCACTGTCGGTGACAACAGTGGCAATTTCGAGTATTTTATCTGTTGCTGGTTCGAGGCCTGTCATTTCTAGGTCGAGCCAGATAAGATTTGATTTATGAAAAGACATAGTTACCTTAGCGGTGCTTTCCTTTAGATCCAACGCATTTAGATATATCATATTAGTATCATCAGTCGACCTAAAGCTTTTTTTTCAAAAAGCCCGACATTTACTCAAGTTATAGGCCAAAAGTGGCAAAACAAAAGAAATTAAGTAAAGGCCAATCGCGTCGAATTAAGGCCAATCATCAAAAACGCCTCTCTAATGCAGACAAAAAGCAACAGAAAGGGGCAACTGTGCAATGGCAAAATGACAATTTAGGCCCTGCCGAAAATGCGGTTGTGATCAGTCGATTTGGCCAACATGCCGATATCGAAACCGAATCAGGCGAAGTGTTGCGCTGTAATATACGTAGAACAGTATCGAGCCTTGTATGTGGTGATGAAGTTATTTTTCGCCGTGCAAAAGTTAGCGAAGGCGACTTAGCAGGCGTTATTGAAGCAACCCATGAGCGTCGCTCACAATTAACGCGCCCTGATTTTTATGACGGGGTGAAAGTTGTCGCTGCCAATATCGACCAAATTTTAATGGTCTCTGCGGTATTGCCTGAGTTTACGCCAAACATTATCGACCGCTATTTAGTTGCCTGTGAAGACATGGGGATTGAGCCTATTTTAGTGCTTAACAAAATAGATTTAATAGACGATGAAGGCCTTGCTTTTATTGATGAAATTCTCGATATCTATCGTGAGCTAGGTTATCAAGTACTGTTAGTCAGTAATAAAACTGGTCAAGGCATTGCTGAGCTTAAACAAAAACTAGTTGATAAAAACAGCATTTTTGTTGGTCAAAGCGGTGTGGGTAAATCAACCTTAGTGAACACTGTACTGCCAGATGCTGACATCTTAACCCAAGAAGTCTCTGAGAATAGCGGCCTTGGTCAACACACAACAACCGTATCACGATTACACCATTTACCAAGTGGTGGTAACCTAATTGACTCACCGGGAATTCGTGAGTTTGGCTTATGGCATTTAGATGTTGAGCGCGTTACCTGGTGCTTTAAAGAGTTCCGTGACTTTATTGGTGGCTGTCGCTTTCGCGATTGTAAACATTTAAACGATCCTGGCTGTATAATTCGCCAAGCTGTTGATGATGGTGAAATTTCAGAACTTCGTTTTGACAGTTACCACCGAATTTTAGAAACTATGGCCGACGGCCGTGCTGGTGCACGCGCTCCTCGCGTATAACTATTTAGGAAATAACAAGTGAGTTTAGATAAATTCAAAATTGCTATGCAATATGCCATGCCAAAACATTTCATTTCGCGCATGGTTGGCAAGTTAGCAGCAGCAAAAGCGGGTGGCTTAACAACGGCCTTAATTAAATTGTTTATCAAACAATACAAAATTGATATGAGTGAGGCTAAATACCCAGATCCAGCTCATTACAAAACTTTTAATGAGTTTTTTACTCGCCCATTAAAAGAAGGTATTCGTCCACTTGCTGAAGAAAGTGACATTATTGCTCACCCAGTTGATGGTGCAATTAGCCAATTAGGCGATGTAGTCGACGGTCAAATCATCCAAGCAAAAGGCCATGACTACAGCTTACAAGCACTACTTGGTGGCAAAGAAGAAGACACAGCGCCGTTTTTAGGCGGTAAATTTGCCACTATTTATTTAGCGCCTAAAGATTACCACCGTATTCACATGCCTGTTGATGGAACGCTGAGCAAAATGATTTACGTACCAGGTGATTTATTTTCGGTAAACCCGTTAACAGCACAAAATGTACCTAACCTATTTGCTCGTAACGAGCGTGTTGTGGCTATCTTTGAAACTGAAATTGGCCCGCTAGCCATGGTGCTTGTAGGTGCAACAATTGTTGCTAGCATCGAGACTATTTGGGCAGGCACAGTAACGCCACCAGCAGGTAAAGATGTATTTAGTTGGAATTACCCAACCACAGGTGACAACGCGATTACTCTGAAGAAAGGTGAAGAAATGGGTCGCTTTAAATTAGGCTCTACCGTTATTTTAGCCTGGGGTGCAAATCAGGCTGAGTTCTTATCAGATCAACACCCAGAAACAGTAACCCGCATGGGCACACCATTTGCGAAAATTAACGACTAATAAGTTCAATTAAGCAAACCACTTGAGCAAAAGTGGTTTGCTTAAAATTCACTATAAACCGCGCCTACCCCCACGATTACACTCCGAGCACTCACTGTCTTTTTGAATATTAAAGCGCTGCTGTTTTAGTGTTAGCCCGTCAAATTGAATAAACTCGCTGCCCGTTTTATGGCCAAGCAATATATTGATAGCCAATAAACTTTGCATGCTCCCCATAACACCCAGCAATGGGCTCAATACCCCTGCATTGTCACAATTAAGCGCTGTTTGCTCCTCCGTTTGCGGGAATATACAGCCATAACAAGGACTCTGTTCATCACGAAAATCAAAACTCATCACCTGCCCCTGCGTTGCAATAGCGGCAGCTGATACAAGTGGGATAGATTTAGCTAGACAATAGCGATTAACCAAATACCGGGTAGCAAAGTTATCACTGCAATCGAGGATGATGTCAGCACCTTCAAGTAGCTCAGCACAGTTACTTTCATCAAGCTTTTGGCATAGAGGTTTAACCGTAATTTGATTATTTAAACTGCCTAACACCTTGGCAGCCGCCTGTGTTTTTGCCTGCCCCATGTGGTTTACTTTATAGAGTATTTGTCGCTGTAGATTTGAAAGCTCAACTTTATCGTCGTCAATCAAAGTGAGCGTTCCGACTCCTGCAGCCGCTAAATAAAACAGTGCTGGTGAGCCAAGCCCACCCGCTCCGACAACCACAATATGTGCAGACTTTAACTTATGCTGACCCGCATGCCCCACCTCTTTGAGTAGCAAATGGCGGCTATAACGAATTTGTTCTTTGTCGCTTAACGCGCTCATATTAAGACTGACCTTCGACCAGCAGTTTTAATTTGGCAATGGCTGCTTGGTAGTCTTCGGCTTCGGTAATCGCACGCACTACGGCAACACTGCCAACCCCCGTGCTCGCAACTTGCTCTGCCCGTGATATATCAATTCCACCAATTGCCACCGTTGGATAATCAGCCATTAGCGGTACAAATTTTTCGAGCTTTTCTAAACCTTGAATTTGCCCTGTCATGTCTTTGGTGGTAGTTGGATAAATAGCACCAAACGCCATATAACTTGGTCTGTAATTATGTGCACGCAGCATCTCATAAAAGCCATGAGTCGACACACCTAAGCGTAACCCCGCCTCTTTTATGGCAATTAAATTAGCGGTTTGTAAGTCTTCTTGCCCTAAATGCACACCATAAGCGCCGTGCTTAATCGCCAATTGCCAATAATCATTGATATACACCTGCGCATCGTACTTCTGCCCCAGCATAACCGCACTTGCAATCGACTCATCAAGTGCTGCATCGTCTGCATTTTTCATTCTTAATTGAACGGTTTTAACCCCTTCAGCTAAACACTTCTCTAACCAATCAACCGTATCAACAACGGCATATAGCCCAAGCTGTTTAGAGTCGCACTCAGCAAAGCCTGCTGCCATGGTAAAATCAACCGGGCAATCAAAGTCGAGCTCATCACCCAGCCAACTTCCCGCCTCGATGACTTGTGGGTAATCTGCTAGATTTGTTGGAAAGCAAGTGTGTGCAACGGGGCCAATCCCTTCACCATAACGAACGGCTGCTTTTAATCCTTGGTTGATATAGGCTTTCGCTAAAATAAAGGCATCTTTGAGTGGATACTGTTTGGCTAAACACGCTGCAATAACAGAAGCCATACTGCATCCAGTACCATGACTATGCGGAGTTTGAATTTTTTCGTTACCAAGCCAATATTCCTGCTCACCTTGCACGCAGAAATCAATGCAGTAGCCACTTGGGTAATCCCAATGACCCCCTTTGATGATCACCGCTTTTGCACCATAGCCTGTTAACTTCTTTGCGGCCTCTTTCACTGCGCTTGGGCCAATCAGGTAAACACCAGTTAATAGCTGTGTTTCGTGGGTGTTCGGTGTTACAACATCGACTAATGGCAATAAACACTCTTTGATAGCACTAACAGTATCTTCTTCTGTTAATAAATCACCACTTGAGGCAATGGCAACCGGATCATAAACAACCAAAGGCGGCTCTGCCCAAGTAGCTTTGTAATGTTTTAAATGCTCACTAATAAGCTGTATTTGCTGCACATTGGCAAGCATGCCAATTTTAATCACGCTGGCAGGCATATCACTGGCTAAGGCTAATAGTTGCGACTCAATCACTTCTGTTGAAATCGGGTTAAGTGCTTCTACACCTAAACTATTTTGTGCCGTTAAAGCAGTAATAACCGTACAGCCATGTACATTAAAACTTTGCATTGCCTTGATGTCGGCTTGAATTCCTGCACCGCCGCCCGAATCTGAGCCAGCTATGGTCCATACAACCTGATTCATGTTATTCCTCACATTTTATTCTTGATGCCAAAATGGCATTCCAAGCGTCGGCGTTGATGGGCTTGCTACGTCTTTCTCTGGCATCGCTTTAGCCACATAGCTAGATCGCCCCGCTTCAACCGCACTCTTAAACGCTTTACTCATCGTTACTGGGCAACCTGCACCTGCAATTGCCGAATTTAATAATACGGCATCATACCCTAATTCAAGCGCTTGACAGGCATGAGATGGTAAACCTAAGCCCGCATCAACAATTAAAGTATGGTTTGGCAAGCGCTCACGGATCATTTTTAAGTTATAAGGATTCAGCAAGCCTTTACCCGTGCCAATCGGTGCGCCCCAAGGCATAAGTACTTCGCAGCCTAAATCAGCGAGGCGCTGGCACAGCACTAAATCATCTGTGCAATAAGGCAAAACTTTAAAGCCATCGGCCAATAAAATTTTAGTGGCTTCAAGCAATGCGATTGGATCGGGCTGTAAATTATATTCATCACCAATCAACTCTAACTTGATCCAATCAGTGGCAAACACTTCGCGGCACATTTGTGCCAAGGTCACCGCTTCTTTCACGCTATGACAACCCGCCGTATTTGGCAGCACCTTTAACCCGGTATTTTTTATCAATTGCCAAAAATCATCACCCGCAGCAGCGCTTTGCTGACGTCTTAATGAAACGGTGACAATTTCAGCCTGTGAGGCCACTATCGACTCTGTCATAACACTTGGCGAAGGGTACAGTGCTGAGCCAATCAGTAAACGACTCGTAAATTGCTCACCATAAACCGAAAAACTATCCATCTTAGCCTCCTTGAATTGGCGACAATAACTCAATGCTGTCGCCTTCATTGAGGGGTTTAGCATCGCATTGGCTGCGCGGTACAAAGTCACCATTAACGGCAACGGCAAATGGAGGTCTTGCACCAAACTGGCTCAACGCCTGAGTGAGCGATGTATTGTCGTTCACTGTAACTGACTGACCATTAATTAAAATATTCATTTTTATCCTTAAGCAATTAAGCTCACTGCATCATCAACCACCTGAGGCGCAAGTAAATAACCATGGCGGTACAAGCCATTAATACTGATCACTCGACCTTGTTTTGTGACTTTAGGGCGGTTGTCTGCAAACGCTGGACGAAGCCCTGATTGCAAGCTCTCGATACGCCCTTCAGCAAAGCCGCTATGCACGGTATAAGCAGCAGACAATAGCTCCAGCGCCGAGCGCACGGTGACTTTACCGCGGTCTTGCGATTCGATTTCAGTCGCACCAATCACAAATTGATGATTTGGCTTAGGAGCAATATATATGGGGTAACGCGGATGCATCAGCCGTATTGGTCTGGTTAGGTTCACTTCTGGTGCATATAAACGCGCCACCTCCCCTCTTACTCCGCGAAGTAAGGGTTCAGCCTGTTTAGCACCTAAGCCGCGGCAATCAAATACATAATCAAAGCTTTGGCCATTCACTTGATGGGCGTTCAATTCAACTTTACAGCCAAAGTTAAATTGCACTCCTTGCGAGGTAAGCTTTTTAAAACTAGCGCTATAAAATGCCTGATTATCGAGTTGCCCTTCACAAGGTAAATACACACCTTGGTGGAACCGCCCAGCTAGTTCTGGCTCAAGGTCTGCGATTTGAGTGCCAACCAATGCCTGCGCCTGATAGCTTTCAAGCGGTTTTAAGCGCCTCACAAAACTTTGTAAATCGCCCTTATCTTGCTGATGAGCAACCACTAAGCTGCCTGTTTGTTGAAAATACACAGCGTCATCGAGCTCACTTAAAATTTGCTGCCAACGAGTGATACTATTAAGCCCTTGTAGGGCTAAATCCTGTTCACACAAGACTGATTCAGCAAGGGGGGCTAACATTGCTGCAGCAACGCTGCCAGCACTGTTGCTAGCATGTTCATCACCTTGCTCAAACACACTTAACTGATGCTCTTTAGCAAGTGCTAATGCAGTTAAACGGCCAGTTAAACCAAAGCCCAGTATCGCTATCTTTAAAGACATAAACTTTCTAGGCCCTAGACTCTAGGCCCTAGGTAAATACCCAGAGCCTATCGCTGATGCCTAGCTCCATCAATTAAACGGCTTTGTGGTAAATCTCAGAGCCTGTTTTTTTGAACTCGTCTGATTTCGCTTTCATTTCGGCTTCAACATCGACCATTTTGATTTCGATAGCATCGCCTACGTTATTTGGATCAATGCCTCTTGCTTCAAGATCTTTGGCGTAATCACGCACTTCTTGAGTGATCTTCATCGAACAAAACTTAGGGCCACACATAGAGCAGAAATGTGCAATCTTGCCAGATTCTTGTGGCAGTGTTTCGTCGTGATATTCGCGGGCGCGTTCTGGGTCTAAACCTAGGTTAAATTGGTCGTGCCAACGGAACTCAAAGCGCGCTTTTGATAATGCATTGTCACGTTCTTGCGCACCTGGGTGGCCTTTTGCCAAATCGGCAGCATGAGCAGCAATCTTGTAGGTGATTAAACCTTCTTTAACGTCTTCTTTGTTTGGTAAACCTAAATGCTCTTTAGGGGTTACATAACAAAGCATAGCGCAGCCGTACCAAGCAATTTGCGCAGCGCCAATACCTGATGTGAAATGATCGTACCCCGGTGCAATATCCGTGGTTAATGGACCAAGAGTATAAAACGGTGCTTCTTCACAGTGTTTTAGCTGCTCTTCCATGTTCTCTTTGATCATATGCATTGGCACATGGCCTGGGCCTTCGATGAACACTTGCACATCATGTTTCCAAGCAAGTTTTGTCAACTCACCTAAAGTACGTAATTCGCTGAACTGAGCTTCGTCATTAGCATCAGCAATAGAGCCCGGGCGCAAGCCATCACCTAATGAAAAACACACATCGTACTGTTTTAAAATTTCACAAATTTCTTCAAAGTGCGTGTATAAGAAGTTTTCTTTATGGTGCGCTAAACACCATTTCGCCATGATTGAGCCACCACGCGAAACAATACCGGTAACACGCTTTGCCGTCATTGGCACGTAACGCAGCAATACCCCAGCATGAATAGTAAAGTAATCAACACCTTGTTCTGCTTGTTCAATCAAGGTATCGCGGAAAATCTCCCACGTTAGGTCTTCAGCCACACCGTTTACTTTTTCAAGCGCTTGATAGATTGGTACGGTACCAATTGGTACTGGCGAATTACGTACCACCCACTCACGGGTTTCGTGAATATAACGACCCGTTGATAAGTCCATTACCGTGTCGGCGCCCCAACGAGTCGACCACACCATTTTTTCTACTTCTTCTTCGATTGATGAAGTCACCGACGAATTACCAATATTCGCGTTCACTTTAACTAAGAAATTTCGGCCGATGATCATCGGCTCAGTTTCCGGGTGGTTGATGTTGTTAGGAAGCACGGCGCGGCCACGGGCAATTTCATCACGCACAAATTCAGGGGTAATAAAATCAGGAATACTAGCGCCAAACGATTCGCCTTTGTGCTGGGCTGCAAGTAACTCTTCACGAATTTTAGCGCGTCCCATGTTTTCACGAATTGCGACATATTCCATTTCAGGCGTCACGATGCCTTGTCGCGCATAATGCATTTGCGTAACGTTTTTGCCTGCTTTTGCACGGCGGATCTTTGGTAGATGTTCAAAGCGGATATGATCTAACCCTTCATCTGCCATTCGTTGTTGAGAAAATTGTGAAGTCACTGAGTCTAAAATTTCAGTGTCGCCGCGGCTTTCAATCCACTTTTCACGGTATTTCTCAAGGCCCTTGCGCACATCAAGTTTAAAATCTGGGTCAGTGTATGGGCCCGAGGTATCGTAAACACGAATTGGTGCGTTAGATTCAAATACAGGGTTCTCTTCAGTGCCTCCGATGAAGGTATCGCTGAGAGTGATTTCACGCATCCCTACTCGTACATTGTCTTGTGTACCTTCTACATAAACTTTATGAGAATTAGGAAAGGGTTGACCCGTTAAGTTATAAATATAATCTGATGCTGCCGCACGAACTTCGCGGCGAGATGGTTTAGTTGTTGTGTTTGACATGACTTACCTCATTGCTTTAAGGGTTGTCTTGTCAGATATTGCAAATGCAATAGAGAGTGGCAAACGCCATTGGATCGTTAATAAGCTAATGCTTACTAGTGCAGCCTGCGCCGCTTATGCCCCATAAATTTGGCGCACAAGCGCCCAGTGAGGCAGCTTGTTCCCTACGCAGGTGTTAGCCTGATCAGGTTCACGGATCCCGCTTTCGCGATCTCAGCCTTGTTAAAGGCACTCCGACAAGTATAAATTCGTTTCTTTTAAAACGCCCTGAGTGTACGCCAGTTAAAAAATTGCTGCAAGCTAAGCCACTTTAGTTTTTTGCAATGAAGGTAAAGTGATGCTCGCCTTGCAGAGTTAGTTTCTCACCTGTTAGCGTAATTGCCGCACCTTCTTTTAGCGCTGACAATAATTGCTGCTCAAGCTCATTAACTTGCTCGCCACATGATTTACGAGTCATACCTAACTTATTTACCGTTAGCGTATCTTCGCTGAGCGCACCTTCACCAAAAAATTTATTACAGCCAGCAAAGCCGTTAACCTGCATCGCTTCTATAAAGCGTATAGAGGCTTTTTGAGATACAGGAATAGCTAAACCATTCACTTTTGATAATTGCCACTGTGTATATTTTAATTGCTCACTAGTGACTGTCCCTGTCGATGAGCAGCCCATGCAAAATAATACAAAAAGAAGAGGCAAGGCTACTAACTTCATATTTTTTAACTATTCAAATTTCAATGTAGTAATAATAACAACATTTAACGCAATTGATCGTTAAAAAAACATGTTTTATCTGTAAAAAATTGTTCTAAGTTAGCTTATCAAAGAACAACGCAGACTATTTGAATAAGTTATCGACTTCTTCTGGTAAAAAAGGACGACCTTTTTCATTTACTGACGTGCCAATCACTAACGCTTGTAGCATCACTTTATCATCATGTTTGCGATACACTGTTTGCCTAAAAGCAAACTTTAATCGGCTGATACGCTGAGGCTCAACGGCAACGTAAAATTCATCACCCGGCATAAGTGATGCCTTGTAATCCATTTCGCTACGCAGTACGACAAGGTTTACTTTTTCTCTTGCGAGCTTTGCAAAATCGATACCTTGGGCATGTAAAAACTCATGGCGTGCATGTTCTAAATAATTAAAATAAACACTGTTGTTTACAATTCCTTGTAAATCACACTCATAATCACGCACTTTAAAGTCTACTTTAAAGGTCATAGTCGTATTTCTAATCAATTTACGTATAATTGCCTGCGTTTATATCATAAAAATTGATTTTATAGCCATTTGGCTAGCTAGGTTGCTAGAATAGCAGTCCCGAAAATGGAGTTAAGAATCCGCATGAAACGACGTTTATCATTATTATCTGCTGCCATCCTGCCTTTATTCGCAGCATCTTCGATTGCTTACGCTGAAGACGGTGAGCTTGAAAAAATTGAAGTTACCGGTGATTTCAAAAGAGAAAGCATTCAAACCCTTAGTGCCAGCGCAAGCTTGTTTTCAGACCATGAAATCAATCTACGCGGTGCAAAGTTTTTAGATGAGATGCTTGCTAGTGCAGCGAATGTAAACTTTACCTCAGGGGCATCTCGTGGTCGTTTCGTGCAAATTCGTGGTGTTGGTTTACGCTCACAGTTTGTTGACCCTATTAATCCTTCGGTTGGCTTAGTGATCGACGGTATTAACTACTCTGGTTTAGGCGGCAGTTCACTGTTATTTGATATCGACCAAGTTGAAATTTATCGCGGCCCACAAGGAACTCGCTTTGGTGCAGATGCCTTAGCTGGCATGATTCAAATGGAATCTGCAACACCCACTCTTGACCCAAGTGTGAAAATACAATTAGGTGCTGGCAACTACAACAGCTATGAAGCAGGTATAGCCGCAGGTACGGGTATTACTGACGACACAGCAGTACGCGCCAGCATTTATCAACGTGAATCGGATGGCTATGTTGAAAACCGTTATTTAGGTGAAGATACACAGCAACAAGATGAGCTTGTTTCTCGCTTTAAGTTACACAGCCAATTGACCGAGCATTTGCGTACTGAACTGAATGTACATTACATCGATATAAATAACGGCTATGACGCATTCACATTAGATAACAGCCGTTACAGTGTTGCTGATGAGCCAGGCCAAGACAACCAAGAAAGCATTGCGGTTGGCCTAGCAAATATTTATACCGGTTTTGACTTATTTGATATCAGCTTAAACCTATCTGGTATCGACAGCGAGCTGTTATACAGTTACGACGAAGACTGGGTGTGTAATGATGAAGCTCAACCTGAATTATGTGCAGCAGGTCTACATGAATGGGGCTATAGCTCAACAGATGCTTACTTTCGCGATCGTCAAGATCAAGCGGCAGAGCTGCAATTTAGTGGTAAATCTGGCGAGTGGGTCGCAGGCATTTACTATCAAGGCCGCGAAGTTGACTTAGAACGTCAATACACTTGGCTGGCACAACCATTTGCATCTAATTATGAAACCAGCAATATTGCTGCGTATGGCCAACTAGCAACAGCTATTGGTCCAAAAACAACCTTAATTACGGGTCTGCGTGTTGAGCAGTATCAAGGCGACTACATCGACAATAACGGTTTTATTGAAGAAACGGATGATGTCATGGTGGGCGGTAAGCTTGCACTTGAATACCAAGTGATTGATCGCACCATGATCTACACTAGCATTACTCGTGGCTATAAAGCTGGCGGTATTAACTCTGAAGCTTTAGCAAAAGCAAAAGACGAAGGCTTAAACCTAGATGCTGATTTCTTTGCTAATCACACATCATTTGCCCCTGAATACCTATGGAGCGGTGAGTTTGGTGTGAAAGGCAGCTCTTTGGACGATAAGTTTGTGTTACGTCTTGCCGCTTTCTACATGTACCGCGAAGATATGCAGCTAAAATCGTGGCAAGTTGAAGGCCAAAAATTCACAGGCTATATCGATAACGCCAGCTCTGGAGAAAACTACGGTTTAGAAATTGAAGGCAGCTTCCAAGCTACTGACAATTTACTACTAACAGGTAGTGCAGGTTATCTAAATACAGAAATCAATGACTTTGTTGCGCAATCAGGCCTAGATCAAGATGGTCGAGATCAAGCACAAGCACCTAAATACCAATACGCATTCACTGCGCGTTATAACTTTACGCCAGCACTTTATGCATCAATTGGTGTAGAAGGCAAAGACGATTACTACTTCTCTGACAGCCATAACTCACAAGCATCAAGCACTAATTTAGTGAATGCTTCATTTGGTTATGAAAGTGATAATTGGAGCATTAATGCGTGGGCACGTAACTTATTTGATGAAGACGTACCAACCCGTGGTTTTGAGTTTGGTAACGACCCATTAGATGGTTACACCACTCATACATACACACAACTTGGCGAACCTATGGTTGCCGGTGTGACATTTATTTACGAGCTATAAGCAATTGGGTGCTAGGTTTTCACCTAGCACCTAGAGCCTAGAGCCTAGAGCCTAGAGCCTAGAGCCAAATAAGTTAAGCCCTTTCAACATCAAAGGCGAGTACGTCTTTAATTTTTTGCTTATTTGTTGCCAGCATAATGAGTCGATCTATACCCAGCGCGACACCCGCACATTGTGGTAAGCCATGCTCTAGTGCAGCTATTAAACGCTCATCCATTGGCACTTGCTTTAAGCCATTTGCTTCACGGTACTGATTATCTTCACTAAAACGAGCTGCTTGCTCTTTGCCATTGGTCAGCTCATTAAAGCCGTTTGCCAGTTCCATATTTTTAAAATATAACTCAAAGCGTCCTGCTACTCGCTCATCATGTTGGCAAATTTGGGCAAGAGCGGCTTGCGAAGCTGGAAAATGATAAACGAAACAAGGCTTTTCTTGGCCAATCGTTGGCTCTACCTTCATACAAAATAATAGCTGTAACAAGGTATCGCGGTGCGTTTCATTCGCCGCAATATCGGCAAAGCCCTGCTCTGTTGCTATTTGCTGCAATGTGCTGATATCAGCAGTTAAAGGATCTACACCTAAGGCGTTCATAAAGGCTTGCTGATAAGTGAGTCGCTCTGCGCTTTCTACGCCAAGCACCAATTGCATAAGCTCATCCATTTCATCCATAAGCGCAAATTCATCAAAACCCGGACGATACCACTCAAGCATTGTAAATTCAGGATTATGATGACTACCCGCCTCTTCATTACGAAAAGCTTTGCATAGCTGGAAAATAGCCCCAGAGCCTGCAGCAAGTAAACGCTTCATGGCAAACTCAGGTGACGTTTGCAAATAAAGTGGTAAGCCACCAGCATGACCTGGGCCAACAAACTCGGTACTAAATGTCGCTAAATGCACATCGGTTACACTGGCCGCGCTTAAGCTTGGCGTTTCAACCTCCATAACATCACGGGCATAAAAGAACTCGCGAATACGACGGATGATAGCGGCACGCTCTCGTAAAGTTTCAATATCGGCGCTTGGTTGCCAAAGGCCATTAGACATAAAGTGTTTCCCAAAAAAAATCCCAGCAGAAGCTGGGATTTTATAATAAATTGCTTAACAATGCCTATTACTTAACACGGCTCACGTATTCACCGCTACGTGTATCAACTTTGATCACTTCGCCGATTTGTACGAATAGAGGAACACGAACAACAGCACCTGTGCTTAATGTTGCTGGTTTACCGCCAGTACCCGCTGTATCACCTTTTAGACCTGGATCTGTTTCAGTGATTTCTAATTCAACGAAATTTGGTGGAGTCACAGCGATTGGGCTACCGTTCCAAAGCGTGATAGTACAAACGTCATTTTCAACTAACCATTTTGCATTGTCGCCAAGCGCTTTTTCGTCAGCAGCGATTTGCTCAAATGTTTCGTTGTTCATGAAGTGCCAGAACTCACCGTCAGTGTATAGATACGCTAAATCTGTATCCATTACGTCTGCACCTTCAACTGACTCACCTGACTTGAATGTTTTTTCTAGTACTTTACCTGTGATAAGTTTACGAATACGAACACGGTTAAACGCCTGGCCTTTACCTGGTTTTACCATTTCATTTTCTAAGATGCTGCAAGGTTCGCCGTCTAACATAATTTTTAGGCCGCCCTTGAACTCATTGGTGCTATAATTCGCCATCGTTTCCTCTGTCTAAATAATTTCGAGTAATCTACGTGTCAATGATACAAAGAAATGAAGTAAATTTGCATAAAAACTGGCAAAAAGAATTGGCAAATGTTGTCACTTGTCCTGAACGCTTGCTAGAAATGCTAGGATTATCAAGCAAAGTAGACGAAAAAGACCTCAAAGCACGCAGTCTTTTTCCTGTCCGCGTGCCACTGCCTTTTATCAAAAAAATGCGTTATGGCGACATAAACGACCCCCTTTTGCTACAAGTGATGCCAAGACACCAAGAGTTTTTAGCAAAAACAGGTTACAACAAAGATCCTCTAAAAGAGCAAGATAACAACCAACCTGGTTTGTTACACAAGTATCGCTCTCGGGTTTTAGTGATGTTTAAAACCGGCTGTGCTGTAAATTGCCGTTATTGTTTTAGACGCCATTTTCCTTATCAAGAAAACCAATTAAACAAACGCAGCTTGATTGACGCACTGGCTTACATAAAAGCAGACAGCAACATCAACGAAGTCATTTTAAGTGGTGGCGATCCATTGATGGCCAAAGACGATGCTGTTAGTTGGTTTATGGATGAGTTAGAGCAACTTCCGCAAATTAAACGCATGCGTATTCACAGCCGCTTACCTGTGGTGATCCCAGCAAGAATTACCGATGAGCTGTGCGCGCGCTTTGCTTCATCACCGTTAAAAGTGGTGTTTATAAACCATATCAATCACGCTAACGAAATTGATGATGACTTTAAAACGGCTATGCAAAAATTAAAGGCTGCGGGAGTGACGTTATTAAATCAAGCGGTGTTACTAAAAGATGTGAACGATTCTGTCGAGTCACAAGTTGCACTTAGTGAAGCGCTATTCGAAGCAGACATTTTACCTTACTACTTACATCTACTTGATAAAGTTGAAGGTGCCAGCCACTTTGATATAGCTGAGAGTCAGGCACGAGAAATCGTAACGGCTATGCTGGCAGCATTGCCGGGTTTTTTGGTTCCTAAGCTGGTGCGTGAGATCGGCGGCGAAAAAAGTAAAACGCCTATCGATCTCAATATACTGTAGTTAAACGTATACGTTTACGTTGTTACCTAGTGTCGCAGTTACCGACTTAGCAGGTGTTTGTGCAGCACTGGTATTCATTGCTGCGCCTTCGATAAGTGCAAGTGCCGCAGCACCATCAGCCTTTTGCTGTTTTTTAGCAAGTGATGCGCTGTAAACTTCTGCGCTTTCGCCACCGCCACTCATCGCTGGTAAGCTTGATCCTGATATATTCATAGTTCATTACCTGACTTTTTATGACAATCCACGTACTATATCGGCATTGCAGTCTAAAGCTTTAGGAAAAAAATGGATTCAATTATTGAACAACTCAATGCTAACCTAAAAATCGTTTATCGTCAGGCACTTGATGCTGATAAAAAATTAGATGATTTACAGCAGCAAGGCCATGGCAAATTCAAAGCCTTATTTGCAAAAGATGCTGGCTTTGATTTTGAAGCGAAACGCTTTAAACCTTACGTTCTCGATGTTGCCGCTGATGTAGAAAGCTTAAGCAACGACGGTATGGACGAAGAAAAGCTGAAAAAAACCGTTATTAAACTGCAACAGTTACTACAACTGTTAGCGACGTTTAAGTAACGTAGAAGCCTCTATTTTATTTATTGTAAATAGAGGCTATCGCGAGAAATAAATTTCACGCCTACATGTGGGAGCAGCTTTAGCCGTTAATTGTTTTTCGGCGTTAAAACGCCTCCCACGATGTAGGTCTTTAACAAGACCCACAAACAACACAGTTCCACTTTAAACTGACGGCTTACAGCTTTAAGTTATCATTCACCCAAATTTAACGACGGCAGTAGCTCATCTTCAAACCAATCAGTAATTAAACGCTTGTCGTAATAATAGGCTTCATCACGACCCATTTTCATGCGGTCCATAAAGCCCATATCTTTAAGCTTTACATCATTAGCTTCGCTTATCACTTTACCGTCTTTATCAGTAATCGAATAATTTAGGTCGATACGCGGAAAGTAAATTGGTTTGATGATGCGTAGTTCATTCATCGTTCCAAAACGCACATCACCCGCTAGGTCGAGCTCAGTCACTTCAACATTGAAGGTGTAGCCATCAGGTAACTGTTCAGCAAGCTTGTTAAAGTGCTTCTCAAAGCTCTTTGCCACGTTTTTATGAAATGCACATTTTGGTGAGTTATTTCCGGGTCGCACATCACGGTAATCGTTAAAGTCATGCCATTTAACCTTAGCCTCCCCTGCGTGAGCAAAAACAGGTAGTGCAATAACCATTGCTAAGGCCATTTTCTTTACAATTTTCATCTTTATCTCCACTTAACAGGAATAGCTTTTGATTAAAATTTAGCAGCTGACAATTAACTATAGCTTAATAACTCAACGCTTGGATGTAACCAATATGGTGCAAAATGTAATCAAAAACAAGACACTGATATTTCAATTAAAGAAGATTAATCACATTTTATTCATGTAATTTAACGCGAAATGTGATGAAATAAAGCTAATTCAACCAGGTATAGTTCATGGATATTTTATGACCATTTTAGTCACCGGCGGAGCCGGGTACATCGGTTCTCACACCGTTTTAGAGTTACTACAACAAGGCACAGACGTTGTTGTACTTGATAATTTAAGCAATTCATCAAATGAGTCATTGTCTCGCGTAAAACAAATCACCGGCAAAGACGTCACGTTTTATCAAGGAGATATTTTAGATAGAGCCTGTTTAGACAAAATCTTCAGTGAACACACGATTGATAGTGTTATTCACTTCGCAGGTTTAAAAGCGGTTGGTGAATCGGTTGTAAAACCTATTGAGTATTATCAAAACAACGTACAAGGCACACTGACTCTGGTTGATGCTATGCGTGATGCTGGCGTATTTAAGTTAGTATTTAGCTCATCAGCAACCGTATACGGTGACCCAGCAAGCTTACCAATTCGTGAAGACTTCCCAGTTGGCGGCACGACTAACCCGTATGGCACATCAAAGCTTATGGTAGAGATGATGCTGCAAGATATCGCGAAATCAGATGAACGCTTTGCCTTTGTTATCTTACGTTACTTTAACCCTGTAGGCGCACATGAGTCTGGCCTTATTGGTGAAGACCCTAATGGTATTCCTAACAACTTATTACCTTATATTTCGCAAGTTGCTGTGGGTAAACTAGAAAAGCTAGGTGTGTTTGGGGATGACTACGATACTGTAGATGGTACAGGTGTTCGTGACTATATCCACGTTGTCGATTTAGCATTAGGTCACTTAAAAGCGCTGAACCGAATTGCAAGTGATACAGGTGCGCACGTATTTAACCTAGGCACAGGTAATGGTTATTCAGTACTGCAGATGGTTACCGCTTTTGAGAAAGCCAGCGGTCAAGCAGTCCCATACCAAATTTCGCCGCGCCGAGCAGGTGATATTGCAGCTTGTTACGCAGCACCAGAAAAAGCATTAAAAGAACTTGGCTGGCAAGCAGAGCGTGGCATCGATGAGATGATGCAAGATACATGGCGCTGGCAAAGCAATAACCCGAACGGTTACAAATAGTCAGAAGAATTAAAAGGCACTTACAAATAAGTGCCTTTTTACTGGCTACTTTATAAAATCCTGCGTTTCAAAATAGGCTATTTGGCTGTACTCACAGTCTTGAAAGCTATTAGATAATTGCGTAAATGTTGGCACGTTTACTTCTACCTGCAAACGCTCAGCTTCACACCCTCTTACTAAAACAATGGCGTCAAATGACGGGCTGGCCTGTATTTGATGTACCAATATTTGTATTCCTTGTTCATTTGTCGCTTTATTTATTCTTTGCCAGCGCGGTTGCGACACGTGCTGAGTCGATGACAGTGCTCGTTTATATACAAGAGAAACAAACTTAAAGTTTTCATCCTTTAGCCATTTTTTACCGCCTCGTTCGAAGTGACCAAAGAATAACTGGCTGGGCACACTCAATGTCTGCCCAGCAATTAACTTATTCAAGTCAAACTTAGCAGGTAATAGAGTGATCATAGAGTTTAAATACTGAGGAATTGAATCACTTTCTTGCACAGTAAGCCAACGAATTAGTTCTTTCTCATAGCGAGTTTCTACACGATAAATTAATTGGTAATCATGCGGGGCGTGGTACAAAGGAAGGTGGCTGGCATAGAGCTCAACGCCATCGGTGAACAACACCATGCCATGCATGCCAACTCGGCTATGCGCATGAAAATGCTTAACCTCTTTTGCTACGCTTTTAAAACTGACAATTAAACAGCAAAGTAACAACAGAAAAGCGAAATTTGCTTTCATTTTTTAATACCTTTTATTTAACACGAACAATCGCTTTACCGATATTCTTCCCTTCGAACAACCCCTCAAGCGCGCTTGGTAAATTTTCAAAGCCATTAATTTCGGTTGTTTTAAATTGGATCTCTCCTGTTTTTAACCACGGCAAAATATGATTAATCATTTCAGGCATACGGTGAGTAAAGTCTCTTGCTAAAATCCCTTGAATTGTCGCTCGTTTATAAAGTAATTGATGAAGAAAGCGAGGGCCTAGTTCGGGGTTGTCAAGTGAACCATCGTACTGCGAGATTTGCCCGCAAATCACTACGCGAGCACGCAAGTTTAAGCTGCTCAACACCGCATCAGTGTTCATCCCGCCAACATTATCAAAATAAACATCAACACCTCCAAGCTCCATCAACCTTTCGTGCAACTGTTGGGCTGAGTCAAATTGCTTATAGTTAAGCGCATAAGCGACCCCGAGCTTTTCTAACCAAGTACATTTTTCTTCAGATCCAGCTAGGGCAATAACACGACAACCATTTTTTATCGCAAACTGAGTAACTAACGAACCCACAGCTCCTGCAGCACCTGAAACGACAACCGTCTCGCCGGCTTTTGGTTTACCTGCTTCCATTAAACCAAACCAAGCTGTTCGCCCAGGCATACCTAAAACACCTAGTGCCGTTTTTACATCGGCATCATTAGGGTTTAAGGCTTGTATTTCATTGGCATGGACAACTGCATGAGTTTGCCAACCTGAATAAGCGCTTACCCAATCACCTTGCTTAAATCGTTCGCTATTTGACTTTAAAACCTGAGCAACAACCGCAGCTCCTTGCACTGTATTTAATGCATGAGGTTGCTCCCAGTTCGGCTTAGCAGCCTGTTGAATACGCATATATGGATCGACAGAAATATACTTTGCCTCTAGCAGCACTTCGTTTTTAGCCAATGTCGGCGAAATTACAGATTCTCGCAATGCATAATGCTGCTCACTGACACGTCCATCAGGGCGCTTAACATAAAACCACTGCTTAAGATTGTAAGACGTCATCGCTCTCTCATTTAATGAAATTTAATAACGAAATTATTGCACTTAAACAATTAACTATTAAGCTATTAAAACTATCTATACGTTTCCATATTGGAATTAGAGGCAAACTTGGATACAGAAGATTTACGAAAGTTTTTGGTCATCGCAAAGCACAATAACTTACAGCAAGCATCTGCAACATTAAATGTCACACCTGGCGCGCTTTCGAAGGTCATAAAACGGCTCGAAATTAAGCTAAATACACAACTATTTAAGCGAATTGGTCGAAATATAAAACTAAATCAGCAAGGTGAAAAATTTCGCCATTATGCGCTTAATTTGGTTCATGAGGCTGATCAAGCTATCAGCGAGTTTAATGGAAGCACGAAAAATACGGTTGTTAACTTATCTGGCCCCTCTTTGCTGTTACAGCATTACCTGCCTTTATTATTATCGCAATTTAATGAGCAAGGTTTTCAATTTAATATTGATACAAGTTGGGAAGGTCAAGCCATTGAACAGGTTGCCAGCGGCCATGCCCATTTAGCTTTAGTTACCGAAGTGGCATTAAATGAAAGCACACTGCAAAGTGACTTTGAACGTATATATTTAGGCACAACAACATTTAAGGTTGTAGCTGCGCACTCGCATCCATTATTCGAACAGTTTAGTAAGGGTTCACTCACCAACAGAGAGCTTTTTCAATTTAGTTTTGCTTGTCCGAGTATTTCACCCTTTTGTGGCGTAACTAGGGGGATCGGCTCAGATGGTTGGCGAGATGACAAAGTACCTAGAACCATAAGTTATCGTTGCAACGATTTCAGCACCTTACTGTCACTCGTCAAACAAGGGATTGCATTAGCATACGTCCCTGATTTTATTGCAAACGATCCAGCCCTCAAAGTCATCGATGTCTTAGACTGTAACTACACTTGCCAAGAGCGCCTCGAGCTGGTTTACAAACCAAGTTTAGCTACTGGCTGGTTAAATAAATTCGCAGCAAAAGTGAGAGCGGCACATCAGCGCATTGCTTGAATGCTCTCAAGTGCTACAGCTAGCTGTGTTTTTAATTTTTTATAGCGTATATAAACAGCCAGCACGATAATACCATTAATACCAAGCTGGATAAGCCATAGGCTGTATGTTTTAAACATAACCATATTAAACAAGGCAGCGATTAACAAAGCGCACCAAAGCACAACGCAGCCAATAAAACTCACATGCCAGTAATGAACTTGGTGCTTCAGCTGATTCTCTTTAAAATTAAGCATTGCATTAACGTCTAGTGTTTCTGCTCGCCACAGCTTTCGCCTTAAACGGTATGACCAAATTCCAAAACCTAGAGGAATAGGCACTAATAGCGCAAACATAATGGTTTCATAGGTATTTTTTGCTTCAAACAACATGGCGTAAATACAAAATACGGTTACCACAACACCTAAAAATGAGTCGATTAACCCTTTTAGCTTTAACTTAGTTCGCGACTTTTGCGTTTGTGCTATTAACGCTGCACTATCCACTTTCGGCGTTGCCTGCACGAATGCCTGCTGCCACTTAGCTAATTGATCATCTGCTTCGAATTTATCCACTTTATTTACTCCATTAGGCTCGCAATTTGCTGTCTTGCTCTACTGGCACGTTTAGCAACAGCATCTTCAGACAGTCCCAGCGTTTGAGCTATCTCACTTTGATTAAACCCTTCAAGCTGTAAAGCAAGCACCTGCCGATATTTCAGCGTTAATTTACGAAGGGCAGCCATTAAATCTAAACTGTCGTCTGGTGACTTATGCGCACTTAAGGCTTGGGTGTAATCAATACTTTCAGAGCTTGCCACCTCTTTGCGGTTTTGCTCTTTTATCACATGATCAACCGCTTTATTGTGAGCTACTCGGGCAATATAGGTTTTTATGCTGGCATCGCCACGAAAGGCAACATCGGGTGATGAGTCATTGCTTTCAAAAGCGCGCCAAACAGCCAGCGACATCTCTTGGATTAGCTCATCTTGTAGCGCTTGATTGATCTCGTAAGTTGCAGCAACACGCGCCAACAGCGGCGCGTATTCATTCAGCAATGTGTTTATTTGAACATCAGCTTTCACTGTACTTCCATGTTTTTATTATTATTTGAACAAACGATTATAGGCACAAAAGTAGGTACATGCTAATACCGGCCCTACCAACAACATAGGTAACAGACTATAAGAGGCAGCAAAGGTAACGAGCATATTAATCAAACAAAGCATGCTTAATGGTTTAATCACCTTTAGTGCCGTTGTAATGCCTTCTTTAACAGCTGCACTAAGCGAAGCATTGTTTAAAAGTAACAGAGGTACCACAAACATAAGCAACATATTTACAGGAACAATTGATACAAACATGACCCCTACACGCCAGCGCTCAACATCAACAAACTGACCTGACAATAAAGCCGATAACTGCTCACTACCAATCAAAGTACTCCCAACAGCAAATTGCACCAGCGCCAGTAAAATACCAACAACTGACCACACGGCAACTCGCCCCCACTTCGCCCATGTTGCATTGTGCTTAAATGAAAAGCCTTGCTGATTATTCAGGTTAAACAACAATGGCCACACCGTTGCCATTAACATAGGCGCTAACCATTTTGATACAGTTAAACCTGTAGGTGCAGGTAATAGCTGCACTAAGCCTGGCACAATAGCGAACAGCGTCATCAGTAAAAAAAGTTTAAACGGTGCTTTTTTAAATAGCCCCCAGCCTTCTTTTAACCAAACAGCAGCATCACTAAATGGTGCATTTGTTGAATCAAGTTTTAGCGTATTCACAGTTGATGTTGTAGTCGTCATGAGTTTGTCCTTTTCGTAAAAATTAATACACAAGACACTGCCTATCGCTACCACCTAATAGGAACAACTTCGTGTCATTTGCAGCTATAGACGAGACAAACACAGAAAACCTGACAAAATATTTTTAAAAAATTAAAAATAATTTTATTTCGTTGAATTTTTAAAGATAAAAAAGAGGTGGAACAATAGTGGAACGCAGCTGCTTGAGATAGATTTAAGCTTTGGTTTTTGGTTTTTTACAGCAAGAAAATGGTGGCCCCTCCCAGACTTGAACTGGGGACCTAACGATTATGAGTCGTGTGCTCTAACCAACTGAGCTAAGGGGCCATTGTATTAGCGAAAGCTAAATTTTTTGATGCGTTTAACAGGTTTGACTGACTAAAGCGGGATGCAGTATAAAAAGTTTTTGCAACCTTGTCACTAGCAAAACCCTTTATTTTAACAATCACTAAATCAACTGCTCAAATAGTAAACTCTTTGTTTTTACAACGACCTTAAAGCATTGCCGATTCGTTTCTATTCTCCGACATTGTTCTAGATCAAATAGCTAACTTGCTAAACTCGTTAAAATAGCCGCTCAATCAATTGCGGAGTGCTGACTGTGATAAATTTACCAAGCTGGGATCAATCTCTGATCAACAAGTACAATATTTCTGGGCCTCGATATACATCTTACCCAACGGCATTGTCTTTAGCTGATGGTTATAAGCAACAAGATATGATTAACGCGATTGCAGCGTCGAAAAGCCGTTCTTTATCGCTGTATATCCATATCCCTTTTTGCAGTCAGCTTTGTTATTACTGTGGTTGTAATAAGGTGATCAC
Organism: Pseudoalteromonas sp. DY56-GL22; assembly: GCF_041414715.1. NCBI lineage: Bacteria > Pseudomonadati > Pseudomonadota > Gammaproteobacteria > Alteromonadales > Pseudoalteromonadaceae > Pseudoalteromonas > Pseudoalteromonas sp. DY56-GL22. The sequence continues at coordinate 54,674 of NZ_JANHZR010000012.1, read as the reverse complement.
TCGTCATCAATCTAAAGCCGATTTATACCTAGATAACTTAGCGCTTGAAATTGCTGAGCAAGCAACACTTTTTGCCGATTATAACGTTGAGCAACTGCATTTAGGGGGTGGTACACCAACGTTCTTATCGGCAGAGCAAATGAGTCGCTTAATGGCGCTGGTTGAGCAGCATTTTAATTTTTCTGATGATGCCGAACGCGGTATTGAGATTGACCCTCGTTCTTTAGCTGATGGCATGCTAGTTCACCTACGTAAACTTGGCTTCAATCGTGTCTCGTTTGGTATTCAGGATTTCAATGATGATGTGCAGCTGGCAGTTAATCGCCCACAAAGCGTGCAATCTGTAAAAGGTTTAATAAGTGAGGCTCGTGAACTTGGCTTTAAGTCTATTAATGCAGATATGATTTACGGTTTGCCACTGCAAACACCAGAGAGTTTTAAAGAGACGATTGCGCAGCTGATAGAGTTAAACCCTGATCGCGTGTCGGTATTTAACTATGCCCACTTACCAGATAGATTCGCTGCTCAGCGTAAAATTAAAGACGCTGACTTACCATCTGCTGGCGACAAGCTCACTATGTTCAAAAATACCCTTGAGCAGATGTTAGCGGCGGGTTATCAGTTTATTGGTATGGACCACTTTGCCCGTAAAGACAATGAACTAGCAATTGCACAAAACGCAGGTCAATTACACCGTAATTTCCAAGGTTACACAACGCATGGCCAATGTGACTTATTAGGTTTGGGTGTGTCATCTATTTCGCAAATAGGCAATGCCATTTTACAAAACGAAAAAGAGTTAAAGCACTATTACAAAGCCTTGCAAGAAGGCTATGGCAGTGCAATCTGTAAAGGTGTTGCTTTAACTGATGACGATACGTTACGTGCCGCAGCGATCAAACAATTGATCTGCCAGTTTGAGCTGGATATTCCAGCAATCGAAAAACAGTTTAATATTAACTTTGCCAGCTACTTCTGCGAGGCACTACAGGCACTCGACCCATTACTAGCTGATGGCTTGGTGTCTGTTAGCCAAGATAAGATCACAGTAACAGCTCGCGGTAATTTATTTATTCGTATTATTTGTATGTGCTTTGATGCGCACCTACAACAACAAATCAAGCAAACTCGTTTCTCACGAGTTATCTAGCCCAACAAAAAAGCAGAGCCTAGGCTCTGCTTTTTATTTTGTTTAATTCAACGATACGTCAACTTAATTGAATACTACGTTTTCGCTGCCTGGAGCGGCTTTAAACTCTTCAATTATACGTGCGCAATCTGCTTTAATTTCATCGCTATGCTGCTCTTCAGCACGCCAGCGAGCGGTGTCCATTTTAAAAATCTCTTTTTTAGAGTATTTCTTACGGGCATCGTGCGTTGGCATATCTTTTACGACTTCGTACATTTTAAATATGCCTGGGTAGCGCTCACTTAGCTCAAACTCTTCAGCAAAGCTGTATTGAGAGATCAGCACCCAAATACGTAAGCAGCCTTCTGAGAACTCACATTGCTCTTCATTCATTGCACGGGCAATTAAATGAATGCTATCGGCTAGCTTTGCATTACGCTTTGCTTTTGATGCCGCAAGCTTTTGCTCATGCTCAGCTTGCTTCTTGGCGATAAGCTTATTTTGCTCTTTTAGTTTATACAGAAGTTGCCCTGCATAAAACGCAAGCCCTGCGATAATTGCCGCACCAATTACAATGGCAATAATCAAGGTTGTGCTCATCGCTCATCCTCATCTTCGTCATCAAACCATTCGTTGGCTAAATCATCAGATAAGTACTTATCGAAGTCAGATTCACCTTCATCGTATGAATCATCTTCAAAGTCATCTTCGTACTCGTCTTCATCTTCAATGCCTAATAACTCGCAAAGTGCTTGGTGGCGAGCAATACGGCTATTGAAGTACTTAGCGTCTTTACCTGTTAATAACTCACCGCGCTCATGACGCTCAACCAGCTTAAGTAGACGCTCGTCATTCTCTAGCGCTTCTAACTCTTGCTCTGGTGTTAGTTCAGGCTCAGTCACTTTCTTAAGCTCAACCATAGGTTTTAAGTTGCGTTTCATTTCAACTTTCGGCTCAGCCTTAGGCGCAACTAAAGAAATCGGCTTTTTACTACCAACACGCTTATCTTTCGGTTGATTGTTTGCAGCAGTGTTTTCTGCATTTTGTGCATCAGGTGCATTTCGAGACCCAGGTTTAGCACCTTTGGTCTTTTTAACTCGCTGCTCTTTTAACGCGCGCATCTCTCTAAGCTTTTCTTTGCTCAGACGTACAGGACCATTCGATGGAATTTTACGCGACTTTTTCTTTCTACTCATATCTTGATCATCTCACTTAAGAGGTTGTGCACAACGCCTTTGTGGCATTGTAATGCTGGCATAACCAGAAGAATTCGATGTGCGGATGTGGTTGGTCAACTTGACGAACTGCGCACTTTTCATACTTTTAGTACAAACGGTGGCTATTGTAACAGGACAAATAAAAAGGCGGTAGAGAAAACATCTCTACCGCCTACTAATCTGAGCGCCAATTATCTGGACACTTCTCCCTTCGACTTTTTAGTCTTTATTATTTTTATTATTATTGTTTATCCATTTTGTTATTGTTTTAACCTTCCGTGTAGCATTCCATTTTGTTTTTATTATTAAACTTCCATGAGCTTTTATTATTCTCGGTCAATCCTGACACTTTTTTGTTATTTCCTTTAGGACACCTAACTAGTGTCAACCCCTAAAGATTTGCCGCAGTTACTTTCCTTATTACATTGTCCATGTTGTTTTTGCTGTCTCAGCGACAGTGGTTAATTTACTTATTAATAAAATTGTTACAACTAATTTATATAATTTTTCTTACAGATGACTTATTGCAACATTGTCATTTTAATTAATAACAAAGACTTAGCAAAAATAGTGAAATAAAAATAAGACTTGGCTTACAGCTAGATATGGTCAATGTCTCACAAGGGAGTGGGAAATTTCGACATACGTTAGGTACAAAAAAAGCAGCTTGCGCTGCTTTTTCAAACTCTTTACATACTACTGCGGAGCATTTCTTTCCGCAATCAGACTTTAGTGTAAGCCACCTAAGTATTTTGAAAGTACTTCGATGTCTTTGTCTGTTAGCTTTTTAGCGATGTCTTGCATCATACCGTTTAAGTCGTTATTACGCGTACCATCACGGAATTTTTCAAGTTGTGACTTGATGTATTCTGGATGTTGGAACGAAATTTTCGGGAATTTAGCTAGTGATGTACCGTTACCACGAGGACCGTGACACGCAGCACATGCTGGAATACCACGCTCTGCATCACCGGCTTTATAAAGCTGCTGACCTACTTCTACTACATCTTTAGGTGTTGCACCTTCAGACATATTTAAAGAAGAGAAGTAAGCTGCTAGGTCTTTCATGTCTTGATCGCTAAGCGGCATAGCCATACCACTCATTACTGGATCCATACGACCTTCTTTGCCGCCAGATGTCATACCTAATTTAAACTCTTGTAATTGTTTATAGATATAATCTGCGTGTTGGCCTGCAATTTTAGGGTAGATATTAACCGGTGCATTACCGTCTGGGCCGTGACAAGCCGCACACGTTGCCGATTTCTCTTTACCTGCGTTTACATCGCCATCAAATGCTGTTGCGTTGCTTGCTGACAACGTACCAAGCAATATAGTTAAAGATAGTGCTATTTTTTTCATGGTGAATTCTCTGTTTCCGACCCTGTATCATCTACAATATGGATGTTGTGATTTCTATATTCTACACGATAATAAATTCTCTGGCACGTTTTCTGCCCACATTAAGCTCATAATTTATAGGGATTTGACTTAGATTAAGTTTACACCTAGTAATTTTCCTAATTTAAAGCCAATTTAGCACGCTTAAATACGCTTTTGAATGCTGCTTTAATAGTATAAAATACGTGCCTTAAGTGGAAATTAGCCACTGTTTGTTATTTTTTATAAAAGACTAGGAGAGCCTGTGCTCAAATCTCGTATCAAATACAATACTGCGTCCTTTGTTACCAGCGCACCTGATATCTCACGCTTACCTGCTGATACGGGGATTGAAGTCGCGTTTGCTGGTCGCTCTAATGCGGGTAAATCAAGTGCTTTAAACACGTTAACTGATCAAAAGTTAGCGCGTACTTCTAAAACACCTGGTCGTACTCAGCTGATCAATACCTTTGAACTTGATGCCGATAAGCGCCTTATCGACTTACCGGGCTATGGTTTTGCGAAAGTGCCTATCGAAATGAAAAAGAAATGGCAAAAGTCGCTAGGTGAATATTTACAAAAACGTCAAAGCTTAAAAGGTATCGTTGTTTTGATGGATATTCGCCACCCGTTAAAAGATTTAGACCGTGACTTAATCGACTGGGCGGTGGGCAGCGAAATTCCAGTGCTGGCACTATTAACTAAAGCTGACAAGCTAAAACAAGGCGCGCGTAAAGCTCAAGTTTTACAAGTTCGTCGTGAGTTAAGTAGTTTAGATGGTGATATTACAGTACATGCCTTCTCTTCACTAAAAGGCACCGGCTTACCTGAAGTTGCTAAAAAGCTCGATGAGTGGTTTTTAGGCCCTATTGAAGCGCAAGCACCTGAGTCTGACGAACAACCAGAAGACTAAGTGCTTAGGCCAAGTAATAACGCTTGGCTAATGATTCTATATAATAGCCCTGCTCATCTGAGCAGGCTATTTCAGCCCACTGATAATAAACATTTCTCGATACCCTCGCAGCCAAGCCATGTGCTAATTGAAGATAAGGCACACTAACACCTTCAAATTCTCTCAGTAATAGTGGTTGCTTTGCTGATACCAACCAAGCGCGCTGTAAATTATCGACACAACATAGAGCAACGCCTTGCTCTGTCTCTTCAAAACGCCAATCAACAATAATAAAAGGCACATCAATGACAGTGATGGCCATTTTCTCGACGGGTGTTTTTAAAAAATAACTATCTGCCTCTTTGCAAAGCACAGAGGCAAAGAGTTTAACCATTGCCTCGCGTTTTATTTCACTGCCGCCATAAAACCACCGCCCTTGCGCATCAATCGTTATTGGCACTTGCCCACAGTTTTGTGGCTGCCATTGATCAAAAGGTTTATCGGGCGTCTGAAGAGCGGCTTCTAAGTCAGCAAGTGATTGCATTATTTTTCTTTATCTAGCGTCAAAGAAAATGTTACAGGAACCGCCGTTGCAATTGATGGTAAGCCCGCAAGCTTTTGTAGTTCACTAATGCCTTCTGTTACTTTGAAATCACTCGCATTAATAATAACTGGCGTAAAAGATGACACGCTAATATCGCCCTTTGCTGACATATTAGCTAGAACATCAATCGTTAGCTCTTTCTTGTTGCCATGAAAGTCTAATTCAGCTTTTAACCCTTTCAGCACATGTTGACCTGGTTTTAGCGTTAACAGCGCTTTGCTTAAGTCAGCAGTTAACACTGCATTAGGGAATTTAGCTGTTTCAAATAACAACTTAGTCATGCGCTCATTGCGGATAGGGATCAGAGTTTCAACCGATGTCAGGTCGATCATCAACTTAAATTGACCTTGTTCGTTAAGTGTACCCGACACGTTTTTGAAATGATGTGCTTCTGCAATAGAGTTCTTTTTAATAGATACAAAGCTTACGTTACTTTGCTCATTATTAACTTGCCAATTTGCGCTGGCTAAAGGGGCAACTAAAATACTCGATAATGAAAAGGCAGCTATTGCCAAAGATTTAAACATAACGCATTCCTTCGAAAGTAAATAAGAATCACTTTGATGGTATCACTTGCGTGTATTTGTGCAATGAATTGTATGATAAGAAAAGAAAAAGCGACTCACTCAACAAGGAGTGAGTCGTTATAGCAAACTGGGGAGAAGCTATCAATACGTTGCATCCTTTCAGATGCATCATCAACAGGATGTCCTACAGGATGAGGACGGCGCGGACTTTATCAAATACCAGATTAAAAATAAATTGCTTAACCGCAGAAAAAACACAAATTGATAAACATATAACGAAACACTAAAACCATCTTTTCCTGCTTACTTTAATTTAACATTACAGAGAACCCAAATTTAAGGTAAGGTGAATTAAAAGCGCACTAAAATCAGGCTTTTTTAAGGCTTGTTGGTGATAAATATTGAAGTAGAAGAGTAAAAGGTATGAAAAAAATCCCGTTAATTTTATTTGTTACCTTACTTTTTTTGTTGAGCCCTTGGTGCAATGCCAAAAAAACAACTACCCAATATCCAGTTGTTTTAGTTCATGGGCTAATGGGATTCGATAACCTGCTCGGAATCGATTACTTCTACAATATCGCTACAATTCTGGAAAAAGATGGTACTTTAGTCTTCACACCTGCCGTTTCTGCTATCAATAGTTCAGAAGTCCGAGGCGAGCAATTACTCACTCAAATAGAATCAATCTTAGCTCTGACTAGTGCTAAAAAAGTAAACTTGATTGGTCACAGTCAAGGTGCGCAAACTGCACGCTATGTTGCATCTATCAGGCCTGATCTAATTGCCTCAGTTACCAGTGTAGGCGGTGCAAATTATGGCAGTGGCATTATTGATCTTATTAATAAAGAGCTAACACCCGGCTCTCAAGCAGAATATACAACTCGATTAGTATTCGATGCATTCGGTGGTGTTATTTCGTTATTATCAGGCAATAGTCAATTACCGCAAAATACACTCGGTGCAATAAATAGTTTAAGCACACAAGGAGCAGCAACATTTAATCAAAAGTACCCCGAAGGCTTGCCCAAAAACGAGTGCGAACAAGGTAATATGCTTGCAAGCAATGGCGTATACTACTTTTCTTGGAGCGGCACAGAAACACTCACTAATATCTTAGATTTAAGTGACTTATCCATGTTATTTGGCTCATTATTTATCTTAGGTCACAGTGACGGCCTCATTTCACGCTGTAGTAGCCATTTAGGGCATGTGATCAAAGATGATTACAAAATGAATCATCTCGATGAGATTAACCAATTTATTGGTTTACATAGTTTTCGTGAAGTTGATCCAGTTGAACTTTACCGTAGCCACGTGACAAGGCTACAGAAACTAGGGTTATAAAAGCGGTGTTGTATCGTGAAGCCTACCAGAGGGAGAGCACAGCTTTATGCTTATTGATGTTCCAAACGCCATTGTTTAAGCCATGACATCATACCAACACTACTCAATGGGTAATTAAAATAATAGCCCTGTGCAGCATAGGTTTTAAGCGACTTTACAAACTTAAGTTGCTCTAGAGTTTCAACTCCTTCACAAATCACTTTTGCATTATTTTGATTGTGCATATCGACCATGCCCGAAACGAGGCTTCGAATTTGACTTTGATGAGCAAAATCAGCGGTAAGTGAAGCCGCCACTTTAATATACTCAACATTAAGATTCGGAAGCTTAGCTAGCCAAATAGGTGTGTCACCAAAACCATCGATACATAATTTGATACCAATACTATTGAGCCTTGCAACCATCGCTTTACCTTGATCATCTAAACTCATAAATAAATCAAGCGGGCACTCGATAATTAAATCACCCGGCTCTAGTCGATGCTCAGCCATGATACGGTCAACAAACTCAATAAATTCTTCGTGCAGCATCTCAGGGCCAAACACATTTATACTAAGAGGTAATTCAATACCTTCCATTCGTAGTGCCATAGCAAGTTCTGCTGCACGCTCAATAACAAAAGCAGCCACAGGATAGCTTAGGCCTGCAACACGTATATCATCTATAAATTTATTCGCAGAAAGAATCCCTTGCTTAGGATGCTGCCAACGTAACAGCAATTCTAAAAATTCGATTTGCTCATCGCTATTACGAATAACTGGCTGAAAATACAACTCTAGTTCACTTGCAAAATCAAGGTGTGCTAACTCACGTAGTCGTGCTTGCTGCTCCAATTGCTCAATCATCATTTGTGGATGATAAGGCACAATCGCTTTGTCTGGATTTGAATCAAGCGCTAGATTGGCAAACGAAATGAAGTTTTCAAAGCTGTATTCAGGCTCATCACAAACTACATAACTGGCACGAACTTTAACTTCAATGGTGCAATTGGCAACATTAAATGGCTTTAAAGTAACATGGCGAATTTGACTAATTAGTTGCTCATGAAGGTGCTTTTGTTCCTCTAATGAACAAATAAACGCAAAGTTTAAGCCCCCTAAATGCGCCAACTTTTCGGCTTTGCCTGAATTACCCACTATATTAAGAACATTATCAACATTGAGCTGCTGTTTAATTCGGGTTGCTGATTGCGCTAATAACAAATCACCAAAGTCTCGACCTATGTGTTGGTTTACATCGTTAAAACCTTCAAGGCGAAGCATCACTAACGCGCAGTTAGCATCATGCTCCTCGGTCCAAGCAATAAAGCTATTTTTTAAGACGTTGCGATCGGGTAAGCCTGTAAGAGGTGTCGCATCTAACTCGTCAGTGTGAAGTGGCTCAACGACCACTTGCTCTTCTTCAGGTTCTTCATAGTTAAAAAAGCCTGATATACACAAAATAACGACAGAAAAAACAAGCCAGTAAAGAGCAGTATGTAACAATAAATGAGCTGAATAAAGTACTGTTAATACAATCGCAGCAACAACTGAAATAATGATTGCTAGCCAATTAGTTGTGCGAAATGCCTGCCACAAATGAAAACAAACACTTGCACTTAACAATAACACTAACCAAGGCATGCCAAGACTAAGAATTGCTAATCCAAGCACGCCATTGACGACTAAGCTCAGCCTTAAAATAGAATTTTGAGTAACACATAAGGCACAAATCATTGCCATAAGAACGCAACCAGCTAAAAACACTGGCACAACATCGCTACTTAAATTTGCAAGGCTCACGCTACTACTTGCTAAGCTGGCAATCAAAGACATGTAAAAATACTACGTAAAAAAGACTTATCTAATTAAGTCTACCCAAAATCCACAGATTTAACAGTTTATTTACGCCAAATTGGTAACTTAATTGTGCTGGATGGGTTATTTGCCAATGGGCAATATCAGCACGTGCGCCTACCTTTAACACACCACGATCATCAAGTCCTAAAGCACCTGCAGCGTTTCGAGTTACCCCTGCTAATGCTTGCTCTGGTGTCATCCGAAAAATAGTGCATGCCATGTTCATCATCAAATGCAATGAACATAAAGGCGAAGTACCCGGGTTGAAGTCAGTTGAAATAGCAATTGGAACTTGGTACTGCTGCAGTAGTTCAATTGGCGGATACTTTGTTTCACGTAAGAAGTAAAATGCACCTGGTAATAAAACTGCTGTAGTACCCGCTTTGGCCATTGCCTGAATACCAGCTTCATCTAAGTGTTCAATATGATCCGCAGATAAGCCATTAAATTCAGCAACAAGCTCTGCACCATGTTGATTAGATAACTGCTCAGCGTGCAACTTAACCGGTAAGTTGTGTTTTTTAGCCGCTTCAAACACACGGCGAGTTTGCTCATTACTAAAGCCAACGTTTTCACAAAAAGCATCAACTGCATCAGCTAAATCAGCTTCAACAACACGGTCAAGCATTTCACCGCACACCAGATCAATGTACTCATCGCTACGGCCTTTATATTCAGGCGGTAATGCATGCGCACCTAAAAACGTGGTTTTAACATCAACAGGGTGATTTTCACCGAGTAAACGTGCCACTTCGAGAAGTTTAATTTCGTTTTCGCAATCAAGACCGTAGCCAGATTTAATCTCTACCGTCGTCACACCTTCTGCATATAATGCATTTAAGCGCTCTTTTGCACTGACAAATAAAGCTTCGTGATCGGCTTCTCGCGTTGCACGTACGGTACTTGCAATACCGCCACCGTTTGCAGCTATTTGCTCATAGCTTACACCTTGTAAACGCTGCTCAAATTCTTCTGCACGGCTACCCGCGAACACTAAGTGAGTGTGGCAATCAATTAACCCGGGGGTTAACCATTGCCCTTTTGCTGACAATGTTGGCGTAGCTAGCGCATCAAACTCTGGTAAATCGGCTTGCTCACCTAACCAAGCAATTTTGCCATCTTTAACAGCAATAGCTGCATTTTCAATAGCACCATAAGGTGCTTCGATGGCTGGGTCCATTGTGGCGATGTTGGCATCTGTGATCACTAAATCCCAGAAAGCTTGATCATTATTGGTTGTGTGCATTTTTCACCTACATTGATACTTGCGATAGGCCCATTACGAGACTAAGTTTAAATTTGCTTAAAGTTTATCAACTCACCTTGTATATACAAGATAATTATGTCACCTTCAAACATACTGTTTACTCACCACATATACACGCATAATGAGTGTTCCTAAATTTGCGCAAATAAAAGAGTTCATTCTGGAAAATATTCGTTCTGGAGCTTGGCAAGAAAATCACCGAGTGCCCTCTGAAAATGAGCTTACCAACCAGTTTAAAGTTAGTCGTATGACTGCAAGACGAGCACTCAGTGAATTAACAGATGCAGGTATATTAACCCGTAGCCAAGGCCTAGGTACTTTTGTGGCTAGCTTCAAATCACAATCATCGTTATTAGAAATTAAAAATATTGCTGATGAGGTAAAAGCGCGAAGTAACCATCATAGCTGTACCATTTTAGTAATGGAGTCTATAAGCGCTATAGCACCAATTGCGATTGCTTTGGGTGTCGAGGTCGACAGCCATGTTTACAGAAGTGTGATTGTACACAATGAAAACGAGCAACCTCTGCAAGTTGAAGAACGCTTTGTGAACCCCGCTCTTGCTAAAGATTACTTACAGCAGGATTTCCATAGCCTAACGCCTCATGAATACTTATCGCAAAACGCCCCGCTCACCGAGGCACGCCATACAGTCGAAGCGATTATGCCCAACCAAGAAATGTGCGAATGGCTGAACCTTTATAACGAAGAGCCATGCTTACAAGTGATCCGCCGAACTTGGTCATCACAAGGTATTGTGAGCTTTGCCCGTTTAGTATCACCAGGCAGTAAATACCGATTAGGCGGCCACCTTACTTTTAAAAAATAACTAAATAGGCGCTTGATAACGAAAACTCAGTGACTCAATCGCTGAGCCATCAATAAGGCGCTCGCCTTTATCATGACTAGTAAAAGTCGGTGGCTGTTTGCCCTGCTCAGCACATTTTTGCTGGTAGTAATCTGCTTTTGTAGGATGTGCCGGATTAACCACATTATAAATACTGCTCGCGTTTGACCAATTTTCAAGTACTGAAAAAATCGCCGCTATCACATCTTGCTGCTGAACCATGTTTACCACTTGCTGACTTGAGCTAGTCAGTTCTTTACCGGCAACAAACCTACCCGGATCGCGCCCAGGCCCTACAAGACCAGCCAAGCGCAATACTTTACCACCAGCACTTAGCACTAACTGTTCAGCATCATATAGCTGTTGTTGACGTGCTGATTGGCAAATAATTTCTGTAGTTTCGTCATATTGACCATTGTTAGATGGATAAACTCCTGTCGAAGAACATAAAATAAAGCCTTTACAATTTAGTTGCTTAGCAAGTTCAAGCCCTGCTTGCAAAGTCGCTAAATAGTTACTTTCTGAGCTACGACTACGCGGTGGAATAGCGCAGACCCACCAAGCATTTTCAAGCGACAGCTCATGCTTGAGCACATCACCTTCAAGTATAAACTGGCGCTGAAAGTCATATTCGTGCTCGCCACCGCGATGTGTTCCCTGTACTTGCCATGCTAATTTATTTGCCTCAACACAAAGTGCATTTCCAAGCCAGCCGGCACCTAAAACAACCAGTTTATTATTTTCAGTACTCATTTACTCAACTGTCCCTTAGCATTTATTATTAACCTTCGCTTAACAGTGTAGCGATTTAGGTGCAAATATGATTAGATAGATAACTCTAACCTATAATAAAAACGCGTGCACTATGTTAAACAACCTCTCTTTACGTAAAAAAATACTTCTGCTCATTGGCGGGACGATAAGTGTGCTACTAATCATCGCGTCTAGCTTTTTTGTAAACCATATTGCTGATCTCTCACGTCATGCAATTCAACGCGAAGCCGACAGCTATTTGCAAAGTGAGCGACTGTCAATGCAGGCCTATTTTGCCAAATACGGCAAAGTTGTCGAAACCTTTGTAACAAACCCGCATTTAGTTAACTGGTTCGATAACTGGACTCAGCGCGATCAAAGCTTAGATAGTCAGCCTGGTTACAGCAGCGTTAATCAAGATTTTGTTCGTATTAGTGGTAACGATGATAACATTTTATCAGCCTTCTTTGCTTCTGCGACCACAGGTGAGTACTTCAAAGAAAACGAGCGTACAGCCACTTATAATGGCCAACCATATTACGCTTACAAACGTGGTTGGTGGCAAGATGCATTAAAAATTAATAAGTTGTATGTTGGCCCTATTTCTGTTGATTTAACCACAGGTATCGCCTCTGCAGTTGTACAACAGCCTGTTTATAAACAAAACAAGCTTGTTGGTTTTGGTGGTGTTGATTTACAGCTTAATAATATCAACGACATGGTTGAAGCTATTCGATTTGATGGCCAAGGCTTTGGCTTTTTACTCGACAGTAACCAGAAGGTAGTGCACTTTTCAAAACGAACTGGACATAAACTATCTATCACAGACGAAGGCCCTAATGGCAAAGAAGGCTTAGATGCCCTCGAAAAGCAATTTAACGACACCTCGGGCTTTAGCGAATTAAACCGCGCGATGAAAAGCCAAAAAGAGGGTAGCAGCTTTGTCACATTCAAAGGCGAGCAATATTACGTTGTATACAATCGCCTTGAATTAGAAAGCCCTTACCTTGATTGGTATGTGGGTATTTTAATTCCGACCAGTATGATTGATGAGCCAGTAAATGATGCGGTGATGACAACCACAACATCCGTGATCATCATTCTTGCGATTATTATTGCGATGATCTTCTGGGCCACGCAAATGATCACCAAGCCGCTGACTAAACTCACTTACATCATGCGTGATATCGCATCAGGTGATGGCGATCTAACACAAAAAATCGAGATAAAAAGTCAGGATGAAGTAGGACAGCTTGCTCATCACATGAATACTTTCATCGATAAATTACGTGCAATGATGCTGAATACTGCAGCACAAGCTGAGCAATTAAGCCAAGCCGCAGCCCAATTGAAAACCGTATCGCAAAAAACCAATGATGAAATTCAGCAAGAAAAGCAACAAGTTGATAGCGTAAGTGCGGCAGTAACCGAAATGGCCTCAACTGTTCTCGAAATTTCACGTAACGCGCAACATACCAATAATGCAGCTGAAGAAGTGCAAACCATTACCGCAGATGGCACTAAGCGCTCAACTCAAGCTCAGTCAGTCATGACCGCTCTTGCAAGTCACATTGGTGAAGCGTCTAAAGTCGTTGCGGGTCTTGAACAAGAAAGTGGCAATATCGGCGCGGTGGTTGATGTTATCAACTCAATCGCTGAGCAAACTAACTTACTGGCACTTAACGCAGCGATAGAAGCAGCCCGTGCTGGCGAGCAAGGCCGAGGTTTCGCAGTTGTTGCTGATGAAGTTCGTTCACTAGCAAGCAGAACGCAAGAGTCAACAGATGATATTCGCAACATGATCAGCCGTTTACAGCAAATTGCCCAACAAGCATCGACCATGATGCAACAAGGTCAAGAGCGTGCTGAAGGCTCAGTTGAGCAAACACAAATTGTATTGCAAGCATTGCAAGATATCGCGCAATCTGTGACAAATGTACAAGATCAAAGTCATCAAATTGCGACTTCGACAGAGCAGCAAACTGTGGTTGCAGAAGATATTAACAATAGCTTGGCAGCGATTAATCACTTAGTGAATAGCACTGCGGATCATGCCCATGAATTGGCGGATGAAGCACGTGATTTGAATGAGTTAGCAGAGTCTCTAAATAAGACAGTAAATCAATTTAAGTTATAAAGATAAATTGCTGAAGTAGTTAAAAACCCGATGTCACCTGAAGATGACATCGGGTTTTTATCGTCAGCCTTCCCTGTTAATCGTGGCGCAACCGCTTTCGCGTGTTCCATAAATTCGTGCCACTGTTGCTTGTTCCATAAAGCAACTCCATTATTGGTCAATCCTTGTTTTGATTGCGTTTGTACTTGTTCCATATAGTCTCCTCCTTACGCTAGCTTCATCCGTTTGGGCTCCAAGCCTAAGCTTAATCCTTGCTGTCATCTCCATTCACCTTATCCATAAAGCGTTGCCATTGTGCGCTACTCCATAACGCCTTGTTACTTCCTTGTTGTCCTTTGTGCTTAGTTACATTATCCATACTGTAAACTCCTTGCGCTTTATCGTCCGTTACTCCTACAGCCCTTCCTTGCTGTGCTCCATTACCCATCCTTGTAGATTAATGCGGTGATTATCGCTTAGCGATGATATACACAGCATGAATCAAACCTGGAATATACCCTAATAGAGTTAAAAGAATATTAATCCAGAACTGCGCACCTAAACCTACCTGTAAAAATACGCCGAGAGGTGGAATTAAAACCGATAAAATAATACGTATTAAATCCATGACTCACTCCTTGAAAAAGATAAGCCCAGCCAAAGCTGGGCTATATAGGGCTTGCTATTATTCAGCAACAATCGTTAATTCATCGATTACTTTGCGAACATCTTCAGCGTTTTCAGCAATGCTTACCGCTAATTGCTTTTCTGCATCAGACTCAACAGTACCTTTTAGTGTTACTACACCGTTGTCGGTATCAACATCGATATCTGTACCACCTACTTCTGAGTTAAATAAATAACGTGTGGTGATTACAGTACTGATTTTTGCATCGGTTAAGTCGCTTTCTGCAGAATCAGCTTTGTCTGATTTCATGTGCTTAGCTTTCATGTTTTTAACAACCGTTAGTTTGTTATCAACAGAGCTAACACCGTCTAGGCTAAGAACTAACTCTTCAGCAAGCTCTTTATCTAATTCGCTATCAACTTTACCTGTAAGTACAACCTTGCCATTCGTTACATCAGTGTTGATGTCAAAGTTGTTAAGGTTTGTGTTCATAAGAAGCACAGTTTCCGCCTTACCATCAATCCAAGCATCTTTACTTTCATTTTCCCAGCTGCTTGCCTGAGCTGACATGCTAGTTGCACCAATTACTAAAGCCGCAATCATAGATTTGTTAAAAGTGTTCATAATCTTTCTCCTTTTGATTAAAGACAGTTTAAATAATGCGACTATGATGCCAACTATTTATTCTTTAAATTTCAGTAGGTTAAACACCTATTCAGCGGTGATTTATATTCATTTCGGTAAAGATTTACAAGCTGCTCGGTAAGATGTTCACAATGTTGCAAAAATAACCATTTAGTTGCTGATTTTATTAATCTGTGGTTAATTTAACGAAATTGCTTATTCGTCTAAAAAGACAACCTCATGATTTATATAGAAATAAAATCTGGCCTAAGCTTTGCTTTGTAATTAATAACTAAAGAATCACCTTTAAAATCACAACAGGGAACTACCATGGCCGTTAAACTTGAAGACCGCCCAATCGATCAAGTAAGAGAAGAAGTCATTGATCAACTCATTTATAACTACAGTCATGCTGTTATTTCAGCCGAAGCATTTGAACGCCGCCTAGATCAGGCAATGGAAGCCACCAGCAACGAAGTACTGGTTGAGCTTGTTGCTGATTTAGATCTGAAAGCGGATATTGACTACAAATCGCAAAAGCATGCGCAATTTAAACCTCACTACAGCCACAGCAGCGACAACGAAAGCCTGCAGCTACGCAGTATTCTGGGCTCAAATGAGCGCAGCGGCCAATGGGTAGTACCAAAAGAAATTCACCTAACCAACTGCTTAGGTTCAATTGAACTCGACTTTAGCGAAGCAATTTTCCAACATCAGCACGTCACCATTTACGTGAACTGTATTTTAGGTAACGATGAAATCTACGTACCAGAACATGTAAATGTGGTATCAAAATTATTTAGCGTAATTGGTAGCGTAGAGAACAAATCAGTCGCCTTAAACAAAGGCCAAGGCCCAACCATCACTATTGAAGGTAATGTATGGCTAGGCTCAGTCGAGATTTCAGTTAAACGTACCATGAAAGAAAAGTTCATCAGCTTCGCCAACAGCCTAAAAGCCAGTTGGAAAGAGATGAATAAGGTGCGGTAAAGTTGTGAGATGCTAGGTGCTAGGTGCTAGGTGCTAGGTGCTAGGTGCTAGGTGCTAGGTGCTAGGTGCGAGTTATCGTAGCCGCAGTTTTACATCGCGCAATATAATAAGATAACGCGCGAAATAAATTTCACGCCTACATCAAAGACATTTAATCGCACAAAGAGGTTAAGAGACGCTGCGCTTTAGAGGAAGTAAAAAATGATCTTGTGGTTTACTCATTCTCTTCTCATTCACTTCTCTTTGTGCAAATATTTTCGCGCGAAATAAACTTCACACCTACATCAAAGATAATTAATCTCACAAATAGATAATGAGGCGCTGCGCTTCAGAGGAAACAAGAAAAGATAAATATCACTTCCTCATTCTTTCCTCATTCTCTTCTCTTTGTGCAAATATTTTCGCGCGAAATAAATTTCCCGCCTACATCGTAGGCGTCACGCTTGCTTGGCGCGTCGTACATACAACGCCATTCCATCAATCAATGCCTGACCTACAAACAACACCGCTCGGCTCAAAACTGACAGCTGATAGCTGACGGCTCCTTCACAAGTCATTATTCCTCTCACTCGGGATATCACTAAAATACTCTACAAACTCAACTTCAAAACCTGCTGGGTCGATGAAATATACATTTTTACGATAAGGATTTTCTGGGCCGTGTTTATCAATTTCATAACCAGCCGAAGCCAGGCGTTCAACTATGGCATTAATATCGTTTGTCACATAGGCAAAATGAGCAAGACCTACTTGGTGGCCGGCTAAATCACGGTTTTCAGCTTCACCGTTATCGCTTAATGCAAGATATTGGTAATCATCACCAAAGTGCAGCCACTTGCGCGGTTTGCCCGACCATTTGCTATCGCCTTGGCTACGCACACGCCAGTGCGGGAATGCCGCTTTATAAAAGTGCAGCATGGCATCAACATTACTAACAACAAGGTTTACGTGTTCTAAATACATGGTAGTTTTCCTTTTTATTTTTAAACTGCCACCAAGATAAAACCTCAAGTTAAGTTTAGGTAAAGCTTTTTTTCAAATAAAAAAGCCCCACAAACGTGAGGCTTCAAAAATTGAGTAGTTATTGATGAATCAGCTACCAGCAACCTGCATTTGTTCTATCAATACAGAGCCTGTTTGAATACCACCACGACGCTCGATGTCGCCACCTAAGCCCACAACGGCCTTAAACATATCTTTTAAGTTACCAGCAATTGTGATTTCACTGACTGGGTATTGGATTTCACCATTCTCAACCCAGAAGCCAGCTGCGCCACGTGAGTAATCACCCGTTACCGTGTTCACACCTTGGCCCATAAGTTCAGTTACTAATAAGCCTGTGCCCATGGTTTTTAATAGCGCTTTTAAATCGGCATGGGTTTGTTCAACTAGCCAGTTATGAATACCACCAGCATGACCCGTTGGTGCCATAGACAGTTTGCGTGCTGCATAGCTTGCTAATAGGTAAGTTTGCAGCTCACCGCCTTGAATAATTTCACGGTCTACAGTTTTTAAACCTTCAGCATCAAACGGTGAAGACGCTAAACCTTTTAATAAATGCGGGCGCTCAGAGATATTCACACAATCGCTAAATACTTTAGTGCCTAAGCTATCAAGCAAGAAGCTCGATTTACGATAAAGCGCGCCGCCACCAATCGCCGACACTAAATGGCCGAATAATGAGTTAGCAATATCTGCTCTAAAGATCACAGGCACTTTCATAGTACCGAGCTTTTGGCTGTTAAGTTTAGCCAAGGTTTCGGTTGCCGCTTCGAGGCCTACTTTTGCAGCGTCATTTAAATCATCTTTATGACGTGCGATGGTATAAGCTGAGTCGCGCTGCATTTGCTCGCCTTCTTTACCAATCACCATCGTACTAATGCTATGACGCGTACGCGGGTAACCTGCAATCATGCCATGGCTGTTACCATAAACACGTAAACCTTGGTGAGAAGAAAAACTCGCACCGTCTGAATTTACAATGCGCTCATCGGCGTTCAACGCCGCTTGCTCTGCTTGATGACAAAATTCCACACCTTGCTCAGGGCTTACTTCCCACGGGTGGTATAAATCTAAATCTTGCGGTGCAAATTCAAGTAACTCTTTATCCGCGATACCATTAAATGGGTCGTCAGAGGTGAACTTTGCAATATCAATGGCTTTTTCGACCACTGTACGTAATGTTTTCGGGTTTAAGTCAGCCGTTGAAGCAGACCCTTTGTTATTACCCACATAAACACTGATACCTAAGCCACCGTCTTGGTTAAACTCTATTGTTTCAACTTCGCCCATGCGCGTACTGACAGACAAACCTGATGTGCTCGACATCGCCGCTTCAGCCGCAGTAGCACCCAATTTTTTTGCATGCTCCAGTACTTCGCTTACTGCGTCTTTCACTTCAGAAATGTGTTGATAAATAGGATCTTTCATCTTGTGTGTCCTAGGTTCTGATATTTTTTATAGTGTAACGAATGCTAACACACTGCGAGACCTGCATCAGCTAATATTAATCATTAACTAAATGGCGTATAATAGCGAATAGTTAAGTTTACTGAATGAGCATCCTTATGGCGAAGAAGAAAAAGCCACTTATCGAAGAAGAAATTATTTACGTATCAAAAAGCGAATTAAAACGTGAAGCCATGCAATATCATGGTCTGGGTGCTGAAATTGCAAAAATGCCGAAAAAGCAGCGCGATCGTTTACCGCTTAATCATGATTTAAAAGAAGCCCTTGTTGTTTCTGATAAAGTAAGTGACAAGAGCGATGCTTACCGTCGTAACTTAAACTACATCGCAAAAGTGTTACGTACCACAGAAAACGTTGATGAAATCCAAGCGATGATCGACATCATGCTTAATAAAAACAATCAAGCGGATGTTTTGATGAACAAAATCGAAATCCTGCGTGATGATTTAATTAAACAAGGTGACGACCTGATCAATTCAACAATCGATCAATACCCGTCTCTTGAGCGCCAAAAAATGCGCCAATTAGTGCGCAGCGCCGCAAAAGAAGTAAAAGCAGAAAAGCCAGCAAAGAATTACAAAGAGTTATTCCAGTATCTAAAAGATGCGATTATGCTTTGATTTCCTTCGCGCGAAATTAATTTCACGCCTACAACACCGTAGGCGTCACGCTTGCTTGGCGCGTGTTGAACACCACTTAATACACAACCATCGCGCGACATAAATTTCAACGTCTCTACAACCAAATACAATTCCAAAACGGGTAATCGCCAACGTGCTTGACTAATTTTGCGCGTAGAGGGTTTGCGACTATATATCGAGCTTGATGTATTAGGTCATTTTCATCTCTGATTTGATGATCATAAAAATTATTTTGCCAAACCACTACTTTGCGCCCCTCTCTCTTACGAATAGACATGGTCACCATGCTTTTGTACAGCTTAATTACTGCTGATAAGTTTTGCTGAGGGCGAAGTTGAAATATCCAATGTAAATGGTCAGGCATAAGGACAAAGCAGATTGTCTCCACTTTATCTTCTAAATGGTAAATTGCTTTGGCAGCATCAACTGCATATGAGTAATTGGCAAATATAGGCACTCGATTCTCACAACAAAGAGTTACTGAATAATAGCAGTTTGAATGTGAGGTACGCCCTTTAAGCCTCTTCCTTGACGAAAACATAAACCTATCAATCCTGAAGGTAAAACCTGATCTTAGAACTTAAAAACACACCTAGCCAATTTACACCAAAAATGTTTGAACCTCACAATACAAAAACATCGCGCGAAATAAATTTCACGCCTACATCAAACCGTAGGCGTCACGCTTGCTTGGCGCGTCTTAAACACCACACAATACTCACCCATCGCGCGAAATGAATTTCACGCCTACATCAAACGTAAGCGTCACGCTTGCTTGGCGCGTCTTGAACATCACACAATACACAACCATCGCGCGAAATAAATTTCACGCCTACAACACCGTAGGCGTCATGCTTGCTTGGCGCGTCTTGAACATCACACAATACTCAACCATCTCGCGAAATAAATTTCACGCCTACCACAAGCGTAGGCGTCACGCTTGCTTGGCGCGCCTGAAACATCAAACAATAAACAACCATAACGCGAAATAAATTTCACGCCTACATCAAACCGTAGGCGTCACGCTTGCTTGGCGCTTCTTAAACACCACACAATACTCAACCATCGCGCGAAATAAATTTCATGCCTACATCAACCTTAGGCGTCACGCTTGCTTGGCGCGGGTTGAACACCACTTAATACACAACCATCGCGTGACATAAATTTCACGTCTACATCAAATGTCGGCTTAAAGCTGACAGCTCCAAACAAAAAAAGGCTCTGAGCGTTCACTCAGAGCCTTTTTTAAAGTCGATAATCAATTACCAGATTTTTACGCGATCTTCTGGTTTGATATACATTTTGTCACCTTCTTTCACATCAAATGCCTGATAGAATTCTGGCATGTTTGAAAGAATACCGATTACGCGGTAATGGCTTGGTGAATGAGGGTCTGTCATTAGGCGGTTACGTAACTCTTCGTCACGATATTTACGACGCCAAATTTGCGACCAACCCATGAAGAAACGCTGATCACCTGTGTAACCATCAATAATAGGCGCTTTTTCATCACCAAGTGATAACTGGTATGCTGTATAAGCAACTGTTAAGCCACCTAAGTCACCAATGTTTTCACCTAATGTAAGCTGACCATTTACGCTAGCATCTTCAAATGGTTTGTACTCGTTATATTGAGCAACTAGCTGACCCGTGCGCTCTTCAAACTGTTTAAGGTCTGATTCGCTCCACCAGTTACGTAAGTTACCATCACCATCGTACTTCGCACCTTGGTCATCAAAGCCGTGACCTAATTCGTGGCCGATTACCGCACCGATTGCACCGTAGTTCACAGCGTCATCAGCTTCTAGGTTGAAGAATGGCGGTTGTAAGATAGCCGCAGGGAATACAATCTCGTTGTTCACAGGGTTGTAGTAAGCGTTTACTGTTTGTGGTGTCATGTGCCACTCAGAACGGTCAACTGGCTTACCTAGTTTTGCAGTCATGTCTGCATATTCCCACTCGCTGTGGCGAATGTAGTTACCTACTAAATCGTCACCTTTCACTTCAAGTGCAGAATAGTCTTTCCATTTATCTGGGTAACCAATTTTTGGTGTGAACTTATCAAGCTTTTCTTTAGCCGCGATTTTTGTTTCAGGGCTCATCCACTCAAGGTTTTCAATCGCGACTGCATAACCTTTGATTACGTTATCAACTAACTCTTCCATACGCGCTTTCGCTTCAGGCGGGAAGTTTTCTTTAACGTATACTTTACCTAAGATTTCGCCTAGTACACCGTTTGATGCATCAACCGCTTTTTTCCAAAGTGGAGATTGCTCTGTAACACCGCGAAGTGTTGTGCTGTAGAAATCAAAGTTAAGGTCTACTAGCTCTTTATCTAATAGGCGAGCATAGTTGCTAACAAAGTGGAACTTAAGGTAGTTCTGCCACGTTGCTAAGTCTGTATCGTTGTAGATACCTGCGAATTTTTCTAGGTAGCTAGGTTGGCGAATGATTACATCGTCAGTTTTGATACCTGATGCATCAAGGTAAGCTGCAAAATCAAACTCACCAGTAAGTTTGTTTGCATCTGCAACGCTCATCTTATTGTAAGATTTAGTCGCATCACGGCTTTCTACACGGCTCCACTGCGCATCAGCAATGCTTGTTTCAAGATCAATAATTGCTTTAGCCGCAGATTCTGCATCAGCAACACCGGCCTTGCTTAAGATTGCTGTTACATATGCTTGGTAAGCTTCACGAATTTTTGTGAATTTTTCTTCATCTTTTAAGTAGTAGTCGCGATCTGGTAAACCTAAACCTGACTGATAAACATACATCGCGTTTTCGCTAGAGTTTTTCGCGTCGTTGTTTACGTACCAACCAAACGGTAGGCTACCACCTTTAATGCGAAGTTCAGCCATTAAAGCAACAAGATCAGACTTGTTCTTAACTGCATCAACGCTTTCTAACACTGGTGTTAATGGCTTGATGCCTGCCGCTTCACGGCCTGCTTCGTCCATGTAGCTGTTATAGAATGCAGCTAGTTTAGCTTCATCAGAGCCTGGCTTTACGTCTTTATTTGCCGCTGCTTTTTCTAATACTTCTTTCATCGCTTTTTGCGAGTCATCGTAAAGCTGAGTGAATGAACCGTAGTTTGATTTATCACCTGGAATTTCTGTTTTCTCTAACCATTCGCCGTTTACGTGATAGTAAAAGTCATCTTGTGCGCGAACAGACTTGTCCATGTTCGCCAGTTCAATGCCAGAGTTTAAAGGTGCTTTTGCTTCAGTGACGGTCGCAGTTGCTGGTGCTTTAGTTTCTTGTTCTTTTTCACCACAACCAACAAGACCGAGCGCAAGTGCAATACTTGCCGCGGTAAGTGTTACTTTTCTCATGGGGTTCCCGTACCAATTTAATTTATAAAGTATTTATCGAAAAACGAGTAAACCATACCAACAGTTAGTTTTTCGCTGTTTCCATAATAAACCTCTCGAGCAAAACAACAAAACCGAATATGTAACAATTCTTATCAAAACAAGATAAGCCGCATTTTTGAGCGATGAGAGGGGGAGGTTAAGTGGTTAGTGGTCATTGTAGGCGCGATTTTACATCGCGCAATGTTTCTATGATTCACAAAGAGGGTAAGAGGCGCTTCGCTTAAGAGGAAATAAAAAACATTTTTATCACTTCCTCTTTTTTCTCATTCTCTTCTCTTTATGCAATTATTTTCGCGCGAAATAAATTTCACGCCTACATCAATCGTAGGCGTCACGCTTGCTTGGCGGGTCTTACATTCAGCACCAAGTCTGCAAATTAATAAAGAACCCGCAAACAATGCTGTTCAGCTTCAAACTGAAAGCTGACGGCTGTTACTGCTCGTACTTCTGCTTTATTTTTTCGATAATCTCAACATTGGCGGCAGGGAAGCTGTAATCATCAAGCTCGTTTAGTGCGACCCATTTCCCTTGTTGGCCTTCTGCGCCATGGGCTGTGCCTGTGAAATCATCAACAATGTGCACATCTAAGCGTACGCACTTATCGCCGTAGTCATGTTCGATAACCATTAGCTCTTCACTGCCATTTACGGTTAGGTTTACTTCTTCTAATAGCTCGCGCTGTAGCGCAGTAAATACGCTTTCGCCCTGCTCTACTTTACCGCCTG
This sequence comes from Pseudoalteromonas sp. DY56-GL22, assembly GCF_041414715.1. Classification (NCBI taxonomy): domain Bacteria; kingdom Pseudomonadati; phylum Pseudomonadota; class Gammaproteobacteria; order Alteromonadales; family Pseudoalteromonadaceae; genus Pseudoalteromonas; species Pseudoalteromonas sp. DY56-GL22. The sequence goes on along the minus strand of NZ_JANHZR010000012.1, from coordinate 31,306 downwards.
GGAATTCCCATAAGCCGCCTTGGTGTTTGTCGTCTGGGCGTTTACAAATAAATAATTGCTGATCTTTATAAATAACACCAACTGCAACATGCACTACTTTTTTAGTCATTTGTTGTTTCCTTAATCATAAAAAAAGCGACGCAAGCGTCGCTTTTTATCACCGTGTTTTGGTTATTTTAATTTACCGCAACACTGCTTATATTTATTACCTGAACCACAAGGACACGGCTCGTTACGGCCGACTTTTGGCTCTGCACGTTGTGTAACTACAGCACCTTCTGGTGTTTCGCCACCGATGTGCTCAGCTTCTTCGTGTTGGTATTCACGTGGCGCATTTTCGCTACGACGATGTTGCTCTTCAACTTTTTCAACATCTTCTTCAGCGCGAACTTGTACTTTACTTAAAATACCCACAACGTCGACTTTTAAGTTCTCAAGCATTTCAGAGAATAGCTCGAACGACTCGCGCTTGTACTCTTGCTTAGGATTCTTCTGTGCGTAACCACGTAAGTGGATACCTTGACGAAGGTGGTCCATCGCAGCCAAATGATCTTTCCAATGTTGGTCTAAGCTTTGTAGCATAATCGCTTTTTCGAATTGACGTAGTACAGACTCGCCTACCATCTCTTCTTTTTGTTTGTATGCTTGCTCAACCGCTTCTTCGATACGCTCACGAAGTTTCTCTTCGTATAGTTTGCTATCGTCAGCTAGCCATTGTGAAATTGGCAGCTCGATTAAGAAATCTTGTTTTAAGCGCTCTTCAAGACCTGGGATATCCCACATTTCAGCAAGGCTTTGCGGTGCAATGTACTGGTCGATTGTACCATTTAGCACATCGCCACGAATTGCAGTGATAGTTTCTGAAATATCGCCTTCTTCAAGAAGCTCGTTACGTTGCGAGTAAACAACACGACGTTGATCATTCGCTACGTCATCGTACTCAAGTAATTGCTTACGAACGTCAAAGTTACGTGCTTCAACTTTACGCTGCGCGTTTTCGATTGCGCGGTTAACCCAAGGGTGCTCAATTGCTTCACCGCGTTGCATACCTAGTTTACGCATCATGTTAGTCATGCGCTCACCAGCGAAGATACGCATTAGCGCGTCGTCCATTGATAAGTAGAAACGGCTTGAACCCGCATCACCTTGACGACCAGAACGACCACGTAGCTGGTTATCGATACGACGAGACTCGTGACGTTCAGTACCAATGATGTGTAAACCACCCGCTTCGATTACTGCATCGTGGCGTTTTTGCCACTCATCTTTAATCGCTTTGATTTGTTCATCAGTTGGGTTTTCTAGCTTTTCAACTTCACTGTTCCAGTTACCACCTAACACGATATCGGTACCACGACCAGCCATGTTAGTTGCAATAGTTACTGTGCCAGGTAAACCTGCATCGGCAACAATGTCTGCTTCTTGTGCGTGGAACTTAGCATTAAGTACGTTGTGCTTAATTTTTTCTTTACGTAAGAACTGTGATAAATACTCAGAACTTTCGATAGAGATAGTACCCACAAGTACCGGTTGACCACGTTCTTGACAATCTTTGATATCAGCAAGGATTGCTTCGTACTTTTCTTCTTGTGTTAGGTACACAAGATCAGCACGATCGTCACGGATCATCGGTTTATTAGTTGGCATTACTACTGTGTCTAGACCATAGATAGACTGGAACTCAAACGCTTCTGTGTCTGCTGTACCTGTCATACCCGCTAGCGTGTCGTATAAACGGAAGTAGTTTTGGAATGTGATTGATGCCAATGTTTGGTTTTCGTTTTGAATGCGTACACCTTCTTTTGCTTCAACAGCTTGGTGCAAACCTTCTGACCAACGACGACCTTCCATTGTACGGCCTGTGTGCTCATCAACGATGATAACTTCGTTTTCTTTAACAACGTAATCAACGTCTTTTTGATAAAGCTTGTGAGCACGAAGTGCCGCATACACATGGCTTAATAATGTGATGCTTGAAGCTGAGTAAAGTGAATCACCTTCTTGAATTAAGCCGCGCTCAATTAGTAGCTCTTCAACTTTAATTTGGCCACGTTCAGTTAAGTGAACTTGCTTAGACTTTTCATCGATCGTGTAATCGCCATCGCCTTCAACGCCTTCTTCATCTTCTTTTTCTTGTAGCTCTAGGTCAGGCACAATTTTATTGATTTCGATGTAAAGCTCAGAGCTGTCTTCAGCTGGGCCTGAGATAATCAGCGGCGTACGCGCTTCATCGATTAGGATTGAATCCACCTCATCCACTACAGCGTAGTAAAGTGGGCGTTGTACACGCTCTTCAATGCTAAATGCCATGTTATCGCGCAGATAATCAAAGCCAAATTCGTTATTTGTACCGTAAGTGATGTCGGCAGCGTAAGCGATTTTCTTCTGCTGTGGCATCATGCCTGGTACGTTACAGCCTACTGTTAGGCCTAAGAACTCAAATAATGGGCGGTTAGTTTCGGCGTCACGTTTTGCAAGGTAGTCGTTCACGGTAATTACGTGAACACCTTTACCTGTTAAACCACGAAGGTAGGCAGGTAATGTTGCTGTTAGTGTTTTACCTTCACCGGTACGCATTTCTGCAATGCGACCTTGATGTAAAACCATACCACCTAGTAGCTGTACGTCGAAGTGACGCATGCCATTTACACGCTTAGATGCTTCACGTACCACAGCAAATGCTTCTGGTAAAATGTCATCTAGGCTTTGTCCGTTATCGTAACGCTCTCTAAATTCAGCTGTTTTTGCTTTTAAATCTTCATCAGAAAGCGCTTCTAATTGCTTTTCAAGCGCATTAATTAGAGCGACCGTCTTTCTTAGGTTTTTAATAGTGCGGTCATTGCGACTACCAAAAATCTTGGTAAATAAATTAGATATCATGATAAAACCGTTACAATATATTCTTTGTTAGCTAGTCATTAGCTAACCCACTTTCTTCAATTGATAATTAATATGCGCTTATGCTCATGATGTAGGGCATATTAATTAACAATTTATCAGTACGCTGTTCAAAACACCGCTTATTTCGTGCGCTATCATACCAGAGTCTGCGCAACATCAAACCTTCTGTTTATGAAGATATGGATTTTCAGCAAGAAAATTTAAAAATCAGCCGTAATCTTTGATCTAACCCCATAAAAAGGGTGAAAACAAGATTACTGAATAGATATGGCGACAATAAGAATAAAATCAAGATTAGGGGAGAAAAAAGGCGATGCGATGGACGAAATTCGACTTTGTAAATGTAGGTGGTCATTTATGGCGACAATACATTACATCTCCTTCACCAATGACGCGCTAAAGCACGACCTACAAGATAACACGCGAAATAAATTTCACGCCTACATCAAAGACATTTAATCGCACAAAGAGGATGAGACGCTGCGCTTAAAAGAAAACAAAAAAGCACATTATCGCTTTCTCATTCTTTTCTCATTCACTTCTCTTTGTGCAAATATTTTCGCGCGAAATAAATTTCACGCCTACACCATAGGCGTCACGCTTGCTTGGCGCGTCTGACATACTGCGCCATTTCACCAACCTATGTCTGACTTACAAACAACACAATTCGGCTTCAAACTGACGGCTGAAAGCTGACGGCTTTACTTCTTTTTCCGCCCATGTTGCGCTAAACGCTCTAACTTGGCTTTTAACGATGGAGGGGCATCTGCGGCAATGGCGCTGAGGTAATCAGCCGTTTGTTCGCTCATTTGACGTTTAGAAACATGCTTTTGCTCTGGCTTATTTGTTGCTGATAAGCGCTGTGTTGCCTGTGGGTTGGCAATAATTTTAATTTGCCCAAGCTCGACCATGCCAGCGGCACGAAAATGTGAAAGCATATCCATTTTTAAGTAATTTAAACGCAGTGCAATCGGTGCCGAAACTGCTTCTATCATCAAAGTACCATCACGGTAATTACTTACCCGACATTTTTTCGAAAGCGTTTCACCTAAGAAGTCATCAAGAATGGTTTGTTGAGAAGACAAGCCTTGGGTTTTACCAGCATAAGATGCCAAGCGACCACTCAAGCCCGCCATAATATCGCCAACAGCTTTTGGCGCGTATCTATCTTTTGCCATTAATCGTCTACCTAAAAAGGTTAATCACCACAAAGAGAATATATCACCTACGTAAATATGAAGCTATTAGGTTCGAAAACAGTGGTTAGTGGTTAGTGGTTAGTGGTTAGTGGTTAGTGGTTAGTGGTTATAACAAGGTAAAATACATTTCATGTGTAGCAAGTTCTTTGTTAAATTACACAAAAAATAAAACCACCCTCTCGATCAACTGATATCTAACTTCTGAATTCTAACTACTAAAAATACGACTTCTGAAGTTTATCTTCTGTTATAAAACCTCCGCGCGAAATAAATTTCACGCCTACATCAAACGTAGGCGTCACGCTTGCTTGGCGCGTCTAACATTCAACACCAAGCCGGGAAATCATTAAAGAGCCCACAAACAACACCGTTCGGCTCAAAACTGACAGCTGAAAGCTTTTCTTCCTCCTGCGTGATTGTTTCTGGTACACTTTTCCTTTGTTTTTTATTTAACTTTCGCGATGACTCAACACTCTCTTACTTTAATCGTATTGGCTGGTGGGCTGGGTAGCCGCTTTGGCGGAAACAAACAAATTGCCGAAATTCCTGGGCTGGGCTGTACCATCATGGAACTGAGTATTCAGGATGCGGTTAAAGCGGGAGTTAACCAAGCGGTGATCATCATTAATAAAAAAATTCGTGCTGAGTTTGAAGCGACGATTTTACCGCGCCTGCCTGAGTCGCTCGAAGTAATCCTAGTTGAGCAAGAAATTAGTGCTGTGCCTTGTGGTTATGAGCACCTAGCTGCTAAACGCCAAAAGCCATGGGGCACAGGTCATGCTTTGCTTTGCGCAAAACTCTATGTAAATAACCCTGCTATTGTCATTACAGCCGATGACTATTATGGCGAGTCTTCATTTGCCATTATTAGTGAGCACTTCAAACAGCATAGCAATTGGGCGATGGTAGGTTACCCAATAAAAGATACACTCTCCGAAGAAGGTGGTGTAAATCGTGGTGTATGCTCTGTTGATAGCCACCAGCATTTAACTGATGTGGTTGAATACCTAGATATCAAACTAGAAAATAATGTTTTAAAAGGCAACAATCCACATGGTGAGAGATCACAAATTGCCGAAGATGCCTTAGGTTCAATGAGCTTTTGGGGAATAACACCCAGTTTATTTAATGACTTAGAAACAGGCTTTATTGAGTTTTTAGAAAATACTGACAACGGTGTCACGAAAGAGTATTATTTACCAAATGAGATACAACTCGCGATTCAAGATAACCGCCAAGCTGTAACCGTTTATACTGCACAAGAGCCATGGTATGGCGTAACCTACAAAGCTGAACTGGATGCAATAGCACACACTTTATGTCAGTTACGTCGTAAGCTAAACGATTAAACCCTCGCCTCTTCTTGCAAAAAATAAGTAATGGAAAATTAATGAAGTCTAATCCTGTTGCAACTTATCTTTCTGAGCACTTTGGCTTAAGCACAGATAACGTAACGCTAAAGCCAATTGGCAATGGCCACATCAACACAACCATGTTACTTAAATCAGAAGAAAACGCCTTGGTTGTGCAAAAGTTAAATACCGATGTGTTTCCTAACCCTAAGCACCTAGTTGAAAATGCACGACTAATTGAGCAGCACCTTAGTGAAAAACACGACAATGGTGAATACAGCCTAGAAATTATTCGTCATGTTCCAACTATCGAAAGCGACTTTTTAGTTGAATGCGATCAAGGTGTTTGGCGTGCACTCGAATTTATTGGCGGCAGTTATAGTGAAGATGTAGTAGCAACTATCTCGCAAGCACAAACTGCAGCCAATGCATTTGGACAATTCGCGCTAGCATTACAAGATTTTCAGGCTGAAAAGCTTCATCATGTGATCCCTGATTTTCATAACTTAGCGATGCGCTTTGACGCCTTTAAAAAGGTAATCGAAAAAGACTCTGTAAACCGTTTGGCCCTTTGCCAAGACGACATCGATTTTTGTTTAGCTCAACAATCTTTAGTTGATGAGTTAAAACAACTTGAAGGAAACATTCCTTTAAGACCATGCCATAACGACACAAAAATCAACAACATGCTGTTTTGCACACAGTCAGATGATGCTAAAGCAGTCATCGACCTCGATACCTGTATGCCTGGTTATTGGTTATTTGATTTTGGCGATATGGTGCGTACCTTCTGCTCACCTGAGCAAGAAGATTCAACCAACCTAAGTAATGTACGTGTTCGTGAAGAGATCTTCGCCGCCATCGTTAAAGGTTATGTTGAACCACTACAAGATGTGATCACCGATGCCGAAAAAGAAAGCTTCTGGCTAGGCACCAAAGTCATGACCTTTATGATTGGCCTACGCTTTTTAACAGACTTTATTGATGGCGATAATTACTTTGCCACCAAGCATGCAAACCACAACTTAGAACGCGCCCGCAACCAGTTTGCTTTATATCGCGATATTCTTGAAAAAGAACATACATTAAAAGCGATATTAGAGATAAATAAAGGTTAGAGATGCGAGATGCGAGTTGCGAGGGACGAGGTGCGGGGAACGAGGTACGAGTTATCGTAGGCGTCACGCTTGCTTGGCGCGTCTGACTTACAGCGCCCAGCTCACAAATAAATGCATAACCAAAATTGATCTTCAAACTGACAGCTGACAGCTCCTAAAATTTCACGCCTACATCAAAATGTAGGAACGGCTTTAGCCGTGAATAGCTGCTCGCTCGCCCCATTGCTCTATAAGTCAATAACTTCTATTCTAAAACTCTAACTTGAAAATAAAGAGATTATTATGCATATAAAACACCACGGAGCGGTGAAAGGCGTAACTGGGTCTTGCCACCAGCTATTTATTGATGACACAAATTCTGTACTTGTTGATTGTGGGCTATTTCAAGGGGAAGACAGTAAACAAGATCTTGCAATTGAATTTGATATATCAACGGTAAAAGCGCTGATTGTCACACATTGCCATATAGACCATGTTGGTCGCATACCCTACTTACTTGCTGCAGGTTTCAAAGGGCCTATTTTTACCTCGGTTGCCACCGCCAAGCTATTGCCTATGGTGATTGAAGATGCCTTAAAAGTGGGGGTAACACGGGACGAAGCAATGATCCGCACTTGCTTAAAGTTACTCAAACAACAGATTGTCTCTCTTGATTTCAACACATGGTACTGCATTCTCGTAGGAGTGGGCTTTAGCCCCGAAAAAGTAGCCTCAAGTAATCAAAACTCATTATATAAAATTCGTCTGCAACGTGCTGGGCACATTTTAGGCTCTGCCTATGTTGAAATTGAGCTAGGCAAAAAACCAAACTCGCATAGAGTGGTATTTTCAGGTGATTTAGGTGCACCTTACACGCCATTATTACCAACGCCAAAACCGCCTTACCGCGCCGATACATTAGTTATTGAGTCAACCTATGGTGATAAAAACCATCAAGGTCGTAAAGAGCGTGTAGCCGTTCTTAAAAAGGTTATAGAACGTGCCGTAAGCGATAATGGCGTAGTACTCATACCGGCTTTTAGCATTGGCCGAACTCAAGAGCTGCTCTATGAATTTGAACAGCTTATTCATTCTGCAAGCAAACGTTCTATGTGGCATAAACTGCAAATTATCGTAGATTCGCCAATGGCAGCCAACTTCACGAATGAATATTTACACTTTAAAGCGCTGTGGGATAACGAAGCAAAAAAACGCGTAAAACAAGGTCGCCACCCGCTCGACTTTAAGCAACTACATACCATTAATAGCCACCAAGAACACCTTGCCCTCATAAACTTTTTAGCCTCAAAACAACAGCCCGCAATAATCATAGCTGCCAGCGGAATGTGTAATGGCGGCAGGATAGTTAATTATCTAGAACGGTTTTTACCCGACAAAACAACCGATGTCATTTTTGTAGGCTACCAAGGGCAAGGAACATTAGGCCAAGAGATTCAAAAATACGGCCCTCGCGGCGGCTATGTATTTATCGATAATCAAAAGGTAATGGTTAAAGCGCAAGTTCATACCATTAGCGGCTACAGCGCCCATGCAGATCAAAAAGGATTAATCAGATTTGTCACCGGTATGCGCAAAAAGCCAAGTGTTATCAAAATCGTCCACGGTGATGAGCAAGCCAAACAAGTACTAGCAGAAAAGCTTAAAGCAGAGTTAGGCGAAGGGACAAAAGTAGAAGTTAGTGGTTAGTGAGTAACGAGTTGCGAGTTGCGAGTTGCGAGTTGCGAGTTGCGAGTTGCGAGTTGCGAGTTGCGAGTTGCGAGTTGCGAGTTGCGAGTTGCGAGTTGCGAGTTGCGAGTTGCGAGTTGCGAGTTGCGAGTTGCGAGTTGCGAGTTGCGAGTTGCGAGTTGCGAGTTGCGAGTATACAAGGGTAAATTAATTATTTTTATGTAAGTACATTAATTTACCTAACATTTTACCAATTTCTTCACACTCATTTGTTATGAGTAAGTAGTTTTCCTTGTGCAAGTAACCCAATTCAAAAGCAAGCATAACTTGTGTTTTGAGTTCACCGACGGAGCCTTTAGCTATAGAAAGGAAATGAGCTCTTTCTTTTTTGGAAAAGCGCTCATACCCTTCAGCGATGTTACTTGGAATTGAAACCGAGCAGCGACACATTTGATCTTTTAAACTAAAATCTTTGAGTAAATAAAAACTTCTATAAACTAAAAGACTTAATTGAAAAGATCTTTTCCATACATCTAATCTCTCGTAGTACATAGCCACTCCTTGGCATCAGTATCTGACTCGTATCTCGATTCTCGTTTCTCGTTTCTCGTATTCCGTTTCTTGCCCCCCGCTACTGCGAGTCGCTACTATTTATAACTCTCATACGCTTCTTTCATCCGCGCTAAGTTGCTATAAATATAGCTCGAAGTTAAACGGCCACGTTTGTACATCGTTTTATCCAAGGTGATTTGTGACGAAGGTGCATACGCTTGGTTGAATACAAGCACATTTCTTTCACCTACTTGTGTACTTAACCCCAAACGCCAATTGTCGCGACCTTTTAGTTGACCAAATGGTGTGACTTTCATGTCTTTACGTGGGGTGAGAGGTATATTAATTCCCACACCGGCTATTTGTGCATCTGTATTTTCATAAAATACTGCTATGTAGCTATCACCAAACCAAAAGCGACTTTCTAACTCATAGCCACTGTCACCATAAAAATACTTACCGGCTGTAGCATGAAAAGTAATATCCTGCTCCACCCAGTTATACTGGTATGTAAGTGTTTCGTACTCACGAGATGCTCGATAGTCTGCGTAATCAAAATAAGCAACCTTTGCACTTACAATATGGCGGCCCTCTGGACTTAACCAAGCAGTCTCATTAATAATGGCTTTGTAGTCAAAGTAATCTTTATAAAAACCTATTTGCGTTTGGTTATAAAAACCATATGGCAACTTAAAGGTTTGGTGTAGCACTGCATTTACAACGCCTTCGTCTAGGCTGTAATTATCGAATACACCGTTATCTTCAAAATCACTAGTTTCGTCTATAATAGTCTGCCCAGTTACCTTTATACCACCACCTTGCCATAATGGTACGTCAAGCTCGGCTCGTAAACCTAGGGAGTAATCTAATACCCCTAAATCTGTTGCATAAGTAGTTGAAGTAGCGGGGCTCAAGGTTAAGCGAGGTTTAAAATAAGGGCTAACCTCCGCCTTACCTGCCCATACCACACCTTCAGGAATATTTGCTTTGCCTTGCTGTATATTTAGATCTGGGCTTACGCCTTTTTCGATAAACAAGCGATAGTTGTCAACTTTGCCCTGAATAGCAATTAAAGGAATATCTGTTTTAGAAAGCTGTACATTAAAGTGCGTGCTTTCATTTGTTACACTCTCAGCAATACGACCAAGCACTACACCAATTGCATCGATGTCATTACGGTTAAATACTGAGTTTTCAAAGTTAACGAATACGGTATCAAGGTTATAACCAATCACTACATTTTCAAAGCCATCGTTTATTAACGCTTCTTTTAATTCGATTACTTGGCTATTTAAACTTGAGTTAGCTAGTTTTTGCGTATTGGCAGCTGGGGCTTGTTTTACACTTGCAACCATAAGAGCTTTTGCTTGTTCAGCCAATTCTGGCGCCATAGCTGTTTGAATAAAACCAATGCCGTGATCATCAATTTTAGCAATTGGTTGAGATGCAACCGGTGCTACATAAGGGGCTGCTTCAACTTTTTTATAATTTTGTTTATCTTCGCTCGAAAGCGGCATACTAAAGTCAACACCCCAGTAAGTGTCTTCTTCAGAGTAATCGGTATTACTATAAAAACGGCTGGTAAAGGTTAGCTCACCAATATCATATAGCCACGCTTTAGGAATTGTGACTTTAGCACCCGCATTAAATGCTTCTGCATCATGCTCAGCTTGCAGGCTAAACCAGTCGAACACTTGGTACTCAACCCCACCAAACACACCATCCATTTCCCCGTATGGTCTATCACTTTTAGCTATACCTGCTGAAAACCTAAAGCCCAATAACTCTTTTGAAACAACAGCATAATATGTTTCATAAAAGTTGACATCACCTCCAATGTCTTTACCACCAATAGCTAAACTAAACCAATCTTTTGGAATATATGGAATCTGATACTTGGCATTAAAAGAAAGATCTCTTAGTTGACCATCCCCTTTTCTTGTAAGCATATTATCATGCATTGTATCACTGGCGATTTGCCCGCTAACTTCCAGTCCCTCGAAAAGACCTGCACTTGCAAGAAAAGTGTGGCCATCTACATACTTTTTATCTAACGAAAAAATTTGATTGTTAAAAGAAAAACTAACCGTTCCTTTGTCTAGCACCTCAGCATTTGGTGTGTTGAACAATCCAGAAAAACCTGCAAAGGCCTGATAATTATTAACTTCTTTACTATGAACGCTATTTGCTGACAACATTGCCAAGCAGGCTAGAAATAATTTATTTCGCTTAAACATTATTTATTCCAGATTAAAATTTTAATTCCTTAATGTAATCAATATAACACTTAAACTCTATTTTATAAATTAACCCAGAGTTTAAAAGTTAAACATCAGTATGTATTTTTAATAGCCATATGGGTTACTTTTTTGCCAGCGCCATGTATCTTGCAGCATCATCTCAACCATTAGTTTTGATGTGCCATACGGGTTAGTTGTACCGACAACTGGGAAATCTTCACGAATTGGTAAGCTTGCTGGGTCACCGTATACGGTTGCTGATGAGCTAAATACTAACTTGAATACGCCAGCATCACGCATCGCATCAACCAGAGTCAGTGTGCCTTGTACGTTGTTTTGATAATACTCAATAGGTTTTACAACCGCTTTTAAACCTGCGAAGTGAATAACACTATCAATCGTGTGTTCACTGAAGATTTTGTCTAAACAGGCTCTATCTAAAATATCACCTTGATAAAACGTGACGTCTTTGCCGCTGATTTGTTTTACGCGAGCCAATGACTCATTTGATGAATTGCTTAAATTATATAGTACAACAACGTCTGTGCCTTGTTGTAGTAACTCTAAAACGGTGTGAGAACCGATGTACCCGGCTCCGCCGGTGACTAAAGTGGTCATAACACTTCAATTACTTATAATTTTTTACTATACGTAACAAAAGTAAGGGCCAGAGAATATAGATTCTCTGGCCCTAAATTAATTTTTAATTAATGCGCTCAATACTCTGTAAAACTAGACTGCCTTCAGATGTCTTTCTGAAGGCGCTACCATTTGAGTTACGAAATCAGTAAATTCAGCACCTAGGTTTTCGTCACGCATGCTGTATTCAACAATTGCTTTTAAATAGCCCAGTTTGTCACCGCAGTCGTGAGCACGCCCACTCATGTGGAAAGCCTCAACGATTTCGTGCTTCATTAACTCATCGATTGCATCGGTAAGTTGAATTTCACCGCCCGTACCTGCTGGTGTTTTTGCAAGTAGTGGCCAAATCGCTTTAGATAACACATAACGGCCAACAACAGCTAAATTAGATGGTGCTTCTTCTGCTTTTGGCTTTTCGACCATAGTCTTGATTGGCGCACTTTCGCCCGCTTTAATTTTAACGCCGCCGATATCAGCAATACCATATTTATGTACGCTTTCTTTTGGTACTGGCTCGAGCATAATTTGGCTTGCTTTAACTTCATTAAAGCGCTTAATCATAGCAGCAATATTTTCGGTTTTTTGATCTGCAGTGTAGCTATCTAAAATAACATCAGGTAATACAACAACAAAGTCGTCATCGCCAACAATTGGTTTTGCACACATAACAGCATGGCCTAATCCTTTAGCCTCGCCTTGGCGTACGTGCATAATGGTTACATCGGGTGGGCAGATAGAGCGCACTTCTTCAAGCAAAGTACGTTTTACGCGCTTTTCGAGAGTTGCTTCAAGCTCAAAGCTGGTATCAAAGTGGTTTTCAATAGCATTTTTAGAGCTGTGAGTAACCAATACAACTTCTTTAATACCCGCAGCAACACATTCGTTTACTATGTATTGAATAAGCGGTTTATCAACCAGCGGCAGCATTTCTTTAGGAATTGCCTTTGTCATCGGTAACATACGTGTACCAAGGCCTGCAACAGGAATGACAGCTTTCATAATGTTTAGTCCCTTAATTGTAGTGATAAGAATAAATAATTACAAAGTATGAGTTATTAACTTATTTTGCGCAATAGTAAAAAAAGATTTATAACCAATTTAGCAGTAATAATATTGACGGAGGATGAACAGGGAACGATAGGTTCTAGGAGCTAGGAGCTAGGAGCTAGGAGCTAGGAGCTAGGAGCTAAAAGATGCTAGTGGCTGGGGTGCCACTAGCAAGGGGTTAGTTATAAAAATTAACTAGAGTAGTAATAAACTGTTCAACTTGATGTTGGTCTAGTTCGTTTATACCTGCTGCAGCAGCGCGGCCGCCGCCGGTGGCAAATTGGCAGCATACATCAACAGCGCCTTGTTTATTATTAAGAGGCGCTCTTACACTTACGGTATAGCTTCCTTTATTATTATAGGTAAGTACTGCATGGGCTTTATTAGGTGCTTGGTTTGCAAGGTCGTTACCTAGTACGCCACTTACACGGCGCGCCCATGGGGCGTCATCAAGTAAAATAACCTTTGCTGTATCGCAATCATGTAAAACTTTAGCATCGGCTGCTTTTTGCATATCGGCTTTATAAGCTTTTTCTAATACGTAATAAACCGACTCTTGGTCGTTAATAGCATCAAGGGGTGACTTATATTTTAATAGCTCGTTAAATAAGTCTGCTGGGGCAAAGTGTAAATCGGCTACCTCACTGCCATAGCCGTTATAGTTAATATAAATACCAAATGCTTTAAGTTGTGACTTTTCGAGCTCTGTTAAACCAAGTTTATCGGCTTCGCTATCGGCTTTTGCAAATAAATTATCGCCATAAGCAGCTGTAATAGCCCATAAGTGATATTGCTTATCGATAAGGTCGCTCACAATTAAGCTTGTACACATGTTTGCATCTAAATCGATATGGGCAAAGAGGTTAGCATGGTTTGGTACATCACCCGCTTTATGATGATCTACATACATAACACGTGCACCTACGCATAGAGCGTCGTGCAACTCTGCCATGTTTTTTTCCATCGAAATATCAAGTACACGAATATTATCACCAGCTTTGGGGGTAATTTTTTTTAGTAGTTGAATATCACGTTTAACGCCGGTTACTTTCACGCTTTCAACAGGGTTGGCGAGCTGTAACTGTAATAGTGCGATGATGCCATCGGCATCACCGTTAAAAATATCGTAGTTCATAAAATCTCAAAGAATAATAGAAGTCAGATTATAGATGTTAGAAGTTAGAGGTTAGACGTCAGAGATTAGAAGTTAGATATCAGATTTTAGACGTCAGGTTTCTGGCTCTAGATTTCTATAATCCCTGCTTCGCGTAAATAACCAATAATTTGTTCAACGCTTTGCTCAATGCTTTGCTGTGCTGTTTTTACATGGATCTCTGGTTGCTCTGGTGTATCAAACGCAGAGCTAATACCTGTAAAGTTAGGGATCTCACCAGCTCGGGCTTTTTTGTATAACCCTTTAGGGTCACGGCTTTCGCAAATTTCTAATGGCGTATCGATAAAAACTTCTACAAATTCACCCTGGTTCATAATACTGCGAGCACGAGCACGGTCTTCTTTAAACGGTGAAATAAACGCCGTTGATACAATTAAACCGGCATCAACAAACAGCTTAGCTACTTCGCTAATACGGCGAATATTTTCAATGCGGTCTTCGTCGCTAAAAGTCAGACCCTTGTTTAAGCCCATGCGTACATTGTCGCCATCAAGCAGATAAGTATGACAACCTAATTCAAATAACTTGGCCTCAACCGCATTCGCAATAGTCGACTTACCAGAGCCACTTAACCCCGTATACCAAAGTAATACCGGCTTATGCCCTTTATGTTGTTCTTTTTCAGCACGCGAAACAGTTTGATCGTGCCATACAATGTTCTCGGTCATGGTACCTCTTGGATTTGGGTTCAGATTTCAGATTTCAGATTTCAGATTTCAGAGTCAAATCGATTCTTTAAACTTGTTAACATGGCTGCTAACTCTTTTGACTCTGCAATCCAGCTTAAAGCAACTTCACGCCCTATATAACCAACCTCTAAACCAATGTAAATTTGAGTTCTAGCTTCAGCTAAAGAGGCTCTAGCAATATCAATAAAGCGACTCTTTTCTTTAAAGCTATCTCTACAGACTCCCTCTGCAATATTGCTTGGCACTGAAAGGCCTGAACGAGTTAGTTGGCTCCTGAAAGCATAATAATTTAATTGAGACGTTGTTTTATAAATTTCTGCACTTAATTGAACGGCTCTTTTCCAAACATCTAACTTTTCAAAATTCATCGCAGCTCAGCTCCTTCTGATATCTGACTTCTAATATCTTACCTCTATAAAGTTCGATTTAAAACGTAAAACACAGTGCATTTACTTTAGAGTACTGAGAGATATGTGATTAGGAACGATAGGCAAAACGTTATTTTTATATATTTCACATGCTAATCGTGATGACTTCTTCCACACATCCATTTGTTCAAACTTCATAATTAGTCCCTTCGCCATTAAGTGAAATCCATTCACAACTAAACCTTATCGCAAAATAAACCTAGCGCCTAACCCCTAGCACCTAGCCCCTATCACCCAAAGCCTAATGGCTTTTCTAAAACGGAAAAAACACGGGTATCAGGGTCAGTACCACGAGGCTGTAGGTGATTGAGATCGGTAGGCCGAACTTTATGAAATCGGTTAGTTTGTAGTTGCCGGCATTGTAAACCATTAGGTTGGTCTGGTAGCCGTAAGGGCTAATAAAACTGCCACTTGCGGCAAAGGCGACTGCAAGTACAAATGGCATGTAACTTACGCCTAAGCCTTGGGCTATGGTAAATGCAATGGGGAATGTAAGCGCTGCTGCTGCGTTGTTAGTTATTAACTCTGTAAATAATAGAGTAAGTAAAAATACACCAATGAAGGCGATATAAACGCTTTGTCCTGCAAGTAAGCCTTCGACTTGCTCGGCTATTAGTTTAGATACTCCAGAATTATCTAAGGCTGTAGCGAGAGTTAAAGCGCTCATTACAATAAGCCAAAGCTCTAACGGAAAACGTCGCTTAATTTCATTTAGCGACAAACAGCGGCAACCCACCAGCACGGCTAAGTAAAAAATAAAACTTTTTAATAAGCTAATATCAAAAATTAACGAGCCAGCAATGGTTGCCACAAAACCCCAAGTGACAATGTGCTCCTTTAAGCCTTTAAGCATGTTGTCGGCTTTAACACCGCTAAGTATAAAAAAGTTTTTCGTTAAGTTAGTACGTTTAGCAAAGTCAGGGCCAACTGCAAGAATCAAAAAGTCGCCGCTTTGAATGGTGATATCACCTAGTTTGCCCGAGAGCTTTTCGCCTTCGCGGCGCACTGCCACTACGGCGGCATCAAACCTTGCACGAAAGCCCGCGGTTTTTAGGGTTTTACCTACCACAGCAGCACCTGGCTTTATAACGACTTCGGTTAAGTTATCGCGTAGTAAACCATCTTGCTCAGCAAATAAACTCAAACCCTCAAATTGCTGTAGCACCAGTACTTTAGTGACATCGCCCGAAAAAATAAGTTTATCGCCTTCACGGATCATCTGCGTCGGCGAAACGGGCGAAATTAAGCGATTATCGCGAACTACCTCAACCAAAAATAGTGCTTCTAAGCTACGCAAACCATTTTGCTCTACAGTTTTACCTATCAGTGGTGAGCCAGCATTCACTTTAGCTTCAACAAAATAATCGCTAGAGGTTTCATCTTTACAGACTTTGCCTTTTAAGCGATTAATCGTGAGTGCCATTACCAGTACACATGCAGCCACGGCAGCTAAACCGATAGGTAAAAAATCAAAAAATTTAAAACCCTCTGCACCACGTTCAATCAGCATAGAGTTAACTATTAAGTTAGTTGAGGTGCCAATTAAGGTCAGTGTACCACCTAAAATAGCGGCATAAGAAAGGGGCAGTAAAAGTTTGGTAGGGGCAATGAGCTTATTGTTTTTTACCGGGCTAATTAAAGTAGCAACCACTGCGGTATTGTTTAAAAAACCAGAAGCCAAAATCGTTGCGAATAAGGTTCGAACATAAGACTTGACCACAGAGCCATTAAATAAAACATTGGCCAGTTTTCGTAAAAAACTGGTGCGTTCAAAAGCAAATGCACACACCACTAAAAGCAGTAATGTGACTAAACCTTGATTAACTGCATTATTCAAAAGCTGCTCGGTAGAAACCAGGTTAGAGGCAAAGCAGGCTAAACAAGCTGCAGCAAATACACGCTCAGGAAATTTTTGAAATTTTATTAAGCCTACAATGGTTGTAATAAATATAACCACTATCAACCATTGTTGTAAAATCATTCAAATATCCTTATTCGTAGCTCGTAGCTCGTAGCTCGTAGCTCGTAGCTCGTAGCTCGTAGCTCGTAGCTCGTAGCTCGTAGCTCGTAGCTCGCCAAATCATATCTTCTGCCAAAACATTAAGGTATTAAAACCTAATCGTTTTTTAACAAAATAAACAGCAAGTAAATTTTGCACGCTAATAAAAAACGCCGTGGCTGCCGCTGCACCAAAAGCACCAAAAAACTTAGTGAAGATAGGCACACTTATTAAAACACCAAAGCCGCTGATTAAAGTTACTAAACGCATATCGCGCTCATGACCAGTCATTTGCAATAAGAAGCCAACTGAACCTGTAACAACATTTACAGCTTGCCCTAAAACTAAAATCTGCAAAATTAGAGCTCCTTGCCTAAACTCTTCACCAAAAAGCCCCATTAAAAATTCAGGAAAAGCCAACATAAATAGCACTATGGGTAATGCACTTAGTACGAGTAATCGCACAGAAAATAACGCAGTTTTACGAATACCTACATCATCACCTTTTGCATGAAAGGCTGAAAACTTTGGTGCAACAACTAAATTTACCGCCATTAATATAAACGAGGTTAAAAGTGCAACACGCTGTGCAACGCTAAAAAAAGCCACCTGTTCTGCAACTAAAAATACACCTATGATTATTGGTGCGCTCCATTGCACCGATTGGTTCATCATTATGATGAACCAGTTAGGCCTTGCGCTATGCCAAAGCTTTTTAGGTTCAGTCTTTTCACCATTATTATTTAAATTTTTAATACTTAACCAATAAAAAAAACTGGATGTTATACCTAACGATAAGCTCAAATAAAGCGCAGCTGTACTTGCAGAGTCAACCGAAAATACAATAATTGCCGCACCACAAAGCATAAAATGGGCAATATTTTGGCAGGGGATACTAGCAATGAGTTTATGACGTGCTTGCAAGCTCATTGCTACTAAAAAAACAACACTTAAACCTATTATTGCAGGGGCAATATATTGTAAGCTTTTTGCAAGTCCTGGTTTATTAAATATATTTTCTGCAACCCAAGGGGCAAGAGTGTAAGTAATTACAGTAAATACAAACGAAACCGGCAGAACACATTTAAGTGCAAAATTTAATATTGCCTTTACTGTATAGCCATAGCCTGCATCGGCTGATGTAAAACGCAATACAGTATTATCAAAGCCAAGCCTAGCTACTGCAGACAGTAACATAACTAAAGCAAGCGCAAGAAAAAAGTAGCCTGACTGCTCAGCACCCAATTGCCTTGCAATAATTAAATTAAAAAAAAATGCCATACCTGCACCTAAAACCCTAATTGAAAGAGCTATAGCGGCATTTATTGCAGTATGGCGATGCTCTGTGTCACTAAGAACTGTTTTAACTTTAGAAAGCATGAGAGTCTCGGTTTGATTACGGAGTAATAAGTGCAAAATGCCTACTAAAATTAGTAGGCATTTTTATTCACAAAGCCTTTAAATATGGTCAAGAAGATTATTTTTATATCGAACCAGACTGACCAGTTGTCAATGTAGTAAAGATCGCAATCTATACGTTTTTGCAAGTCAGTATCACCACGCCAACCATTAATTTGCGCCCACCCGGTAATACCCGCTTTCACCATATGCTTTTGCATGTAGCCCGGTATTTCATCTTTAAATTGCTCTACAAACACCGTTCTTTCAGGCCTTGGTCCAACTATAGACATGTCTCCTTTAAGCACATTTATAAACTGAGGTAACTCATCTAAACTTGTTTTTCGTATAAACTGCCCAAATTTAGTATTCGTTTTATTTTTGGCACCGCCCCATTGAACCCCATCTTTCTCACTGTTTTGTGGCATTGAACGAAACTTTAGCATCATAAATTTTTTGTTATTCCAACTCACTCGCTCTTGTCGGTAAAAAACAGGCCCAGGAGAAGTTAATTTTACACCAATAGCCAGGGCAATAAGAATCGGGCTTATCATGAGTAAAATAATACCTGATAAAAACTTATCTTCTAATGATTTTAGTAACTGGTTACTGCCACTGATAGGTGACATACTTAGGTTTATTACAGGCATACCGGCAATATCACTCACAGAGTGGTTTATAAGCCTAAACCCACGCATATCTGGGATATAACGTATAGTTTGCGTTGCATTTCTTAAGCCATGAAGTATTTGTTCAACTAGCAACTCGTCAGAAAGCGGCAATGCAATCCAAATTTGATCGATTTCTTCACAGTGCTCATTGATGTAATTTTCTATTTCATTAAAGTCACCCAACAAATTACAATCGGTTAATGGTTCATCACCAAATGAACCCACAATTCTGTAACCTGTCCACGGTGAGTTATACACTTTTGCAACCATACGATTTGCTATATTACCATCACCAATTACAACCACATGACGCTGGTTACCACCTTTTGAGCGATATTTATTTAGTAACACGCGAATAGTAAACCTGATGGCAACTAAAGCAACAAGCCCAAGCAAATACCAGTAGATGAACAAAGTGTTGTCATAATTTATTGAGTTATCAGATATATAATAAATTGCACCAAGAATTAATTGATTAATAGTCCAACAATAAGTAGCTAAACCAACTTCTTTCAGTTTAGATTCGCCACGCCAGGTTCTATACATACCTAAATATGGATACAACCAAAACGCGATTGCAAAGCTTAAAAATAAAGTGAGGATAAAGCTTTTTTGCGGCCAAATATCACCATTTATAAGCCACATTGAAACAGCAAAACCAAAAAGAATGGCAAACAAATCTGAACAGCGGTGCATTAATGCCACCAATACGTGGTTTTCTTTTGCGAAACCTTTACTCATTATAGAATCCCGAGTTCTAACAAACTTTTAAAATATAATTGTTATTTTTTCAAAACACCAACAACTTCTTTACCGTCACAGACTATTAAGCAGTTAATCCCTTTATCTTGCATTACTTCATATGCAATAGCCATGGAAGTATCAGGCTCAATAGTGACAGGCATACAACTGGCTATATGCTTTGCAGTTAAATCAAAAAGGTCTTTACCAAACTTTTCTATCGCCCTTCTTAAATCGCCATCAGTAATTATTGCATTTAACTGGCCATTATTAATAATTAAAGTCAATCCAAGAGCACCTTTTGACATTACATTAATGACTTCGCTCAATGGTGTTTCTGGTGATACTACAGGCAGGCTCTCTTTAAACATTTCATTGGCGACTTTGCTTAATAATTTTCTACCTAAACTGCCGCCTGGATGAAATCTTGCAAAATTTTCAGGCTGAAACCCTCTTAACTCCATTAAAGCAATTGTTAAAGCATCACCCATAACCAAGGTTGCTGTGGTCGAAGAGGTTGGCGCTAATTGCAACGGGCAAGCTTCAGCAGGTACTGCAATGTTTAGATGGTAATGGGCATTTTTAGCTAAAGTAGATGCAGGATTACCTGTTATCGC
The DNA here is from genome assembly GCF_041414715.1 of Pseudoalteromonas sp. DY56-GL22. Taxonomy (NCBI): domain Bacteria; kingdom Pseudomonadati; phylum Pseudomonadota; class Gammaproteobacteria; order Alteromonadales; family Pseudoalteromonadaceae; genus Pseudoalteromonas; species Pseudoalteromonas sp. DY56-GL22. The sequence continues at coordinate 10,873 of NZ_JANHZR010000012.1, read as the reverse complement.
GATTATTTTGTTATGATTATCTTTTAGAAACGGCAGCAACTTTAGCACTTCATCGGTTTCGCCAGAGTTAGAAATAGCAATAAATACATCATCTGCCGTAATCATACCTAAATCGCCATGAAAAGCTTCGCCAGGATGCATAAAAAAACTTGGTGTACCAGTGCTTGCAAATGATGCCGCTATTTTTTTACCTATAATACCCGACTTACCCATACCGCAAATAATTGTACGGCCTTGTGTGGCTAATATAAGCTTGATAGCAGCATCGAACTGCTCATCTAACTGTTCACTAATAGCATGCAATGCATCAACCTCATTGCTAATCACTCTTTTCGCTATTTCTAAGGTATTCATAAATTTTCCATTTTCTGTTTTACTGCTAAATAATCTTCTTTGGTGTCGATCCCATGAGGAATATCACCAATGTAGTCCATTACACCTATAGAAAGACCATTACTCAACGCTCTTAATTGTTCTAACTTTTCAAGCTTTTCTAAATGCGACTCAGGCAGTTCACATATTGTTTTTAACGCTGACACTTTATACACATACACACCAACATGCCGTTTTGCAGCTGAAAGATCATCAGGAGTATCACGGTTTATTGGAGCTGGTGCACGAGTAAAATATAACGCTTCATTGTGTTCACTTACTATAGCCTTAACAACATTTGGATTATTAAAGTCAGTTTGCTTTGTTATTGGTGTTGCGGCAGTAGTAACACTAAAATTGTTATTTTGCTGAGTGAAATCAATTAACTCACGAATTAAACTCTCAGGTATAAGTGGTTCATCACCTTGAACATTCATTACGAGTGTTGAATCAGGCCATGCCATTTTAAGCGCGACTTCATGAACCCGGTCTGTACCACTTACGTGTTTATCACTAGTCATTACAACAGGAAGAGACAGCGCTTTAGCTGCCTCTTCTATTCGAGTGTCATCAGTAGCAATAAAAATGTCATCTATAGCGACACCAGCCTCAAGAACCCTTTGTACAACATGCCAAAAAACTGGTTTGCCGCATATTTCTAATAACGGTTTAGCAGGTAACCGCGAAGAGCCGTACCGAGCTGGTATTACTACTTTAAATTTCACTTCATCCATCACAAATAGCTACAAAAATATTAAACTAATTTACTTTCTAAAAATGGACGCTTGTGTGTCACTGCATCAATTTCTAACAGAGTTTCTAGCATTTCATGCATGTGCTCGAGTGGAATCATGTTTGGTCCATCACTAAGTGCAACGCTCGGTTCTGGATGAGTTTCAGTGAACAAGCCATCAATACCTACCGCAACAGCAGCCCTTGCAAGTACTGGTACCATTTCTCTCTGCCCGCCCGAGATTGTACCTTGACCACCCGGCTGTTGCACAGAATGAGTTGCGTCAAAAACTACTTTACAACCAGTATTTCGCATTACAGGTAAACCACGCATGTCACTAATTAACGTGTTATAACCAAAAGAGGTACCGCGGTCACATAACCAAATGTCTTTATTGCCCACTTCATGGCATTTATTGACAACTTGCTGCATATCCCAAGGGGCTTGAAATTGGCCTTTCTTAATATTAACAGGCTTACCCGCACGTGCCACTTTTTGAATAAAGTTTGTTTGACGCACTAAAAATGCAGGTGTTTGCAATACATCAACAACACTCGCTACCTCATCAATAGGTGTATCTTCATGTACATCTGTTAATACGCGAAGACCTAAGTCTGATTTAACCTTAGCTAAGATACGCAAGCCTTCTTCAACGCCCGGACCTCGGTAGCTCGAAGTAGAACTACGATTAGCTTTATCAAAGCTCGCTTTAAAGATGTATTCAACACCTAGCTCTTCAGTTACTCTTTTCATTTTTTCAGCGACTTCAAAAACCAGCTTTTCTGATTCGATAACGCATGGGCCTGCAATTAAGAACATGGGTAATCCTTGTACTATATAATTCTAAAAAATATTCTTTACTGTTCCATACTAGCAACGTCATCAGCGATAATTTTGCTTAGTAATACGCCATAAATTTGTTCTAAGGTTTCAAAACGAGAGAGTAAAAGTTTATCAGTAACCTCTCTTACTACGCCGCTTCCCCCTCTTGCCTCTGTTACATGTGTTGCATATTTAAAAACAAGCTCATGGGCATCTTTAGGAGCAAAGCTGATACCGCACTTTTCCATTACTGGTATATCTAGAACATCATCACCAACAAACGCAACTTGCTGCCAATTTATATTCAGCTCATTGCAAATAGCTTGGACTCTAGGCAACTTGTTTTTACAGCCTGTAATAATGTAATCAAAACCTAGCTTTTCACAACGCTCTGTTAAAGCAGCACTTGCCTTACCTGATACCACTCCGGTTTTGATACCATGACTGCGTAACAGCTCTATTGCTAGGCCATCTTTTACATTAAACTTTTTAAAACTTTCGCCTGTCGAATCGATATAAATGCTGCCATCAGTCATAACTCCATCAACATCAAATAAAACTACTTTGACTTGCTTCACTTCAATGATCCCTATTACTAGATTTGTATATTTCACTTAATTGTTGATGAAAGCGAACGATAGAAAAGCGCTCAAAGACTTGGCTATTTGCAGCATTTGCTAATTGGTTCGCAAAATTAACGTCATTTATACAATCAGAAATATACTTTATTGCACACTCAGTAGTGTCAAATAAAAGCCCATTTTTTTTATTATTAATGATGTCTTTGTTGCCATCACAATTTCGCGCGACTACAGGTAAACCAGCAGCACAAGCTTCAATGATTGACACTGGCATACCTTCCCAACGCGCTGTAGAAAGGTAAAGATCTGATTGATAGAGCTCTTCAATTACCTGCTGGCGAGGTAGCCACCCTGTAACCACCACTCCCGCATCGAGTAATGCCTGCTTATGCTCTAAATCACCATCGCCAATCCAAACAAACTCAATATCAGAACCGTCAAAGCTTTGTGCTATTTTTGCAAACTCTTCAGGGCCTTTTTGTGGTCGAATGCCTCCAACAGTAATTATGCGTTGAATTTTAGGGCTTACATTTAACTCCTTTCGAAAGTCACGTAAATCAACAGCATTTTCCAATAATACGACTCGGGAACCTGGCAATTCGGCTTTTATTACATACTGCTCACTTTGCGAACAAGCAATATAAGTACTGTTCTTTAAGCAGCCTATTTTCTCAAATAGCTTAAACAAAGTTCTTTTAAAAAAGCTAATATCTTTGCGCATAAAAGAAATGCAGTGTGGGCTGTAAAATACCTTTGATTTAAATCCAATTGCAGCCAGACGCCCGACAAAACCTGCAAAAGAAGAATGACAGTGAACTACATCTGGGTTTAAGTTTTTTATATGCTTTCTTAGTGAAAATACTGAGAAGGGAAAATACTTTGCTTGTAATCTATCTTCAATTAACTTTACATCATTAGCAAAGGTTTTTTTTATATTTTCAGGGGTATCAGGCCTACGTGAGAATATAACCGTAACATCATTAACTTTAGTCTGATGATTTGCCGCCATATTCACGATTGACAAAGTACCAGTCGCAGATGATTCGATAATATGAACTATAATCATAAAAAATTAAAACCACTCTAAAAGTCAATTTAAAAACCGAAGAAGTTGCTTTTTATATTTATTAATTTTAAAAACCTTATATACATATCTATATACAAAATTAAAATTAAGATAAAATTTAGGAAAAATATTACTTGAAGAAGTGTTTAAATTCCTCTCAACACTCAAAGCTTCATCTACTAAAAACTTCATATCTACAAGCTTTTCTGAGCAACTTGAAAAGTTTGGCACTATTTTGAAAATATTTTCCAAATCTCTAAGAGAAAACTCATTTCCAATAGAGTAATCAACAAAATCTTCAGTTGAACTCTTTGACCTATGAGATAACTCAATTGTTACTCCCCCTTGCTGATTAAAAGGAACAAAGACCGATGATATTGTGGAAAACAAATATAAACCAGAGTAAGCGTAATCTTCAAAATTTGAGTTAGTGTAATTTTTCGGTAAATAACCCAACCGATCAGAAACAGCTTTTAATAAGTCACCATCAAAAAGTCTTAACTTATAAGGTAAAGACGCGGCATCTAAAAATACAATCAACCTTGTTAAAAGTGATATTAAACTTTCCTTCTCAAGTTCATCGAAATAAGGTGTATTTGCCGTCGTTATCAATATATCCCTTCTATTCCCCTCATCCTGAGAAACAAGGTAGTGAACTCTCATCGGAATATATTTAAAAACAACCGACTTTAAATTTAACTTTTCTATTGACTTAGGTGAAGGTGTGAAAATAAAAGTATAACAATCAACCCCAAATTGAATGGTATTATTTTTCTTAAAAACCCATGAATTTTTGGCATTATCATTATCATATATACCATCCATAAAGTATGCAGTAGGTATGCCTATTCCTTCTGCAATTTCACATAGTTTTCTACATGAAATATCATGATCAAGGCAACTAACAACCAAGTCAAATTTAGATAGATGTTTTGAAACATTTAAAGAAAAACAAATACCAAATACAGCAGTAATCCCTTCATCAAAATCGCACCCCAATAACTCTTCAAAATAAGGTCTTGGTTGTAAAAATAAAACTCTACTGGATTGCATATTTGTAAGACCTGGCATTAAGCATGAATGAAAAAACTAACCAAAAGATAATAAAACTAGGCCCGTATCTAATTATAGAAAAACCTATTATTAGGGGGAGAAATACTTTTAAAGCACCTGAATAATAAAGTAATGCAAAGAAAAAAAATGTTAATATAACCCCTGTCAGAAAAAACAAATTGAAGATCACGCCGTTACTTTGTACGTGACCACATGTAGAACATAGAATAAGGTCTGGTTTCATCCCATACCCGATCAAAAACTTTTCCAAATCATAATTTTGAATAAAATAATAAAGATTTGCCATTTTAACACTTGCAGAACTATCACCTGATGCACCAAATGCAAATCTTTGCTCTACATAAGAAAAAACGCCCATTTCATATATAAGTATACTGCAGAATAAAGCTAAAACCATTAAAATAAAAAATGACCTTTTAAATGAAAGTGTATCCTTAAAATAACTTAAATAAAAGATTGTAAAAAGAATAAAACCAATAACAGAGAATGTTAATAGTAAAGACAGTGAACAAAAATGAATAGGAGTTTCAACTTTACCATTATTGAGATATTTATATAGGAAAAGCATCAATGCAATAACTGTTGCATAGCTACCAGGCTCAAGGTGATACCCTGACATTCGATAAAATGTTCCCATTTCTACTAGGCTGTAAACCTCTCTAGAAAATGAAAAGAGTTTGCCATGCAAATAAACCCCCTCACCTAATATTACTGTATAAAGAAATTGATAAGTTAGAAAAGCCATATTAAATAAAATAAAAGCTCTGATGACTAATACGGCAGAAACTGGGTCATTCAAGATAGATAATGATAAAGAAAGACCACAAACAGCTAACACTGCTGCAACAATATAAAAATCAACACTAGCATTATTTAAAAAGGAAACTAGAAGGTATAACAAAAAAAATAAAAAGAAAAGATACACATCTTTATAAACCTTCAACCCTTTACTAAAAAAAAGAGTAGTCAAAGTAAAAAACAAAACTATAGGATAATATATTTTGTAAAGTCCAGAACCATCCCCACCGGATGAAAAGGTAAAAGTACTTAAAAACAATGATAAAAATAAAAGTATTTTAAAAGTCACAGTTAATCCTGTAGGTACTTCATGACTACTCTTTGAGGCAAAAAGTCATTTTTTAAACTGAATTTTCTTTCTTTTCCTAGCGCGACTTCACAGATGGCACTTGTTAATTCTTCCGTATTATTATCAGGAATAATTTTATCGTGTTGATTTTTATCTATCACATCGAGAGCCGCCCCTCCACACTCACCTATTAAAAGGTTTACATTTAAACAGATTGCCTCTAAAGCTACTGTTGGTAACCCTTCATATTGACTAAATAGAATTAGCGCTTGAGCTCGCCTAATTAACGGATAAGGGTTTCTCAATGCTCCTACCAACTTAACCTTCGATTCTAAACGTCTTTCCTTAATATAATTGGATACATCACTTTTAAGGGGGCCGTCACCTATCAGCAATAGTGGAAAATCAATACCACTATCCACAAAACTATCTATAATTAAAAAAATATTTTTTTCAACTGATAGGCGACCACAAAAAACAAAGTATTTATCAAAGTCATCTAATTTCACGTCATATGATAAATTTTGAATCCTTTCACAATTAATAGGATTATAAATTCTTTTATAAATATTCGATTCATTTAGATTAACATTTCTAAGCCAGTCTTTTTTAACAGCTTCAGAAACAACAACTAACTTATCTAACTCAACTGATTTTTTTAGTAAGTACAAACTCAACTTATAAGTAAATTTATTTCTATTTTTTAACATCTTAGACTTTATACTATGCGAAATATAATAGAATTTACCATTATTTAATCTAGGAAAAAAACTATATACACCAAACCCACACAAAAAAACCTTGTCTATATAACCAAACTTAGATAGCTCAACCTCTAGCTTTCTAACAAAGTGAGGCTTTAACAAAAAGCCACCAAGGAGCGGTAAAAACTTATTAAAAACTCTGTTAAGAAAACCCACCATTCCATTCAAATAACCTTTTAAACAATGAACCTCAAAGTCTGAAAATATATTATTCTTAGATTTTGATAGAGAAAAAACAATAGGATTAACATCACCTACCTTTTTCATTTCTCTAACCAACTCTAAAGTCACAGAGTTTATTCCGCCAAAATCTGTATTTCTAACTATAAAAGCAACATTTTTAGATTTTCCACTCATCTAATTTCATTCCTAATATTGATTCTAACGCAGCTATTTCACTTTTATAATTTAAATAAATACGATATTTAAGTTCATCTGATACAGGGTCTCTCAATTTCTTTTTGGTGTTTAAATTTAATAAAAACCTATAAATAAAATTCTCTCCCCTTCCCATAATTAACCTTTTTAAAATGACGAGAAATTTAGGTGGACGCCTTAAAAGCCTAGCAAACCAATTAATTCTATTTTTTGTATTTTCATTAACTATCTCATTTTCAATAAATTCATATTTAATATCCAGAAAAGAAAACAACTTAACTAGTTCTCCTTCATAATCGTTTTTAAATTTATCATATATAACAACATGGACCTGTTCTCTATCAAAGATCGAATAAAGTTTCTCTAGCTGAGTTCCGTAACAGTAAATTTTCTTATAGTCCAATATTTTTTCACATTTACATGTTTCCAGTGCATTTACACCTTTGACCCTCTTTCCTGACAAATCCCAAGCCTCTTCCAAAGATTCGATATTTTCATCTTGAGTATAAAGTAACTGACCATGAAAAGATGGTACGGCATCAACTGGATTTCTTAGCATTAAAATTATTTTTGCATCTGGGTTATAATTTTTAATATTTTTCAATGCGGAATTAGAGTAAAGATTAAATATCGAAGCGTCACCAACTATCTTTTCATCTTTTAGTTTACTATACAAACTATGAAAGTCACCAATATTATCATGGGCCTTATACCCACCCAAATCATCAGCAAAAAAGTGAGGCTCTTTATACTCAGGAAAAAAAATTATTTTAGATCTATTTAAAATAGAATATAAGGCTGTAGTTCCACACTTAGGAGAACCAGCTATAAATGTATTTACGATTGTTTTTTTCATATTCTCTTACAATCCCATTCAGGGTAATGTTCACATATATATTTATTCAAAGCCTTCTCAGCATCTGTATAAACACGAGTTTCAAAATTCGAGCTTTGTGGCTCACTCGTTGTATTTGTGATCATACCCGCACCAACCGTTACATTGGTTAAGCGGTCAATGATGATGAACGAGCCTGTGCCTACCACTTGTTTATATTGGTCAATCACCACTGGGGCAGATGTTTCGATAGTACAATTTGCAATTTCGTTTAGTTGTAATTCACTGGCATCAATTTGCTCTAGGGTGTTTACATCAATACGGTGGTTGATATTGCTGATTTTACCAAAGGTGTTTTTAGTACCAATTTTTAGCTCGTACTCTTTACCTGGTTGCATTGCGGCATCGGCCATCCACACAATGGTTGCTGCAAAGTTTGAGCTAGTTGTAGGTAGCTGCTTTTGATCGGTACTTGACTTAACAATGACATCACCACGAGAGATATCAATTTCGTCTTTTAAGGTTAATGTTATGGCTTGTCCTGCAAAAGCCGTTGGTAAATCGCCATCGGCAGTAACAATACGCTCTACTGATGATGTTTTACCTGATGGGAATGCTGTAACTTGGTCGCCTACATTAATAATGCCACTGGCAATGGTGCCACAAAAACCGCGGAAATCTAAATTAGGGCGATTAACATACTGTACAGGTAGGCGGAAAGTATCTAAGTTTTTATCGTCACTAATGGTTACTGTATCAAGTAATTGCATTAATGTGGCACCCGGGTACCAGTCTAGGTTACTACCTTTATCAACAACGTTATCGCCTTTAAGCGCCGAGATTGGTACAAAGCGTACATCAGGAATATCTAATTGCTCAGCAAAGGCTTTGTAATCAGCTTTAATTTGGCGGTAAACATCTTGGCTGTAATCAACTAAATCCATTTTATTAATGGCTACAATTACGTGCTTAAGGCCAAGTAGTGATGCAATATAGCTGTGGCGTTTTGTTTGTGTTTGTACACCTTTACGCGCATCAATCATCACAATAGCAAGGTCGCAGTTAGATGCACCGGTTGCCATATTACGCGTGTATTGTTCGTGCCCTGGGCAGTCAGCAATAATAAACTTACGCTTTTCAGTGGCAAAATAACGGTAAGCTACATCAATAGTAATACCTTGCTCACGTTCTGACTGAAGACCATCTACAAGTAACGCTAAATCGAACTCTTCGTCTGTGGTATTGAATTTTTTTGAATCGTTTTTGATAGCCGCCATGTGATCTTCAAAAATTAATTTTGAATCATGTAATAAACGGCCAATTAATGTTGATTTACCGTCATCAACATTACCACAGGTTAAAAAGCGTAATAGATCTTTATTTTCGTGTTGTTTTAAGTAACCTTCGATATCTGTTTCAAGAAGGTTTTGGGTAATTTGTTCAGTCATTTTCCATCCTTACTTAAGCTATAAGCTATAAGCCATAAGCTTGAAGTCTAAATACTTTCTATTGAGTTTTTCAGGCCACAAAGCATTGCCTGTAACTCTTTTGTTTCTGCAACCCATATAGACCCTATATCGTTAGATAAATATCCTATCTCTATTCCGATATAAATTTGAGTCCGAGCTTCTGAAAGCGATGAGCGAGCAATATCTAAAAATCGACGTTTTTCTTTATTACTATCTCTACTCATCCCTTCCGCGATGTTACTAGGTACTGATAAGCCAGCTCTAGTCAGCTGATCTCGAAAGCCGTAATCCCGCAATTCAGTTGTTCCTTTATAAATATTCGAAGACAACCTTGCCGAACGCTTCCAAACTTCTAAATTTTCAAAATTCATAACAATCCTTGTTGTATCTATTTAGTAAAGTCTTTAATCCACTTAAGACTTACAGCTTAGAGCTTAGAGCTTACGGCTTTTTAAAAGTAACCTTCCATTTTCTTTTTCTCCATTGAGCCTGATGAATCGTGGTCGATTACACGGCCTTGGCGCTCTGATGTTTTTGTTAGTAACATTTCTTGAATGATTTCTGGTAGCGTTGTGGCGTTAGATTCAACCGCACCTGTTAATGGGTAGCAACCTAGGGTTCTAAAGCGTACCATTTTCTTCATTGGTACTTCACCTTCTTCAAGTGGCATACGTTCGTCATCAACCATAATTAATGTACCGTCACGCTCAACCACTGGGCGCTCTGCTGCTAGGTAAAGTGGTACAATATCGATGTTTTCTAGGTAGATGTATTGCCAAATATCAAGCTCAGTCCAGTTACTTAATGGGAATACACGAATGCTTTCGCCTTTGTTTACTTTACCGTTAAAAGTATTCCATAACTCTGGGCGCTGGTTTTTAGGATCCCAACGGTGGTTTTTATCGCGGAATGAATAAACACGCTCTTTAGCGCGAGATTTTTCTTCGTCGCGGCGTGCACCACCGAATGCAGCGTCAAACTGGTATTTGTCTAACGCTTGTTTTAAACCTTGAGTTTTCATGATGTCGGTATGCTTTGCACTACCGTGAGTAAACGGGCCTACGCCGGCATCCACACCTTCTTGGTTAATATGTACTAACAAATCAAAACCTAGCTTTTCGGCCATTTTGTCGCGAAACTCGATCATTTCTTTAAATTTCCATGTTGTATCAACATGCATTAACGGAAACGGTGGTTTAGCAGGGTAAAACGCTTTCATTGTTAAATGCAGCATTACCGCAGAGTCTTTGCCGACAGAGTAAAGCATTACTGGGTTATCAAATTCGGCAGCAACTTCGCGAATAATGTGAATAGATTCAGCTTCTAGTTGCTTTAGGTGAGTCATGCGGGCTTGGGAGATTTCCATTTTTACTCCATGAAAGTATGCTAGATTTCGAAAGAAAGAAGCCGCAGGAGAAGTCAGAAGTTAGATATCAGAGGTTAGACAAAAGATATCAAGTGAAAGATATCAGAGGTTAGATATCAGGGGTTAGATATCAGGTTTCAGATATCAGTTTTAGATATCAGGTGTCTGTTTTCGGATATCGGTGCTTTGATTTCAGATATTAGACTTCAATCACCGAGATTATTTAAAATTTTTTATTAAACTCTATTATTCTAGGTTCTAGGTTCTAGGTTCTAGGTTCTAGGTTCTAGGTTCTAGGTTCTAGGTTCTAGGTTCTAGGTTCTAGG
>NZ_JANHZR010000011.1:0-89773 GCF_041414715.1 Pseudoalteromonas sp. DY56-GL22 | reverse complement strand
TAAGCAGTCCGCCGTGTCGGTGGATGCGCATTATAGGGAGATCCGAATTGAGATCAACTGTTTTTTGAAGTTTTTATTAAAAAAATGACTGTTCGCACAAAATACGAACGAAACGGGTAAAAATAGCACTAAAAAAGGCCCCGAAGGGCCTTTTAACGTTATTTTACTATAAGCTTCCAACCTACTTTTGCTTGTAGCTTGGACTCTAGTTGCAGCTCACTGGCCATTAATGGATGATATTTTAACCAATCACCATCAAATGCTAGTGTAAGGGTGTTTTCATTAACACTGAGATCAATCGCTGGTAGTACATCATCTTGGCGACGCATTGATAAGATCACAGCGATCCGCACAACTCTTGTTAAGCATTCTGCGAGTACTTGATGACAGCCCAAGTGAGCAAAACTGTTTTTAACAAGATCAGCGCGATGCTCACTAGCAACAGCAGTAATTAGTTTATGCTCAGATTGCGAGAATCCTGGCATATCTGTGTTTTCTATAATGTAAGCCGTGTGCTTATGATAAAGCTTATACTCTATTAGTAAGCCTATCTCGTGCAATTTTGCTACTGTCCTTAGCAATGCAATTGCATTTTCATCGATCGATTGCCATTGCCCCATCACGCTTTTAGCCAACTGCTCCGCAAGTTGCGCAACACGACAAGCCTGTTTTTGATCTACATGATAGCGATTCATTAAACCATCAACTGTACGCTTGCGGATGTCGTGGTTATGAAGCTCTGGCACCATGCTATATAAAACACCTTCACGCAATGCACCGCGCGCAAGACCCATTTGTTTTATATCTAGCGATTGAAACAAGGCGATTAATATAGCGAGGCCAGAAACAAACACTAGGCGGCGCTCTTCACTCAAGCCAGCAAGCTCAAGATCAGCAATCGTTTCAAATTGCACTGATTGCTCTTTAATAGCGAGAAGTTTATCAAGCGTTAAAAGCTCATCTTGGTTTTGTGCAACCATGATTTCTTGGATCGCTTGCACTGTGCCTGACGCACCGCTCGCAATTTGCCATCCGGTTGCTTGGTATTCATCGACAATTTCTGCAACCACTTCACTTGCAGCTTTAATTGCAGCAGCAAAGTTTTCGTTACTGAGCTTTTGATCTTTGAAGTAGCGTTCTAGGAAGGTAACACAGCCCATGTGTAGGCTTTTATAATGCAGTGCATCAAAACCCTGACCGATAACAACTTCGGTACTGGCTCCGCCAATATCGATAACCAGTTGTTTACCGCTACAAGCAGAGGTGTGCGCCACGCCTTTATAGATTGTCTTAGCTTCTAACTCACCGCTGATGACATTGATTTTATGACCAAGGATCTGTTCAGCTTTATGCTTGAATACATCAGCATTAGTAGCAAGACGTAAAGTTGCGGTCGCAACAATTGTGATGTTTTTCTTTGGTATGTCTTGTAGACGTTCAGCAAACAAGGCTAGGCATTCCCAACCTCGTTGCATGGCTTCAGTGCTAAGGACGTTGTTTTCATCAAGCCCTGCAGCAAGCCTTACTTTACGTTTTACTCGACCGATCGTTTGCAGACCGCCAGCAATCGATTTAGCGATCAGCATATGAAAGCTATTTGATCCTAAGTCGATTACTGCATACACATTTTTTTGCGGTTGAAGTTGCCCCACCGTTCAAAAACCTCTAGTTACTACTAAGTCTTCAATAACGGTCGTTTATCACGACCGCGATTTCTGGTAACTATTATTTGGTCGACGTCCGTTGTTATTACGATTACGTGGGCCTGTAGAATAGTTCCGCTTTTTCTGAATAGTAGGCTTAGTTAAATCATCAAGCAATGCACTTTTATCATAATGTGATAATGGAATGCTGTGTTCTATATATTGCTCAATTTCGTGGAGATTATAGGCATACTGTTCACAGGCAAAGCTAATAGCGTGTCCTGATGCACCTGCACGTCCGGTACGACCAATACGGTGTACATAGTCTTCACAATCATCTGGCAAATCAAAATTAAATACATGACTTACTTCTGGGATATGCAAACCACGAGCTGCAACGTCTGTTGCTACTAAAAAGTCTAAATCGCCTTTGGTAAATTGAGCCAAAATTGATTGACGCTTTTTCTGGTTTACATCACCGGTTAATAAACCAACTCGGTGACCATCGGCTTTCATCCATGCATAAACATTCTCACAACTGTGTTTCGTATTTGCAAACACAATCGCTTTATCTGGCCATTCTTCTTCAATTAAAGTTAACAGTAACTTAATTTTGTCATCTTGCGATGGATGGAATAGCTCTTCTTGAATACGCTTACCTGTTTTTACATCAGGCTCGACTTGTACGTGCTCAGGGTTAGTCATATGTTCAAACGCTAATTCCTGCACACGATATGACAAGGTTGCAGAGAATAATAGGTTTAATCGCTCAGACGTTTCTGGCATACGTCTAAACATATAACGAATATCTTTTATAAAGCCTAAATCGAACATACGATCTGCTTCATCAAGCACTACAACCTCGATTTCATTGAGGGTATAACAGCCCTGCTTGTATAAATCGATAAGGCGTCCAGTAGTCCCAATTAAAATATCAACGCCTTTTTCTAGTTGTGCACGTTGTTTTTCGTAATCTTCGCCACCATATACTAATCCTAAGTTAAGATTACAGTGTGGCGCTAAAATTTTTGCATCTTTGTGTATCTGAATCGCCAGCTCCCTTGTTGGGGCCATGATCAGGGCTCTTGGATGTTTACTAGATGCTTTGCTAGATTGTAATAACCGATGGCACGTGGCGGTTAAAAACGCCAACGTTTTGCCCGTACCTGTTTGTGCTTGGCCCGCAATATCGCGGCCTTCACAAATAAAAGGTAGGCATTTTGCTTGAATGGGTGTGCAATATTCAAACCCATTTTCGGTTAAACCGGCAACCACTTCCGGTGCGATAGCAAAGTCTGAAAACTTTTTATCGGTCAAATGTGTCTTAGTCATAGCGTTTAAGCATAACGTTTAAACTTGCAATAAGAAACAAGAGTGTTTAAATACGCATTAAATATTTCGCCTAACTAATCGGAGATCGCAATGAGCGAGAAAATTATTCAATTAACTGACGATAGCTTTGAAGCTGACGTACTACAATCAGACAAACCTGTACTTGTTGATTTTTGGGCTGAATGGTGCGGACCTTGTAAAATGATCGCCCCTATTCTTGACGAAGTAGCTGGCGAGTTTGATGGCCGAGTTACCGTTGGTAAACTTAACATCGACCAGAATGCAGGCACACCACCAAAGTTCGGTATCCGTGGTATCCCTACATTACTTCTTTTCAAAGATGGCCAAGTTGCAGCAACTAAAGTTGGTGCTCTATCTAAGACTCAATTAGTAGAGTTTTTAGAAAACAACATCTAATGAAAATATAAAAAAAGGGCTTTTTGCCCTTTTTTTAGCTTTATTTTGTTTAAAGACTGGACGCCTTGCTAGTGACCTGCTAGTTTATAAAGCCAACTAATCCTTAGTTATACCAACAAACCTCACTCATGTATCAAACGATGATTTTGAGTATGACAATTGTAATAAAGAACCCACCAATATGCATTTACGCGAATTAAAAGACAAGTCTATAAAAGAGCTTGTAAACTTAGCTGAGTCCATGGGGCTCGAAAACGTAGCCCGTTTAAGAAAACAAGACATCATTTTCGCCATCCTTAAAGCGCACGCTAAAAGCGGTGAAAACATCTATGGCGGCGGTGTACTAGAGATCTTACAAGATGGTTTTGGTTTCTTAAGATCATCAGAAGCATCTTACTTAGCCGGCCCAGATGATATTTATGTATCACCGAGTCAAATCCGTCGATTCAGCATGCGTACTGGTGACTCAATTTCAGGCCTTATTCGTCCACCTAAAGACGGCGAACGTTACTTCGCACTATTAAAAGTAAATGAAGTAAACTTCGACAAACCTGAAAACTCTCGCACAAAAATCCTATTTGAAAACCTTACCCCACTACACGCAAACGAACGTTTACGTATGGAGCGTGGTAACGGTAGCACTGAAGACATCACAGCACGTGTACTTGATTTAGCCTCTCCAATTGGTAAAGGTCAACGTGCGCTTATCGTTGCTCCGCCGAAAGCGGGTAAAACCATGCTACTGCAAAACATTGCGCAATCGATCAGTTACAACCAGCCTGATTGTGAACTGATGGTTCTTCTTATCGACGAACGTCCAGAGGAAGTTACAGAGATGCAGCGCCTTGTAAAAGGTGAAGTAGTTGCCTCAACGTTCGATGAACCAGCGAGTCGTCACGTTCAAGTTGCCGAGATGGTAATTGAAAAAGCAAAACGCCTTGTTGAGCATAAAAAAGACGTGGTTATCTTACTTGATTCAATCACACGTCTTGCTCGTGCCTACAATACGGTGATCCCATCATCAGGTAAGGTATTAACCGGTGGTGTTGATGCAAACGCATTACACAAACCAAAGCGTTTCTTTGGTGCAGCTCGTAACGTAGAAGAAGGCGGTAGCTTAACAATTATCGCAACGGCTCTTATCGATACTGGTTCGAAGATGGACGAAGTTATCTACGAAGAGTTCAAAGGTACAGGTAACATGGAATTACACTTAAATCGTAAGATTGCCGAAAAGCGTGTATTCCCAGCGATTGACTTTAACCGCTCAGGTACGCGTCGCGAAGAGTTACTTACTAAACCTGATGAACTACAAAAGATGTGGATCTTACGTAAGATCGTTCATGAGATGTCAGAAATTGACGCCATGGAATTCTTAATTGATAAGCTTTCGATGAGCAAAACCAATGATGAATTCTTTGACTCAATGAAACGACAGTAACGATTACTAAGTTTTTAAAAAATGCCTGTTTAATACAGGCATTTTTTTTGCCTAAAACTAAGCACATAACACTTTAAAAGTTATACTTTTTCAGAATAAGTTTATTGGTATTTGAAGAATAATTGTTCTATAAATGATTAGATATAAAGGTAAGGATCCTCTATGTCGCATTTAAAAATTGCAATTATTCTATTTGTAGTTAGCTTAATTGGCAGTATTACCAGCTTTATCATTTTCAACTCATCTATGAAAGAAATAGTCATTTTTGGCTTAGTTTCAGTCATTCCTTGGTCGCTATTAATCATTTATCTACATAAAGATAATGACAAACAAAAGGACTACCTTAAATATTTTGTATCTTGTATAACAACAAAAGATGGCATCGACTTCACTTTTCGGTTTAATGAAAGTGACAGCCAATTACCTGAGGTCTGTCACGCTTTAAATGCAAGTCTAACCATGGTCGAGCATTTACTTAGTGAAGTTTCGGCTTCATCTGCGCGGCTTCTTCCTATGGCAGATGCTCTGCGAGACACCTATGCCTCAATGACTCAAAAAGCCACAATACAAAATGCACATGGAATTGATTTAGCCAATACAATAAATCGAACGATTGAAGTGTCAAGAAAGCTTGATCATAGCTTGAAAGAAATCTTTCAATCGGTTTTGGCTGCGACAGAATCAGTTCAACAGACTCGTTCTGATTCAGATAAAAGCCAAGCAAGCCTTATTACACTTGCTGATAATATAAATCTCACAAGCGAACAAATTTTATTACTTAAACAAGACAGTGATGCTATAGGCTCAATTATTGATGTAATAAATGGCATCGCAGATCAAACCAACCTCTTGGCATTAAACGCGGCAATTGAAGCAGCCCGCGCTGGTGAGCAAGGTCGAGGCTTTGCAGTTGTCGCAGATGAAGTAAGAAACTTAGCTGCACGAACGAGTAAATCGACCCAAGAAGTGCGTGAAATGGTAGCTAAAATTCAACACAGCACCAAACTTGCAAATCAACTGATGCAAACAGCTCTCAAGGAAGCTGAAAATACAGTACAGTTATCTGATGCAACGACAAAAGAAACAAATAAAATAGAGCAGGCTATGTTAGCTATCAGCAGCTACTCAGAGGGCGTTCATGAGCAAGTCGCAATACAAAGTACTATGTCTGACGAAGCCCAGGCTAGTATTGATGCAATGGTAGAATTAAACTCAGACGCACTTTCAAGTTCGCAAATTCAAGCTGTGTCCAGTAAGGATTTAGTTAGCTTAGCTCACGCTATAGATGACAAACTGTCTTTGTTTCATATTGCTCACCCAGATATCGATACTAATCAGCGTATAAATCGCGATCGTATCCAAACTAGCGACTCTTCTAAAAATCATCAAGATGGAGAGATTGAGTTATTTTGACTTACAGCAGCACAATGTAGCTGCTCAAGCAACTGAGCAACTAGGCTAGTTAAGTCTGATAATTTTTGCTGTTTTAGTGCAGACTCAAGCGCCATTGCACTCACTGCCACCTCATCTAACGCAAACATTTTTGCAGCACCACCAATGCGGTGCGCATCCTGCTGCAAATCGAAGTATTTATCAGCAGCAAAGTGTTGTTGTATTAAGGCGCTTTCGTGCTCGAAACTTGCAATAAAACTAGCGACTAAGTCGCTCATATCATGCTGAGACTTAATTGTAACGGCGTCCTTCTTACAATGCTTAGCAAGTTGCGTGTAAAACACCTTTTTATCAATTGGCTTAGCAAGATAACCTGTAAATCCCGCTTGAAGATAACCGTCGATTTCGTGACTAATAGCATTAGCCGTTAACGCATATACAGGCTGTGTAAACCCACATTCATGTAATAGTTTAAGCGCACTTAAACCATCAAGCACTGGCATCTGAATATCAAGCAACACGACATCGGGAAACTCCTTTAAACACTGCTCAACGGCTTGCTCACCATTTTCTACAGCAATCACCTCAAGTCCCATAGATTCTAAATAGCGAGAAATTAAACGGCGGTTATCTGGATGATCTTCAGCTAGCAGCACTTTGCCAGATAAGCCATTGGCAGCATGTTGTTCGAGTTTTGCAGGCTCAATGATGTCAGAGCTTGGTATATACTCTTTACAAGGTAAGTAAAATGAGAACACGCTACCTTGGTTCAGCTCACTTTCAACACTTATATAACCACCCATCATCATTGCAAGCTGTTGCGATAAACTTAATCCAAGTCCAGTACCACCGAAACGGCGACTAATACTATTGTCACCTTGGCTAAAGCAGTCAAATATTTGCTTCAGTTGCTCGGCATTCATGCCAATACCAGTGTCGGTAACATAAAACCACACACCTTGCTCAACACGCGAAACCTTTAACTCAACTTCGCCTTGGTTTGTAAACTTAATTGCATTTGCACACAGGTTAATAAGGATTTGTTTAATGCGGGTAAAGTCGAGCAAGCTATAATATTGCTCACCAAGTTCATTATGAAATGCAAAGTTCAACCCTTTATCTTTAGCCTGACCACTAAGCATAGAATGGACATCAGTAAGCAACCGAACTAAATCCCCCTCTTTTAAGCTAAGCTCTAGCTTGTTAGCTTCAATTTTACTGATATCTAGCACGTCATTTATTAGCTCTTTTAAATGATCACTTTGTTTTTGGATAACAGCAAGTTCATCATTTAAGTGCTCTGGTTTATAATAACCATTAATTAAATTATCTGTTTGCCCTAAAATTGCAGTTAGCGGCGTACGAATTTCATGACTAATATTTGCTAAAAATTGACTCTTTATTTCGTTAGCTCTGCGCAATTTTTCTGCTGTTTCTTCAAGTTCTTTTGTTCGTTTTGCCACCATTAAAGAAAGCTGCTCTTTAGCGCCTTTTTCAATACTACGACGGTATACAGTAATACCTGTTACCACCAGCATAACGAATAAGATGAATAGCATAATGCCCAACTGTCGTTGTTTGGACATTTCGAGATCTTGTACTTGTTGACGTTGCTTTAGTTCGATTATTTCTTGATTGAGCTGAGTTGCTTGTATCTGGCTTTGTAACTCTCCCATCGACTTTAATAATTTGGCATTTTGAACAGAGTTAAATGAACGAACAAACTTATCAAAATTCGCAACGGCTGTAGCAAAATCACCTTGACCTGCTTTAATTAAAGCCATCATTCCCATACCATCTTGAACACGTAAATCGTCTTTGTACTCCTTTGCCATCTGTACTGAAGTAGTTAAAGTGGATTCAGCTTTTGTTAATTTATTCTGTAACAATTCAATTTTTGCTTGTGACAACACGCCGGCCAACTCTAAGGCTTTGTTGTCAATTTTTTTTGCAAACTCAATCGCTTTTTCGGCATGGCTTAAGGCAAGCTCTAAATCACCCGTGCGCAAATAAACATTAGCAATGTTGCCATGGCGAGAAGACAAGAAATAGGCGTTATTTGTTTCTTGATAATAGCGCAAAGCACGCTGATAATAATGCAAAGAGAGTTGATACTGTCCAAGCTCAGAATAAGCTACCCCCATATTTCCATAGGATTGAGCGACACCATCCATATCACCTAAACTTTGGAATATATTTAATGTTTCTCTGTACATTTCAAGAGCAACTTCGTAACTTGAAAGTCGAATATATATTCCGGCAATGTTATGCAAAATATCAGCTTTATCTTGCTCACTACCATGTTGCTCATAAATATCTTTGGCCTGTTTGTAGTAATTTAAAGCTTGATTCAAATTAAACATATCAAAATAAGCGAGACCAATGTTGCTCATTAAATTGGCTTTAGCTAGTGGGTCAGGCATTTTTTCAGCAAAAGGTATCGCTTTTAAGTACGCTATTAGCGCCTGTTGCATCAAACCTTGGTAATAGTAGGTCACTCCTTGCATTTTTATTGCACGAAAGAAACGCTCCGGATTGGTATCAAATGATGTAGATAACTCAACTTTTTGGTAATTTTCAATTGCTTTAGAAAATAAATCTTTCTCTAATGCTAAATCGGCTAATTGCATATAAACTTCAAGAGTTTGCTCATTACTCAGTGAACCTTGTGAAATTAACTGTAACCCTAGTTGATGCTTATCTTCCCATTGTTCTTGTTGTGTGAATTGCTCAAATAATGAATTTGCAGCCAAATTGAAGGGCATAACGAAAAAACAGCAAAAAAACGCTGAACAAAGTATGCTTAAACGTGTAGGTGCGAGCATATATTTAATATCCCTAATCTTATACTTGGCTTTTTATGCTAATTTTATAATGCTAAATATTTATCTCAGAGCAACTTTGTAGTTTCAATTGTTTAGCTGTGATAGCGTACACACATTTAGATTACACCAAAGTCAGGCTTGCGAACAATGGTTAACCCACTGATTGATGAGATTTTTTACCTCCTTTTGGAACAGCCTGTTTGGAAGGTTCATACGCTTGCCAGCGCACTTAGTGAATCTGGAAAAATAGAACCATTAGACGCAGACCCACAAAAAGATCTGTTTAAACGCAACTTTTTAGTTATGAATGGCTTGTATCAACTGCAAGCACAACTTGCGCCAGAGCAACAACTAGAGATTGCCTCTTTACATATTGAACTTATTAGTAAGCAAACAAGTAACGCATTAGAAAGTCATGACCCGCTACGGGGTTATTATTTAGATTGGCAAAACTTTGATACAACAAGCGATGAAATTGATACGTTGTTAACTGATTTTTGGCAGCGCTTTTCGTCATTTAGCCCAAAAAAGGCCATTCACTCATTACCTCAGCAGCAGCTAATACAATTACAACAGGCGTGGCAGCTACCTACTGATTTTTCGGAAAAACAGTTACAAAAGCGTTGGCGACAACTAGCATTAAAACACCACCCAGACCGCCAAGGCTGTGCAATTGAGTTTAAGAGAATACAACTCGAATATGAGCAACTAAAAGCAAGCTGCTCATAATTAACCAGATTACCGACTCAAACGTCGCGCACGGATCTTGCGCTTTTTAATATTACCTTCGGTCAATTTGCGTAATGCAGGTTTTGCAGCTGCTCGCTCAACAGCAATAAAGGCCACATTATCAAGTACGTTAATTTTACCTACCTGATGACCGGCAATTCCCTCTTTACCAGTTAATGCACCTAAAATATCACCGGCACGAATTTTTTGCTTCTTGCCGGCATCAATCATAATGGTAGCCATGGTTGGCTTATAAGCAGGCTTTTCGAGCAAGCTAAATGGCGGAATTGGTTCAGGGTCAAAGTCGCGCTCATAGTGGTCGCCAATTTGTGCCACTTTAAATTGCTCTGCTTCACCATAAATAGAACATGCAATACCCTTTTTACCTGCTCGACCAGTACGACCAACACGGTGTACATGGGTTTGAGGGTCATGCGCGAGGTGGTAGTTCACTACCATGTCCATATCGTTGATATCTAAGCCACGCGCAGCAACATCCGTTGCAACCAGAATACAGGCACTTTTATTAGCAAAGCGAATTAAAGTGCGCTCACGTTCACGTTGATCTAAATCACCGTGTAAGGCAACCGCACTAAACCCTTCAGCATAAAGGTCATCACAAATCTGTTGAGTTTCAACCTTGGTGTTACAAAAAACCACACAGCTTTCTGGTTGGAACTTTAATAACAACAGCTTCAATGTATTAAAGCGCTGTTTGTTGTTATCTAGCTTATAAAAGTATTGCTTGATTGTGCTTTTTGTTTGCTCTTCTTCTACCTTAATCATTTCAGGGTTGCTAAGCACTCGCTCAGCTATCGCAGCAATTGATTTTGGATAAGTCGCACTAAACAATAATGTTTGGCGTTGATTTGGAATACTCTCAACAATAGCATCAAGGGTATCTTGGAAACCCATATCTAGCATTTGATCAGCTTCATCTAACACCAAGGTTTCAACATCATTTAAGCGCAATGTGCCTTTGCGAATATGGTCATCAACACGACCTGGCGTGCCAACAATGATATGCGCACCATGCTCTAATGAGCCAATTTGTGGACCAATAGACACACCGCCACATAAGGTTAAAACTTTAATGTTATGAATACCACGGGCTAGCTTACGAACTTCTTCCGCTACCTGCTCTGCTAATTCTCGGGTTGGACATAAAATGAGAGACTGAATACGAAAGCGTTTCACATTTAACTTAGCTAGCACACCTAGACTAAATGCAGCCGTTTTACCCGACCCTGTTTTAGCTTGGGCAATAATATCTTTGCCTTGCAAGATCACTGGCAAGCTTTGCGCTTGCACAGGCGTCATTTGCGTATAACCTAAAGTTGATAAGTTATCGGTTAACTCTTGCGGCAAAGCCAAAGATGAAAAAGCAGTAGCGGTCACAGTAATATTCCAAACTTGATAATTGAGGGACATCCTCGAAGATGCTGTGGATCATAGCAGAGAATGGGCTGTTTCTCTAAACGAAAACATTGTTCAGCATATTTAATTCATATTTGCTTACAGTTTGGTGCTTTCTAACTCTCTGCATTTGTTCTAGTTTATTGATAGCAATATTCAGGAAGAAACGATGCTTCTATTTAATACCGCACCCGCTGATGTTTTTTATAAAAAACAAAAAACGTGTCCACATTGCCATAGTGAACATTATTCTTTAAGCAATCACAGTAAAGTTTTGCGCTTTACTATTTTGCCCATCATGCCACTTTCTATTAATTATCAAAGACAATGTGATGACTGTGGCTATGTTACTCCTGCACCTTGGTATTCATTGCCCGCCTTAGAGTTAGCGTCGTTTATAAAGTACTTTATTGGCCTATTCATCATCGCTTACCTATTAGCAAAAGCATTAATCGGGGCGAATGAACAAACTGAGAACGAGCAAACTTACCTAAACGAGCCAAAGTTGTTTGATACCTATTTTGTCTATTCAGATAAGTTTACTGGCAAACCAAAACGTATTAACAACCTAAAAGTAGCTCAGCTCGTTGAATTGGATGACAAGAACATGACTTTTAGAGTTGCTAACTACACTTACAAGTACAATAAAGACATCGAGATTGCGATGCGAACCAGCATGCTAGTTCAAGATGATTACTTTTCTAGTAAAACCCTGACTTTCAGTAAATCACAAATACAGCAGCTTTATGATGAAGGCAGCATATATAAGATTATGCGACCTGAGCTTTATAGTTTATTTGGTGGTTTTGTTATGCACCCGCCTAGACCTAAGCCTTTATATACGGGCGTTAAGCTCGATAAACATAATCAGGAGGGGATCACTTACTTCAAAGATGGCTTATACGAGGAAGCGTTGAAAAGTTTTACCCTGTCTGCGGAAGATGGTTATTCATGGGGACAATTAAACTTGGGTCAGATGTATCGCGATGGCCAAGGGACAGAAGTGAATAACGAAAAAGCAGCTTACTGGCTCAACAAAGCCACCTTACAAGGGAATCCTAAAGCAAAGGTTGAGCTCGCAGAGCTATGCTTGAGTTACGATTGTAGTAAGTTGAATACTCAATAATCTGTTACCCATAAATATCACGCAGAAGAAACCAGCCTAATAATATGACTCTCGCTATTTACTTTATTTTTGTTATGTTATAACATTTTTGTATGGCACAGTATTTATATTACTTTGTTGGTTTTATAAATGCTTATTAGCAATAACAGAGTCACTCTCCTGCTCTGTTTTAAATTGCAACTAGGCTTCATTGCTTAATGAACGAATCATCTTTTGAGTTTGTACAACTTAAAGGAAGACCTTGCACACTAGCACGCTTACGTTCCCGTGCTAAATCCTTGCCGGCGAGCTTGCTCGCCGGCACTTTTCATTAAAGCTTTAAATGATCATCTAAAAAAGCCAATACTTTTTTATAGTAAAGAGTGCGGTGCTCTTCTTTATAAAAACCGTGACCTTCATCATCTAGAATAGTGATTTCATATGGGTGCTTAGCTTTTTTCAAAGCGGCTTCTAATGATTCTGCTTGCTCAATTGGCGCACGTTCGTCTTCACCACCATGCACAATAAGAACAGGTGCTTTTAGCTTATCGACATTATAAGCTGGCGAGAATGCTTTTAACTCGGCTTCATCAGTACCAATCACTGTTTTTAGATAATTAACACCATAACTACTTGCTTGCGTGTCACCTTCTTCATACATAAGAGGCAAGTCGTAAACCCCCATCAGGCCTATTGCACACTTGAACATATCTGGCTCGATAATCGCGCTTTGTAGTGCAGAGTAACCACCGAAGCTGGCTCCCATAATGCAAATATTATCCTTATCAACTGTGCCGTCATTAATCAATAATTTCACACCATCAATAATGTCGTGCTGAACGTTTTGTCCCCACTGACGATAACCGGCTTCTTGGAAGTTCACACCAAACCCTTCCGAGCCACGAAAGTTAACCTTAAGTACTGCCATACCTTTATTGGCTAACATTTGCACTTCTGGATCATAGCCCCAGTAATCACGTGCAATTGGACCACCATGCGGCATAACAACCAAGGGTAAGTTTTTCTCAGCTTTACCGTTTGGTATAGTTAAATAAGCTAAAATTGTTAAACCATCACGGCTTTTGAAGCGTAGCGGCGTAGTTTGTGCCATATCATCTTGACTTATCCAGCTTCTAGTAGAAAATAATAAACGTAACTTATTGGTATTCGCGTCATATAAATAATATTGCCCAGGGTTTATATCACTCGATGCGAAAATAATATTCCTTGTATCATCTTCTGTACTACTGACTAACTGTACTTGACTGCCGGGTAGTGCACCTAATAAATCTTTAAGGCGCTGTGATTTAGGTGAATCGCTATCAACAAACGCATAACTTGGGTAGTCAGCCTCGGTTTCTATAGCAAATAGTTCCTTAGAGATTTCATCAACCCAAATATGTGACGGTGAAACATGCTTATCCTGGAAGATTTTCGTCACTTCTTTCGTTTTTAGGTTAATCTTAATTAGACTTTCTGCTTCCCCATCCTTTGATGCAGTGGCATATACAGACTCACCTGATTTATCAAATGCCTTTAATGTAATATCGGTGTAATTAATACCTTTTGTATCAAGCTCTTTCCAAAAACCGCCTTCAGGCTCTCGAACATGAATTGTCGCGTTTAGATAATCGTCACTTGATACGGCGATACGAACATTACCATCATGATCTGTTAAAAAACGCCCCATAGGTGCAGGTGAGCGCGTAATTAAAGTGCGAAGACCGCGGTAAACATCGACTTCATAAACAACGGTTGTTGGCTCATTGGTTGCTGTCCATGGGTAAGTGACAACCAAAACTTTTTTATCATCATGAAGTAAGGGATCTAAAAGATATGACGTTCCTCGAACTGGTGTTTGCTTCTTTAACCGAGTACCAGTTTGCTGTTCACCATGATAACCAATTACATATGCGCCACGGCTACCATCAACATTCACAGCAAATAGCTCACCATAATAAATAGGCGTATCTTGCCAGCCCTTTAAATACTCTTTTTCAAGAATAACACGCTCATTGTTAACCCAATGGTATTCGCCAACCTGTGCATTACCCGGAAAAGCAACCGCATGGGTTACGGCAAACTTGGTTGTATCAACAATGATGAGTGAATTTTTACCTTCGTGTTTTTTTATAGCTGCGACGTAGTTGCCATCAGGAGAGATAGTTACACGACTAAAGTCATTACCTTTACTGAAATCTTCTACTGATAATTTTGCAGATTTAGCGAAGCTGGTAAATGACAGCGTAAATAACGCTAGCCCCAGCACAAAAGTGAGGTATCGAGACATGATTAACTCCATTTAACGATTTAATTGTTATTTTTAACTGAGCAATAATAAAGCAAAGCCCCTATATTTGCTACAAACCTTTAACAAAAAAGACTCTTTCAATATTTACTTGCGAAGAATTCTACGCCAAAGCTCCATCATTAAAACGACGATCCCCCCAGCCAAAACACCCAATAAACCATCAAATATAATCGGCGTAGCCAACTCCCCAGTTTTGCCAACTAAATCCGTTACAAACTCGGTGCTACCTTGCTTGGCGTGATGCAAAACAGGGATCCCATGTACCAATATGCCACCGCCAACTAAGAACATAGCAACCGTTCCTGCAAAGGCTAAAAAGCGCATTAACTTAGGCGCTGCAGCAAGTAAAAACTTACCTACAAGCTCTTTAAACTTACCGCCACTTTGCTGCGCTTTTTGCAGTAAATACAAACCAGCATCATCAAGTTTAACAATCCCAGCAACTAACCCATACACGCCAATGGTCATAATAATTGCGATTACACTGAGCACTAAAGCTTGATTAACCAGCGTTGCGCCAGCAACCGTACCTAGCGTTATCACTATAATTTCTGCAGAGAGGATAAAATCAGTACGGATTGCTCCTTTGATTTTTTGCTTTTCGTATTCTTGTAAGTCTTGTTGTTCAACCACACCTTCATCTTCTTGTTGAGCGTGACCAAACAGCTTTTCGATAATTTTCTCTGCACCTTCAAAACACAAAAACAGCCCGCCAACCATTAACAGCGGAGTGATTAACCAAGGCAACCAAACACTAATCAATAACGCTGCGGGCACTAAGATGGCTTTGTTGATAAACGAGCCTTTTGCCACAGCCCAAACCACTGGCAACTCTCTATCGGCAGTTACCCCTGTAACTTGCTGAGCATTAAGCGCGAGGTCATCACCTAACACCCCTGCTGTTTTTTTTGTTGCGACTTTACTCATCGTCGCAATGTCGTCTAAAAGTGTTGTAATATCATCAAGTAAGGTTAGTAAATTTGTGCCTGCCATGGTGGTTCCTTGCCCATTAAATACACTATCAACATAACTTATCCTGCCATTTTCACCAACGGTTAATTTTTCTTTGTTAGGCTTATAGCTCATTCAAAAATAGAGGTGTTTCTATGATTAAACCACTTCTCTCGGGGCTCGCTTTAGTTACCTTGTGCGCATGTGCTGAGCAAAGTGCACCGAGCAACTATCTGTGCGATGAGACCCTCAGCGCCAGTATCGTTGAGTACAATGATGAGGAAGCCAGACTGACATTTAAGGAGAGTGAATATTTACTCAATCGCCAAGTAAGCGGCTCTGGGGTTAAATACAGTGCCGATAATGTGCTGTTTTGGTCTAAAGGCGATGAAGCCATGCTGATTTTAAGAGGTAAAAAGTACCAATGTAGCTTAACCCAGTAATAGCAAAAGCTTTCGTGGCTAAATTAGCTTAATCAGTGGTTTTGAGTATAATAGCGACAGTTTATTCAGCGTTTAAGCGGCTATAATGAAATACAAAGATCTTCGCGAATTTATCGAGTTATTAGAACAAAAAGGTGAGTTAAAGCGGATCAAACAAGAAATTGATCCTTACCTTGAAATGACCGAAATTGCCGACCGTACGTTACGTGCAGAAGGCCCTGCTCTGTTATTCGAAAACCCTAAAGGTCACACCATTCCCGTTCTTGCTAACCTTTTTGGTACGCCCAAACGTGTAGCGATGGGTATGGGCCAAGATGATGTCAGTGAACTGCGCGAAGTTGGTAAGTTATTAGCTTTTCTAAAAGAGCCTGAGCCACCAAAAGGCATTAAAGAGGCACTAGGGCAAATCCCAGTATTCAAACAAGTACTGAATATGCCAGCTAAAGAAGTAAAAAAAGCGCCTTGTCAGCAAGTTATACTTGAAGGCGATAATGTTGACTTAACTAAGCTGCCTATCCAACATTGCTGGCCGGGTGATGCTGCTCCCTTGATCACATGGGGTCTAACGGTTACCAAAGGACCTTATAAAAAGCGCCAAAACTTAGGCATTTACCGTCAGCAGCTATTGGGTAAAAACAAAATTATTATGCGTTGGCTATCGCACCGCGGTGGCGCATTAGATTTTCGTGAATGGTGTAAAGAGCACCCAGGCGAACCTTACCCTGTATCTGTCGCATTAGGTGCCGACCCTGCGACAATCTTAGGCGCTGTAACACCAGTACCAGACACCCTAAGCGAATATGCATTTGCTGGTTTACTACGCGGTAGTAAAACTGAAGTTGTTAAATCGGTTTCAAATGACCTACAAGTGCCTGCTACCGCAGAGTTCGTGCTTGAAGGTTATATTATGCCAGGTGAAACAGCACCAGAAGGCCCTTATGGCGACCACACAGGTTACTACAACGAAGTAGACGAGTTTCCGGTGATGACGGTCACTCACATTACACATCGTGAAAACCCAATTTATCACAGCACTTACACTGGCCGTCCACCAGATGAGCCAGCAGTACTCGGGGTTGCATTGAACGAAGTGTTCGTACCAATTCTGCAAAAGCAATTCCCTGAAATTGTAGATTTTTATCTACCACCTGAAGGCTGTTCTTATCGTATGGCTGTGGTCACGATGAAAAAACAATACCCAGGTCATGCCAAGCGCGTGATGATGGGGGTGTGGTCTTTCTTACGTCAATTCATGTATACCAAGTTCGTGATTGTTTGCGATGATGATGTAAACGCACGTGATTGGAACGACGTGATCTGGGCCATTACAACGCGTATGGACCCTGCTCGCGATACGACGATGATCGAAAACACGCCAATTGATTATTTAGATTTTGCATCGCCAGTTTCGGGCCTTGGCTCAAAAATGGGCATGGATGCAACCAATAAATGGCCAGGCGAAACAGATCGTGAATGGGGTGAGCCCATTGTTATGGATCCAAAAATCAAAGAACGTGTTGATGAATTATGGGACAGCTTAGATATTCTCTAGGCTGTGACTATGTTAAACTGCTCAAAATTTAACGGTTATGAGTGCGATTCATAACCGAATTTGCTTCTGTGCTTATAAAGGTAAACTATGCAAACATTACTCGCTGACGTTGTTGCGATCAGCCCGCTTACAGACCATGTACATAAGGTCATTTTGAAACCACAGCAACCTGTGTCATTCGAGGCAGGCCAATATATGCAACTTGTATTAGGCGAAAAAGATAAGCGTGCCTTTTCTATTGCAAGCCGCCCGTCGCAAACTGAACAGATTGAACTACATATTGGTGCCGCAGGTGCTGATTCATATGCAATGCAAGCGCTTGATCATTTACGTCAAGCACATACAGAGCAACAGCAAGTTAATGTTGAAGTGGGTTTAGGTGTATCACAGCTGCGAGTTGAGGGTGAGCGCCCAATTATTCTACTTGCTGGCGGTACTGGTTTTTCTTATGCCAAATCAATGGCTGATCACCTTGCTGAAATTGGCTGTGAGCGCCCTGTATTATTTTACTGGGGTGTTCGTGAGCAAGCTGCGCTTTATGCTCATGATGAAATGCAAGCATGGGCAAACAGCAACCCACATTTCCAATACATTCCAGTGGTTGAAAATGCGCCGCAAAGCTGGACTGGCAAAACCGGTTACGTCCACAAGGCCGTTATGGCAGATATCGTGTCTTTAGAACCATACGATATTTACATGGCAGGCCGCTTCGACATGATTGGCGTGGTTCGCGATGATTTTATTAACCATGGTGCGGTACGTGAGAACATGTACGCCGATGCATTTGCATTCATTAAATAACTAACTCATACAGATTATTTTTAAGGCATCCAATTGGATGCCTTTTTTATTTGTTTTACCTATCGCCTTAATCCGTCTAAACGATTTCACAAACTGCATTTCCTTGACCATACTCTGTTTAGAATAACGATGGGGAGAGACCCAAATGCTAAATACAAAAGTACAAGACTTTATGCAACGTAAGTTGCCACACATTACGCCTGAAACTGAAATGACCACCGCGATTAGCGAGCTGCAAAAGTTTAAATTACTAGGCGCACCTGTATTCGATGACAACAAAAGTTTAGTTGGCTTTATTTCAGAACAAGAGCTGCTGCAACCGCTCATGCAAAACAGTTATTTCTGCGATGGCGTGGTAAAGGTAAAACAACTCATGCGCACCGATGTTGTTACCGTGAGTAGCGATCAAAATATCATTGAGTTGGCTGATGCCATGAAAACGGGTAAGCCAAAGAATTACCCAGTTATCGAGGGTGGTAAGGTTGTTGGCATGATCAGCCGAGGTGACGTGCTCAAGGCATTATATGAAAACTACGTTTCATGCCAAGAGCACCAAGTATAAGTTAGCTGCTTAACGATTAGCAGCTAACTGTTTTAAAGCCGCTTTATCTGCATCGCTTAAATAAGCAATTTCAAGCGCATTAGCTTGCGCTTTTTCCATATCGGCTTGGCTTAACCCTGCCGCAGGTGCTGCTACTTGATACTCATACGCTATTTCAATACCTTCAACGGCCGGATCATCAGTATTAATCGATGCCAAAATACCATGGTCTAAGAAGGTTTTTAGCGGGTGTTTTGCAAGCTCAGCAACAGTACTGGTTTGAATGTTACTGGTTAAGCAAGACTCAATACCAACGCGCTTATCACGTAAGTAATCCATTAGTCCAGCATCTTCAATTGCTTTTACACCATGACCAATACGCGTTGCACCAAGCTCGTTAATTGCTTGCCAAATGCTTTCGCTACCGCGTGCTTCACCAGCGTGAATCGTGGCAGCTAAGTATGCATCATGAACTTGTTTAAAGTGATCAACAAATAGCTCACCCGGGAAACCAATTTCATCGCCAGCTAGATCAACCGCCACTAAATCATTTTTAAAAGCAAGTAGCGCATCAAGCTCTTGCTGACAGATTTTGGTGCCATATGTACGCGACATGATGCCGATTAAGTTAGCTTTAATTGGCGCGTTTTGGCACGCACTTTTTACACCATCAACCACCGCTTCGACAACTCCTTGCGGGTGTAAGCCTTGGCTTTGCGCCATATAATATGGACTAAAACGAAGCTCAACGTAATCGAGGTTTTGGGCAATCGCATCTTCAACGTTTTCGATAGCAATACGACGACAAGCATCGTAATCACCCAGTACTTTTACACCCCAATCAAGCTTTTGTAAAAATGCCACTAAATTTGGTTCAGGGTCGATAACCTGTACGTGCGGAATAAGCGCTTCAATGTTGTCAGCAGGTAATTCAAGATTAAACTGACGACCAAGGTCTAAGATCGTTTGTGGGCGAACATTACCATCTAGATGACGGTGAATATCAAGCAAAGGGAGTTTGTTATTGATCATAATTAGCACTCAGGTTCAGTAAATTTGCGCGGATCATACGTACCCACGGCGATATTTCAAGTTTAGATGATTTTATTTACTTTTTTGAGGTCAAATGTCTGCTTTAATGGCCGCTAGCATTATGCAAAAAATGCCACAAGGTTTTAAAAAGTTTATCAGCATCAATTGGTTTAGTTAAATAACCATTCATACCACTGGCTAAACCTTTCTTAAGATCATCATCGTGGGCATTTGCCGATAAGCCAATAATCGGTAAATCGGTGATCAGTAACTCGTTGCGAATAACCTTAGTCGCTTGTAAGCCATCCATATTCGGCATTTGAATATCCATGAGTACAAGGTCATAGCTTTTTTCACTGATCATCTTAATAGCCTCGTGGCCATCTTTAGCGATATCAGGTTGGCAACCTTTAGTTTTTAAAATCGAACTCGCCACATGTTGATTCAATGGGTTATCTTCAACCAATAGAATTGTATCGCCAGCAAATGAAACAGCTGTCACATCGATATCAGCTAACTCATCGTCGCTATGAATCACCTCTTCAAGAGGGGACTCAAATGGCAGCGAAATTGTAAACGTTGAACCTTGCCCCTCAGAGCTACTGAGGCTTATCTCGCCTCCCATCATAACAATGAGTTTTTGGCAAATACTCAAGCCTAAACCTGTGCCACCAAAGCGACGAGAGGTTGAGCTATCGGCTTGTGAGAATGGTTTAAACAGGCGCTGTTGCGCCTCTTTACTGATGCCGATGCCAGTATCAATAACACTAAAGTAAGTAAATTCACCCTGCTGCCAAATACGTAATGTAATCGTGCCTTCTTGAGTGAACTTCACCGCATTGTTTAACAGGTTTAATAATACTTGTTTTAAACGAATTGGGTCGGTGTGGATCAATAAGTGCGCAGATGCATCAAACTCAACCTTAAACTTTAAAGCACGGGAATTAAGTTCAAACTGCAATAAGTTAGTCAGTTCATTAACCAACGTATTCACATCGATGGGTTCTTGATGTAGCTCCAATCGCCCCGCTTCTATTTTAGAAAAATCTAAAACATCATTGATTACCCGTAATAGTACATTCAATGCACCATCGGCTTGATCAATATAACCACGGGCTTGTTGCCAGTCAGGCTCTTGCATTGCTAAATAATGCAAACCTTTTATACCATTAATAGGTGTGCGTATTTCATGGCTCATATTCGCCAAGAACTCACTTTTAATTTGGCTGGCTTTATCGGCTTTTAGTTTTTCTTCGCGAAGGCTTTGAGTTTGTTTCGCTACTTGCTGACGAATTTGAATATTAGTACCGGTTACTGAAATCAAAAATGTGATCAATAACCAAACAAACAGCATACCGACTATTTGCGCTAACCAATAAGGCAGCCATGACGACTGCGCTACTGACTCCCATAATTTCACCTGCCAAACGCGCTCGCCAATAATAAAATTAAAGCTCGCAATAGCGGTTGTACCAACACGGTTTGGGCTGTAAATCTCGACAGGGTTAGTACCATCGGTAACATCAAAAAAACTGGTTTCAATCTCAGTATTTTGATTAAAATTTAGTGTTTGTGCCAGCAACTCTAAATTAACCACAGCAACAACATAACCCCGAAAGCCGACCTGATGATTAATGTCTGAATAAACAGGGTTGAAGAATAAAACGCCCTTTTCGTTACCATCACCTTGCATCAAAGTAATAGGCTCACTGACGGTGACATTTTTAATTAACCGAGAGTCAGTTAACGCTTGTTTACGTAACTCGCTTGAAGCCAAATCAAAGCCTTGCGCTGGTTCGTTCCCTACTAATGGATGAATATATTGCACCGGAAAATAGACTGCTCGCTTACTTACCGGCTGCCACTGTCCTGCAGCATTTTTTTCTTTCACGTAGTAATCAGCACCCAGTTCATCACGCAGTAGACTTTGATAGTTATTTAGTTGTGAGTGAATAACTTTAGGTGCCCACTCAAGGGCAAGGATTTCTTTGCTATATTGTAGTTGCCTTGTTGTAAAACGCTTAAATTCATCAAAATCAACCATGTCACTACTAGCAAAAAAAGTAGCTAATAAAGATAAATGCGATTTAATTTCATCAACTTGGTGTTCAAGATTAGTATGAATTGCACTGACTTTTGCTTGCTGGCGCTGTAAGTCTTTGTCTTTTTTTACACTGGCTGCACCATAAAAGCTGACACAAATAACCACATAAATTAATAACGACGGCACAATGATTTGCAGCCGTTGACGAGTGTGGTGGTAACTAAATGCCGCTAAAATTAATGGTGTGAAAATCAGCACCCCAATGCTGTCGCCAATCCACCATGCGATAAAATTATTAAGCGCCGCATAACTCGGAATAACATTATTAATGACCAATAAGCCGGTGCCAATTGATGCTGCAATCAAGCTACACAAAGGGCCGCCTATCATTAAACCAATCATACTTTGCTTTAATGACGATAACTCAATCGGGCGTTTAACTACATGAATTATAATGTAATAGGCAAGCCAAGCCTGAAATGTTGATGCACTTGTCACACCAATAGCTTGCAACATCATTTGCCAGTGAAAAATATCAGTAACTTTATCAAGGTGAATAAGGTTTACAAAGAACGCCCCTAGCAAAACTCCTAGCAGAGCACGATTTCGAAGCAGTAAGATACTGGCAAGCGCAATACCTGCAGGCGGCCACGCTGCAACCGCATAACCATCAATCGCCAGCAAAGA
This sequence comes from Pseudoalteromonas sp. DY56-GL22, assembly GCF_041414715.1. Lineage (NCBI taxonomy): Bacteria > Pseudomonadati > Pseudomonadota > Gammaproteobacteria > Alteromonadales > Pseudoalteromonadaceae > Pseudoalteromonas > Pseudoalteromonas sp. DY56-GL22. The sequence continues at coordinate 67,111 of NZ_JANHZR010000011.1, read as the reverse complement.
ATTACTTAAATACCCTGTAAGAAAGTAAGCAAGTGCAATACTTATTGTCAGTGTAAATAAGTTTTTCAAGCCATTGCTCCTTTGCCGGCTGAAGTAAAATTATTGATAGAGTACCAATGCTTTTTCTGGTTGGGCACTCTTACTATAACTAAGAACCGCTTGCTGCAAATAGGCATGGCGGTTATCAGCATTAAGCGCTTTATCAAACACCCGCGCAGCTAAGTCATATTCACCATGCGCATTTGCTAAACATGCAAGGGCTAATAGTAAATCTGTATTTTCGGTATCTTTTTTTAATACATCCTGCAAACTTGATTGCAACTTGAGTGCATCGCCAGCGCTACTAGTACGTAAAATACGTGCTAAGTCTTTATGTTGCAGCGGTTTTTTTATCATTTTAATTAAGCTTAGCTCAATTTTGTTTAACTCACCTGCCTTCGCCATCGCCGTTAAATAGCTTACCTCAGCATGTGGTTTCAGGTTTTTGGCTAATTGCTCATAACGCTCAGTTAAATCTCCGTTTGATTGAGCTGCAAAGTAACTATCAAAAAGTTGTTGCCACTCTTGCTCTGAAAGTGTTTTCTTGCGCAATAAACGCGGCATAAAGTCATTCAATGACGCCCACTTTTGCTCTTTTACCAATACATGGGCATACATTTTAAGCTCTAAACTCGTGGCTTTTTTGCGCTCAGCTAACGCTTTAAGGTCAGCAAAAATGGTGCTGGTTTCACCGCTAGCAATCCATAAATTAGCCACTTTTAACTGCTTATCCTGGCTTATTTTATCAAGATAACTAACCGCTTTTTCGCTCTCATTATTAGCTAATGCCGCTTTAGCAAGAAGCGCATAACGTATATCGCTCCACTTATCTGCAACACTATTGTTATCAAGTGCAAGCTCAAGCTGTGCATAATCGTTATTAATTAAGCTCCATACACCTTGCTCAATAGCCGCTTGTTTACGCTCTTCACTGCGCGCAAAAAAGCCATGGCGTGTATGGCTATATAAAGATATTACGTAACGGCAAAGCTTATAAAGTAAAAACAGTGCAGCGAATGCTAATATTAAAAGTGCTGTGATGCCCCAAATAGTCCCTTCAATGGTTGTTTTATTAAAGGCAATTAGTACATAACCCTTTTGATCTATAAAAAAAGGGGCAATCCCTAAGCAGACTGCTATTGCAATAATGATTAATAAAAAGCGGATCATTGTGCCCACTCCTTCACCTGCTCAGTACTTTGTAGTGACACTTTTGGACTAAAATCGAGCTGCTCTTTCGAAAGCTCAGTAAGGCTCTTTAAGGCCGCTTTTGTTTGCGCATCATCTTGTTTAAAGTAATCTTTTACCAAGCTATGAGCAGCATCAACAGCACTAAAATACACACTACTTTGTTTACTTAATACCGCATCTTGCGCTTGAGCTAAATATAAACTCAGGCGCTGTTTTACTAGGTGACGCTCTTGCTCACTTAAAAATGGTGCGATAACCATATCTTCACGTGTGCGCACTTTAACAAAGAAGTCTTTAAACTGCTGCCACGACTTCGCAAGGTTTTGACGCCACTCACTGACATTTTCACTTAATTGATTTGGGTCTTCTTTAACGACCTCTTCAGGGAGTGAAATAGCATTAAATACCAGTTCATCAACTTTTTGATTAATGCCATGCAGTTTTAAATAAATTGCCTCAACAGCCACAGGTTCTATGGCATTCAAGGTTTGTAAATCTTGGTGAATTGCTTGGCGAATAGCGCCTGTACCCGGGTGTTCTGCAAGCAAGCTATCTAAGCGAGATAGCACAGCAGCAGCCCCTTGGTAATCGTGCTCTGCCCACAATTTAAATTCGGCCATACGCTGCAAGCTTGTGACTTCTTGCGGATTAAGCGTGAAAGTTTGCTGCTCGGCGCGCTTTAAAGCCGCTTGTAATTGCTGCTGTGTTTGCTCAGCACTTTCGTTTAGTGCATCAGTGACCTTTTGTTCACTGTTATAAAGCGAGTGCTGCATTGTTTGTTGGGCACTTTTTAATGCATCAATTTGCTGCTGTAAGCGAAGGTTTTCATCTGTCAGTTCAGTCAATGCCACAGCCGATTGCTGATCGCTATTTAATTTTAGATAAAACTCATAGCCAACTGCACAAGCCACTAAAAGTGAAATAAGTAACGCTAAGCTACCTGTTTTGCTGATGCCTCTTTTAGCTTGTACAGGCGCTTTTGCCCCAGTATTTGCCGTTTGCGCTTTTTTCTCTGGCTGTGCAGTCACTGGCTTTGCGGGTTGTTTTGATTCTGCTTCACTCATTTTGCTACCTTGCTGATTAATGCAGGTGAACATAGCGTTGTCGCTCGCCCCTGCAGCAATATGTATCTGTGTTCTTACGATATTTTGTTGCTTTAAATAGTCAGCGATACGCTCACTGGCAACGAAAAACTGTCGCTCTTTCAACCATGCAAGCTGAGGCTCTTTTAGGCCATTAAAAATGGCATCCACCGCTGCATTACTGGTAATGACTATACCTTCTACATCAATTGTTTGCCAGTGGTCCATCCACTTGCCCGGTTCGCTCTCAATTGCGCTTCGCTTGTAAACAACCAATTGATTTAATAAAGCACCACGTTGTTTTAACGTTTTTGCTATGGTCGTGCGCCCACCTTCACCTTTCACTAAAACAATGTTACTTAGTTCAACATCTTGTAGTGTTTTTAATTCAAGCAGACCTTCTGAATCATGCTGTTTGGGCACTGCGGCTCGTCGCCCAAAGGCTTCATAAACCGCATCAGCAGTTTGCTGACCGACCGCATAAAGTTGCGCTGCTTTGTTGATTGTTGGTGTGAGTTTTAACAAGGCATGCACGGCATCTTGCGAGATAAAAATGATTTTATCGGCATTTTCTAGCGGCGCGAGCTCACTACTATTTACTGTGAGGTAATCTAAGCTAAGGACTGGGCACAGGGTTGTTTGATAACCCGCCTGCTGAAGCTCAAGAGCAAGCTCAGTGCCTTTTCCTTCTGGACGAGTTATCAAAATATGCATATTAAGCGTCTCTATATACTTCAGCTAAAATTTTATCAGCACCTTGCTCAAGTAGCTTTTCAGCAAGTGTAATACCTAACTGCTCTGCGTCAGCCACTGGGCCTGTCACTTCATCACGTAGCATTTTGCTACCATCAATAGCGCCCACTAAACCACGTAAATGCACTTGCTCACCATCGACCAATGCAAATGCACCAATAGGTACTTGGCAACCACCTTCTAAACGGCGATTCATAGCACGCTCGGCATTAACACGAATGCGTGTTTCATTATGTTCAAGTGGCGCTAACAGTGCTTTTGTTACTTCATCATCAATACGGCACTCAATACCCACAGCACCTTGACCATTTGCAGGTAATGATACCTCTGGCTCGATAAAAGCTGTAATACGCTCTGGCATTTCTAAACGAATTAGACCCGCTGCAGCTAGGATGATTGCATCATATTGTCCATCATCTAGTTTTGCTAAACGCGTATTAACATTACCGCGTAAGTCACGAATGTCTAAATCAGGGCGCGCTTCGCGAATTTGGCATTGGCGGCGTAAGCTTGATGTACCAACAATAGCGCCTTGAGGTAACTCATCTAAACTCTTGTAGTTATTTGATACAAACGCATCGCGTGGGTCTTCACGTTCACAAATTGTGTGTAATGCTAAACCTTCAGGAAACTCAACAGGCACATCTTTCATTGAATGCACCGCAATATCTGCGCGACCATCAAGCATGGCTTGCTCAAGCTCTTTTACGAATAAGCCTTTACCACCAATCTTGGCCAGTGGTGTATCAAGGATAATATCGCCTTGTGTCGACATAGGAACCAACTCTACCGTTACGTCGTCATGGAAGTGCTCTAGTTGAGCTTTTACAAATTCAGCCTGCCATAAAGCAAGTGCACTTTTACGGGTCGCGATACGAACTAGTTTTGTTGTCTGTGTCATGAAAAATCCAATTAATTATCAGGCTGATACTAAATATTACTCAGCTAAAATTCTAAATTCTTTTTGGGCCAGTAAGTTGCCATCTGCGTCAATAACTTCAACACGCCAATCACCCAGTTGCTCTGGCATGATGTTTTTCGTTGAATAAGTACGAAAACGTGGACTGCTTACGGCCAATTCAATCGAAGCAAGCTGTTGGTCTTGGTAATACCATTGGTGACGAACAGTTTCTCCCTGCATATTTCTAAGCTCGCTAAAAAAGCTCAGGCTACTGCTAATTTGCGCTAATTTTACATCGTTTTTTAAAACGTTTACTGGTTCTCGATCAACAACATCGGTAGTTAATACTGCGCGGCTTACTTTATCTGTGTCTATTTTTGCGCCAATTGCGACACTGGCAATATGTGCTGACCGTGAAAACTGCTGCTGAGCATCAGGTGCTGCTGCAATTTCAACTTGCTGTTCAGTTTGTGATGCTTCTTCATCAGGAATAACGGCTAATGTTTCAGGTTGTTGCTCATCAATAACCTCTTCACTGTCGATCTCAGCCTCTACTGTCGTAACGTCAGGTTCTACAATGTTTGAGCTCACGACCTCTGCTTTAGCTGTTTCTGTGTTATCAGCCAGCGGTGTTTGCTCATTCATTGGCGGTGCGACGATTTCTTTTGGCTCTTCTTGCTCAGCGTCATTCAAAGGCGCTTGTAGCTCAGCATTTGCAAACTCTGATTGCGGCTCATCTTGCGGAGATTGCTCAGCATTTACAGCGCCAATAAAGCTATACACTAATATAGCCAGCGCAACTAAGATAACACTGCTAACCATAAAGATGCGTCGCCAATGCCATTGATAAGTCACTGCCGTCGGCGCTGAATTAACTGGTTCAACGGTATTCATATTTGCTGTAATTACAAGTTTCTTTGTCATGTTGGCCTCTAAAACCAAAAATTAACTCAAGCGAGCAATTAACCACTCTCGAATAGCCATTAGTTCTTCACCACAAACTTGGTGCGCCATCGGATAGTCTTGCCAGCTTACTTCCATGTTATTTGCGCTAAGCACGTCAAATGCTTGTCTGCCTGCGCTATGCGGTACCACATCGTCAAATCGACCATGTGCCATAAAAATGTTTAACCCCTGCTGCTTGGCTTCATTGGCAAATTTTGCAGGCACACACATGTAGGTTGAAAGTGCCATTACACCCGCTAATTTAAAATCTAGACGTGGCGCTAAGTGCAGCGATACCACACCCCCTTGCGAAAAACCGGCAAGAATAATTTTGTTAGGAGCGATACCTTTTGCAATTTCTTGGTCAATAATTGCAGCCACTTTTGCAGCAGATTCACGCACTCCTTGCTCATCAGCACGCTTATCTAAATCCATCGATTTAATATCGTACCAAGAGCGCATTGCCATACCACCATTTAAGGTGACCGGTTGCACTGGCGCATGTGGAAACACAAAACGCACACCAAGCTCTTTTGGTAGAGCAAGTTGCGGTGCAACGGGCGCAAAACCATCACCTGAATCACCTAAACCATGTAGCCAGATAACCGTTGCTTTGTGATCACCTTGCGCTGGATATTCAACAAACTCTAAACTCATAGTTCAGAACGCCATTCAATTGTTTGACCTGCTTGGCGAGTTGCCGCATCACACATAAATTGCCAAAACTCTGCACCTGAGCGGTTATCAATCCACTTATCGTCGCGTAGTTCAAAATGGTGACCGTTAAATTTAGTCGCTACCCAAACTTGGTGTAATGGTGCTTGCTTGTTGATCACTATTTTACTGCGATCAGGAAAGATGATTTCTAAAATACCTGACGCTGATTCATAGTCTAAATCGGCATCACATTCATCGATTTGCTCTTCAATAGTTAGCATTAATGCATCGGCTAGTGTGTGGTATTCATGATCAGTCATTTTAGTGTCCTTTAACTGGCTTTAAGCCTAGATCTGGGGGCAGATTGTGTACATCAAGTGTAACAGGAATAAATTCATCCGCGAATAGCTGCATTTTTTAAATATTCTGTTACTCTGCGATTATAAAGCCAGCAACCGTATTAATCTAATGAAAGAGACTCATAGCCAAAAATTAAAAACCATTTTACCTCTAAGCGCCCTTCTAGTAACCCTAGCAGGTTGCGGACAAAGTGGTGCTCTTTATCTGCCAGATGATACTAAGCCGCCTGCAAAGTCTCAGCCACAAGCTGATCCATCCGAACAACCAGAGCAAAAACAGGACCAATAGATGGACTTTTTTAACTACAATAATAATCAGCTGTTCGCTGAAGACATCGCTGTCAAAGAGCTTGCCGAACAATATGGTACGCCTTGTTATATCTATTCTCGCAAAACCTTTGAACGTCATTATTTAGCATTTGCAGACGCTGCTAAGTCACATAATAGCTTGGTGTGCTATGCCGTAAAAGCCAACTCAAATATTGCCGTGCTGAATATTTTAGCGCGACTTGGCTCAGGTTTTGACATCGTTTCAAAAGGTGAGCTTGCACGCGTTATCCAAGCAGGCGGAGACGCAAGTAAGGTTGTGTTTTCTGGCGTTGCAAAAACCGCTGACGAAATTACTTATGCACTTGAATTGGGGATCAAGTGTTTTAACGTTGAGTCAGTGGCTGAGCTTGAACGAATTTCAAAAGTGGCAACAGATCTTAACTTGGTGGCACCGATTTCGATTCGCGTAAACCCAGATATAGATGCAAAAACGCACCCCTATATCTCAACTGGTTTAAAAGAGAATAAATTTGGTATTGATATTCAAACTGCGGTGACTGTGTATCAACATGCAGCATCATTACCCGGTTTAAAAATTACCGGTGTAGATTGCCACATCGGTTCGCAGCTAACGGAAATAAAACCTTTCTTAGCAGCCCTTGAAAAAGTACTGACTCTTATCGAAGAGTTAAAAGCGGTTGGCATCAAGCTAACTCACCTAGATATCGGTGGTGGTCTTGGCGTGCCTTATAATGGCGAAACGCCTCCTCATCCAAGCGAGTATGTTGATAAAATTACCGCTCGATTAGCAGACTACCAAGATTTAGAACTTATTTTTGAACCTGGTCGTGCGATTGCAGCCAACGCAGGTATTTTAGTTACTAAAGTTGAGTTTATTAAACAAAACCAAGATAAGTTCTTTGCTATTGTTGATGCTGGCATGAACGATATGTTGCGTCCATCGCTGTATCAAGCTTGGCAAAGTATTGTGCCAGTTGAACCTCGCGCAGATGATACACCTACTCACAACTACGATATTGTCGGCCCAGTTTGTGAAACCGGCGACTTTTTAGGCAAAGACCGTGAGCTTGCACTTCAAGCCGGTGACCTATTAGCGCAGCGCAGCGCTGGCGCGTATGGTTTTACCATGAGCTCAAATTACAACTCACGCCCGCGTGTTGCAGAGATTATGGTGGATGGTCAGCAAAGCCATTTAATTCGCCAACGCGAAACCTTAGAAAGCCTTTGGCAAGGTGAGAAAATTTTACCATAAACGTTTTTATAACCGCCCTGCTCTGTGGCATGATTAGCTCAGAGCAAACCCGAATTAGAGCGTTATGTTAGTTAATTTTTCAAAAATGCACGGCCTAGGTAATGACTTTGTCGTTATTGATAACATTACTCAAAATGTTTTTTTATCACGTGATCAAATAAAGAAGCTGGCAGATCGCCATTTCGGCATTGGCTTCGATCAACTGCTTATGGTTGAAGCCCCTTACTCGCCTGATCTCGATTTTCATTATCGAATTTTCAATGCCGATGGTAACGAAGTTGAACAATGCGGCAACGGCGCGCGCTGTTTCGCCCGCTTTGTACGTATGAAGGGCCTGACCAATAAGCATAAAATTTCGGTTTCAACAAAATCTGGTAACCTCACGCTTTATATAGAGAAAGATGGCCAAGTAACGGTAAATATGGGCCACCCTAATTTTGAACCGAACAAAATTCCATTAAAAGCCAGCAAGCGTGAGCTGACCTATATTCTTCGCACTGAAGAACACACAGTATTTAGTGGCGCAGTGTCGATGGGTAACCCACATTGCGTGTTAGAAGTTGATGACATTCATACCGCAGAAGTCACCACCTTAGGCCCACTCCTTGAAAATCATGAGCGTTTTCCACAACGTGCAAATGTTGGTTTTATGCAGGTAATTTCGCAAGATCACATTAAACTAAGAGTGTGGGAACGTGGCGTTAGTGAAACCTTAGCCTGTGGTACAGGTGCTTGTGCTGCGGTCGTGGTTGGACAAATTCAAAGTAAACTTGCTAATACCGTACAAGTTGACTTACCCGGCGGCAGTTTACAAGTACGTTGGCAAGGCGAAGGCCACCCTGTACGAATGACAGGCCCTGCTGAGCATGTTTTTGATGGACAAGTGGCACTATGAGCAAACTAACAGAACAACAAATTGCTGAATATTTAAAAGCACACCCTGATTTTTTTATTAAAAACCCTGATGTGCTCGCTGAAGTTGAACTACAACAGCAAACGGCTGGAGCAACGTCTTTGGTACATATTCAACAGCGCCAATTACGTGAACACAATACGTTATTAAAAAATAAGATTGAGCAGCTCGTTGAACAAGCAAAAGAAAACGAGTTAATTTACCGCTTATTTAGCGACTGTCATCGTCAGTTATGGACTAACTACGACTTTACGACACTGGCTAGCAATTTGCGCAATATTATCTGCACTAATCCATCCATTAACGAATGCCACTTAGTTAAGTACGATAAAAAGTTTGATGAATTAATTGCTCATCGCCTGCAAAACGACGGCATTTACTTGGGTCGAGTAAGCCAACAAGAAAGAGACTTACTGTTTTCAGACACGACTCAATCGACTGCCTTATATTTAATTGGTAACACAAAACACCCTGTGGCTATTTTGGCGTTTGGTAGTGATGACGTAAATCACTTCGAACCGGCAAAAGACAGCTTTTTTGTCCTTGAGTTTGTTCGCTCATTACAACTGCGCTTATTGGAACTTGCATGAGCGATGTGACGACGCCAGACATTGATGAATTAAGTGATGCTTGGCGAACACCTATCCAACTATTTGCAGACTACTTACGCTACGAAAAACAATACTCAGCGCACACAGTAAACCAATACACGAGCCAGCTAGGCTTCGCAGCTTTGTACTTTAGTAAACTATGTGAAGACTGGTTTGCTGTTCAAGGTGAGCATATTCGCCGTTACAGCATGCAAATGCGCAGCAAACAATTGAGTGGTCGCACAATCAGTTTAAAACTGAGCTGTATTCGCAGTTTATATAAATTCTTAAAAGCCAAAAATATCGCCAATCAGGCACATTATCACAATCCAGCAGAGGCCATTAAAGGGCCAAAATTTTCCAAGCCTTTACCCAAAAATTTAGACGTAGATCAAATGGCTAAGCTACTAGAACTGCCAGATGATGAGCCTTTAGCTATTCGTGACAAAGCTATGATGGAATTAATGTACTCTTCGGGTCTGCGCATTAGCGAGTTAGTTGGCGCTAACATACAAGATATAAACCCGACTGAAGGCGAAATTTTAGTCCGCGGTAAAGGTAACAAAGAACGCTTATTACCTGTAGGCAGCAAAGCGCTCAGTGCATTAAAAGCATGGCTGAAAATTCGCCCTCAATTTGCACATCCTGATGAAATAGCCGTGTTTGTTAGCAGCCAAAAAAAGCGAATTTCCGTACGCCAAGTTCGCTTACGGATGCAAGAGTGGGGCATTAAGCAAGGGATCAGCTCACAAGTGCATCCGCATAAATTGCGCCACTCATTTGCATCACATATTTTAGAATCATCAGGGGATCTGCGTGCCGTACAAGAACTGTTAGGACACAGTAGTTTGTCTGCAACTCAAGTTTATACGCATTTAGATTTTCAGCATTTAGCTAAAGTGTACGATAACACCCACCCACGCGCTAAAAAGCGCTCAACATCAGAGTAAACCCTTGTCATTATGATCCGATTTAACCGTGCCCTATCGCCAGTTTCTGTTTTAAGTTTTGATTTAGACGACACACTTTACAACAACCATCCGATCATAAAATCAGCCTTGCAAGCACAAGCTGATTACCTCGAGGCATTAGACCAATGGCCAGCCGATAGCATGAGCTACTGGTTAACATGCCGCGATAAAGCTTTAAAACATGATGCGACTTTAATTGATGACGTTACGCGCTGGCGACAAGCAGCATTACACTATGCCATGACCGATCTGGGTTTTTCAGCAGAGCAAGCTCAGTTGCATGCCGAAAATGCTTATCAGGCATTCGCTGATGCCCGCAGTCAAATAACCGTTACTGATGAAGTACTTGAATTACTTACTAATCTCAGTAAACACTACCGCCTCATCGCCATCACCAATGGTAATGTCGAAGTAGAAAAGTTTAACCTTAATGGTGTATTTGAGTTAGTTTTACAAGCAGGCCCACACGGAAAAGCGAAGCCGCATAGCGCCTTATTTGATAGCGCAGCCAAACACTTAAAGGTGCCTCACAAGGAAATTTTGCACATTGGCGATAGCCTAGATACTGATGTGCAAGGCGCCAATAATGCCGGCTGCCAAAGCGTTTGGCTTAATAACCAAGCAACGCAATATCGTTATCAAGGGTTAGCAGATATTGAAATAAGCAATATCATGGCGCTCAATCATTTAGTTAAAAAGTAACGACTTTAAAAAATGTGTTTTATGCTGAGTAAGTAAATAACAAAGATTAAATGATTGGGCAAAACGGATGAATGCTTTTCTTAAATTAATATTGCTATGCTCTCTTAGCTTAAACGGATACTTTATTTGGCAACTGTTTAACCCCGCGAAGCCAAAACAAATTGAGACTGTAGCAACCACTCCTATAGTCAAGAAAAGCGCGGTTTTACCAGCCCACTTTCAACAAGCTGTTGCGCTATTTAGCAACCAATTATTCGACAAAGCGGTGGCCGAGTACACCCAATTGCTTGTTAATGAACCTCACTATGCAAGGCAACTTAAACAAATTTGGCAACAACAACTTGAGACATGGCTTTCCCATCAAAAATTCACCTTAAGTGAGCAATTTTTAACGGCCTTTTTAAATAGTCACCCTTACGATGTCACCATGCTTGAACTTGAGGCAAAGCGTTTAATAGCACAAGGTGATACCCAACAAGGTATTATCAATTTACTGGCGCTTAGCAACCAGTTAGACAGCAATGATAAGCAACAACTTAACAAACAAATAGACGAGCTAAGCAAATCCTATATTGATGAACTTATTGCAACGCAACAATGGCAAGCCCTACTTAATATTAGTCAACAATGGCTTGATTACGCGCCTGGCAACGCGCATTACTTATATAACAATGCATTAGCTAACTACCATTTAGAAGATTATGTCGCGAGCCAAATAACCCTAGATCAACTACCCGAAGATCATGACTATAAACAACAGGCTGAGCAATTACATCAGTTGATTCAACAAGCCCTCGCAGGTGTTGAAATTATAAAATTAACTGCTCGAGGTTCGCACTATTTGGTGAACAGTATTATCAACGATGATATCGAAACCGAGCTGATGATCGACACCGGCGCTAGCTTTACTGTAATTAACCAAACATTATTAAACTCGCTTAACACCCCAGCCAATTACCTTGGCACCTTACAAGTAAACACAGCTAATGGAATTGTTGAAGCAGAGCGTTATCAGCTCGAGTCGTTTCAAGTCGGTCAACAACGTATTCGTAATTTTGAAGTGCTGGTAATAGAAAATCATGCCGGGTATGGTTTACTAGGTATGAACTTTTTAGAGAATTTTGAGTTTAATATCAATCAGCAAGTGAATGAGTTAGAGTTGATAAAGAACAATTTTTAAGGACAAGCAATGACTCTTAACGAATTTCTTTCGAAATTAGCAAGCACACCGCAGCAAATTGAGTTTACCGATACCATGGCGGTCATAGACAACAATTATGACTTTACCCCAAGTGGTTTTAACAATCATGGCCTGCTAAGCGCGGCAAATGAAAATAATGGCTCGTGTAAAATTTTTGCCTTTGCTAAGCTAAATCAATTGAGTAAACAAAACACCCTAGATTGCTTTGGCGCGTTTTATCGTGATGACGTATTACACAATCCTGAAGGGCAAGACCACATGAACATCCGCACCTTTATGCTTGCCCCAGAAGCGACCCCTTTCTTAGGTGTTACTTTTACCGAGCAAGACGTGCTTAAAGCGAAGTGAGTAAAAGCTGATATTTAAAGGCTTTTTTCCATAAAATAACGGCAGCCGTCGAGTGGGTAGTTACGCATTTCATATTTAACTAGGTAGCCGTTGTTTTCGTAAAAGGGTTTAGCTTGGAAATCGAGCGTATCAAGTTGTGCGGTGTTTGCACCAAGTGCTTTAGCTTTACTCTCTAATTCAGCGAGTAAGCGTGTCGCAAGTCCCTTACCACGCGTCTTATCATCACACCAAAGCCAACTAATAAGCAGCCAATTGCCAAATACCTGACCATGAATACCAGCAACAACAGTGTTTTGTTTATTAACGAACTTAAAACCAACGGGAATACGCTCGGCATTAAAATGCGCGGCGTTGAAAGCCACAATATGTTCTCTAAGCTGGTTGTTTAAATCAGCTGAGTCATCACTTTTTAATTGATACATATACTCAGTATACGCTTATATCGTTAATCAGTATAAGTGGTTCTTACCATAGGGTACTTCAAGCATGTTGCTGGCCAGCTTTTCGGGCTGACCACACATCTCATCATAAGCACTAGTGTGGCGTAAAACCATATCACCATAACTTAGGTGATCGAGACGCTTTTGAATGTGCAACGGGCTAATATCGCGAATAAACTCACCTTGCTCATCAGTAACATAATACTCAACGTTATTGATCAGCACAGACACCTGATACAGCGCCATTTCTAATGAATGAAGGATAACCTTTTGCAGTGGTTGGTGAGCTGCAAGCTCTGATAATTTGATAGGCATGTGCATTCCTCTTTGGTGGTGGAACTATTCATACGTGATTTTGATATACTGTGATCAAATTAATTGTACAAAAATCACTCATGCCAGAAAAAGTACGACTTGCTAAATTTATTGCCCATGCGGGTGTTTGCTCTCGAAAGCAAGCATCGCGCTTGATAGATCAAGGTGAGGTAACAGTAAATGGCCGTGCCGCAAATCATATAGATCATGTTGATGAGCACGATGATGTGATTGTACTTGGCGAAAAAATTTTAGCTAAGGCACCACTCACCTACTTTGCTTATCACAAGCCTGTTGGTATAGATTGCAAATTAAATGCTGATGACCCAACAAGCCTTATTCATAGCCTGCCTAAAACCACTCGCGTTTACCCAATTGGCCGGCTCGACAAAGACTCCCGAGGTTTGTTGATTTTGACCAATGACGGTGAGTTTTGTAATCAACTGATCCACCCTGATTACCACCAACCCAAACGCTATTTAGTCACCGTTGATAAGTCCCTTGATAGCGACTTTTGTAAAAAAATGGCGGGCGGTGTGCCTGTCGATAAGCAAATAACCCTCCCTTGCACGGTGACTCAAGTCAACGAAACGCAGTTTTGCATTGTCTTAAAACAAGGTTTAAATCGGCAAATACGAAAAATGGCACGTTTTTGTGGCTACAAAGTCATCGACCTTTACCGCACAGATATCGCAAAACTGTCACTCACCACGCTGAATTTGCCCGAAGGACAGATAGTCAGTATCAAAAAAAGTGACATTCTCTAACAAAAAAGTTTGCATTAATTGATTACACGTGTAATCTTTAATTAAAGATTACATCTGTAGGCATAAAAATGATTGAACTTTCTAAAGCTGAATTCGAAGTATTAGATGCAGTATGGCTTGGCTACCCAGCCACAGCTAGTGAAGTAATTGCGCGTTTAAGTGACGATAAAGAATGGCACGAAAAAACCATTAAAACGCTACTAAGCCGTTTAGTTAAAAAAGGCGCTCTTAGCTTCGAGAAACAAGGCCGCCAATATAACTATACCCCTTGCATCGCCCGTGAAGAATACACATTAAAAGAAAGCCAAAGCTTTATTGAACGTTTCTTTAATGGCCGTATTGCGCCACTGGTGAGTGGCTTTGCTAAATCAGAGCAACTCTCGCAACATGATATTGATGAGCTGAAAAAGGTCATTGATGATTGGGAAAAACAGCAAAAATAAGGCGTTGTTATGTTAGATGTATTTTTTAATTGGCTGTTAGATCAACAACTTTTGATCTCATCTGCAATTATGTTTTTATTGCTGTTAGAGCGAAAGTTACTAAGCCAGCTATCGGCACGCTTGGTTTATACACTCTGGGCGCTTTTACCAATTAGTTTATTGTTAGCGAACCTACCAGAGCACTTAAAGCCAATTCAAAACGACTTTATCAGTAAGCTGACTATCACGCCAAACAAAGCAATAATGCCGCAGTTTACGCTCACTTGGTTTGCTATTTATGGCTTTATTAGTGCCGCACTGCTGATCACTGCCGTATATTTTCATTACCGTTTTCTAGCAAAACTGCAGTTAGCGCCAATTACGCTTGATCATCACAGCAATCAAAGTATGCGCTTATACCAAAGCAACCAAGTGAGCTCACCTATGGTTGTAGGGGTTTTAAATACCAAGCTAGTGCTGCCTACAAACTATCAAAGTCACTACGATAACCATGCTTTAGCGCTTATTTTAGAGCATGAATCAGTGCACATTAAACGCAAAGACAACCTAATTAATGCCATCGCTTTAAGTGCCACTATTTTGTTGTGGTTTAACCCTGTCGCTTGGCTTGGTTATGCAAGTCTGCGCCGTATTCAAGAGCTTTCATGTGATGAGCAAGTACTCAAAAATAAATCAACTGAACAACGAATTTTATACAGTAAGGCATTAGTGCACTGTGCAAGCTTTAGCAGAACAGGCTTAATGGCTTATTCACAATACGGAGATAAAAACACCATGTTACAACGTCTAAACCAAATAAAGCAGATCGACAACAGCTCATTTATCGCAAAAACAGCGTTAGTTATTTTTACAGCGGGCATGCTTAGCAGCTTTGCGATTGCAAAACAGCCGATGTCAGTTGAAAAGACAAAAGACTATCAAGCGGTTATGCGTGTAGAGCCGATATACCCTATTCAAGCTGCAGAGCAAGGTATTAGCGGTTCAGTCGTTTTGAAATACGATATTTTACCAAGCGGCGCCACCAGCAATGTAAGTGTGGTAAGTGCAGAGCCTGAAGGTGTTTTCAATCGAGAAGCGAAAAGAGCCTTAAAAAAATGGCAGTATGCGCCGTCTGAATCCGGCTTTAAAAACGCATTAGTACAACTCGATTTCGCCTTAGACGAAAACTACCAAGCAAAGGATTTAATAGAGAAAATTAAAGTTAGCTCTAAGTAAAAGCAATCACTTAAGACCCTAAAGCAAGCGCCTTATTTAAGCCGCTTGCTTTGTGGTTTTTGACTACTAGCTCTATCGCTAAAGACAAAGAGCAATCATAGCCACAGCACAAACATAGCCAACAAGCCAAACTAATGAACGTAAAATATCCTGGTTTATGTAGTAGAAAATACAATACAACACACGGGCAATAACATGCACAATCGCAAGGGTCTCAGTTACCTGATAGACATTATTGCTACCTATTACGACTGCCAGAGCGACAGCAAAAATAATCAGCGATTCAAAGCTATTTTGATGTGCTGCCAACGCACGAGCACCAAAGCCGGTTAGTTTAGCTTGTTGTTCGCGTGGGTGCTTATTGTCGTAGCCTGACAACTTATTTTGTGCAAAAGCCACAGGCGCTTTGGCCAAATAGGGGATGAGTACTGCGATGAGTGCGCAGATAATCAGTATGGTCATGATATTTCCTTATTTTTTAACTGTTTTAGCTTACCCTAACGCAAACAAAAAAAAGCCGCTACATATAACAGCAGCGGCCAGCAATAGCATCATTGTCACTATAGTCTAAAGTCAGCATAAAAGCCCTGCGGCATATTGTCACAGCTGAGTTTTTCTCAAGTTGGTCGATAAGCTGATGCTCTAACACTTTGGTTTTGTTACTATATACCCAAGCCTCCTCAAGATGCAGAATTCAGCGTTTCACAGGAGCTTAATATCAAGGCGGTACTTTGCAAGAATGGCAGTCCCTTTTAAGAAGTAACAACGATGAGAGTAAGTGCCTGTGAAGCGCCCAAAGGGTTGGTTTAAAAGCGATTTATACTGCGTTATTGATTTTAACAATAGAACCACTATTATTTGCAATCAATGCCTTGCCTAAATCGCTTTTAATTCCAACTGAAACTCACATCTTGAGGTGGCTTGGGTATAAATACTCCTCATTAATTTATTTTCAATATGACTTGGATTTTCTTAACTATTTTTGCGGCATTTATGCAGTCGTGGCGCAACGCTTTGCAAAGCAAACTCAGTGCAACAGTGAGTGTTGCCGGGGTAACGCTTGCTCGCTTTATCGTTGCCAGCCCAATTGCTGCCCTGTATTTATTTGCACTTTATCAATATCAAGACGCCGCACTTCCTGACTTTAATCTGGCTTTTATTGGCTACATTGTTGGCGCCAGTATCGTCCAAATTGTTGCCACAGGTTTAATGGTAAAGCTGTTTAAAATGAATAACTTTGCAGTCGGTGCAGGGCTTGCTAAAAGTGAAGCGCTAATGGCGGCCATTTTAGGTGTCATGTTCTTTGGCTCAGCACTGTCGTTACTGGGCTGGGTTGGCGTATTTATTGGTGCAATTGCGGTACTGCTATTAAGTGGCATCGCGAATGTTAAACACTTTAATTTGGGCACCGCACTGCTTGGGCTTGCTTGCGGCACTTCTTTTGCTCTCTCTTCATCATGGATCCGTGAAGCAAGTTTAAGTTCAGGGCTGACTTTTCCGCACTCTGCAGCTTGGGTGTTAGTGCTGATAATCAGTTTACAAACACTGATGCTATGCGTGTATATTGCATTCAAAGAGCGCGATACTTTTAAGAAAATGTGGCAACACAAAGGCACCACGACCGCTGTTAGTATTTGTAGCTGTTTAGGTTCTATTGGTTGGTTTAGCGCCATGAGCTTGCAGCATGTTGCTTATGTAAAAACACTGGGGCAGATAGAAGTATTCTTTACCATTATGGTATCGATTCTTTGGTTAAAACAGCCGTTAAAACGCCAAGACACGGCGGGGCTTGTGTTAATTGCACTGGCTGCCATTCTTGTAATGCTACCCAATTAGGCTTATTTCTAGTCATTAAAAAAGCGGCTATGCCGCTTTTTTAATGACTAATCTTTAGGGTTATTACACCACTAATTATCAACAGTACTCCGGCAATGCGGCCAAATGTAGCGGCATCCCCATAAAATAAAATACCAACCAAGAAAGTGCCAGCAGCACCAATACCTGTCCATACTGCATAGGATGTCCCCATCGGAATATCCTTTTGCGCCAACCACAACATAAAGCCACTAGCGACCATAAAGGCGACAGCTATAGCAATCCCTAACCAGCGACTATCTGCCTGTTGAGACATTTTAAGGCCAACAGGCCAGCCAATTTCTAACAGCCCTGCGACAATTAAATACAACCACGCCATTATTGTTCTCGCTTTTTCAAAATTACATCATATAAATCTTCACGGCGGTCTTTTAAGTTTCTTACCGTTCCTTCACTGTGAAGAATTTTAAGTTTATCCATATCTAAATCACTGAATAACAGCATTTCAGTATTTGGCGTTGCTTCATTCAAGGTTGCATCATGCGGGAACGAGAAATCTGAAGGGGTAAGCACTGCTGATTGCGAATACTGTACATCTAAGCTTTCTACTTCAGGTAAGTTACCAACCGAGCCTGCAATCACAACATAACATTCATTTTCGATTGCACGTGCTTGCGCACAATGACGAACACGTAAGTAACTATTTTTTGTATCTGTCCAAAATGGCACGAACAAAATATCTAATCCTTGCTTAGCGAGAATACGCGACAGCTCAGGAAACTCTACATCGTAACAAATTTGAATACCGACACGACCCGCATCCGTTTCAAATACCGCAATTTTGTCACCACCTTGGATCACCCAGTCATTTTGCTCGTGAGGGGTAATATGAATTTTACGCTGCTCATCAATTTTACCGCTACGGTGGCACAAATAGCTAACATTATAAATCTTGTCGTCTTCAGCGAGTGGCATGGAACCGGTGATAATATTGGCATTGTATTCAACCGCCATGCGTGACATCGCATCACGGAAGGTTTCTGTGTATTCGGCCAGATAACGAATGGCTTCCGTTTGATTGCTTTGCTCAGTGAGACCCATTAACGGGGCATTGAAAAATTCCGGAAACAGAATAAAGTCACTTTTATAATCTGATACTGTATCAACAAAATACTCCACCTGCTTGAGCAGCTCTTCCACAGACTCAACACAACGCATTTGCCATTGTACGGCACCGACACGGACAATTGATTTGGTCGACTCAAGTACCGTATCAGTCGGCTCAAACATAATGTTATTCCACTCTAGTAAAGTGGCATAACCAACTGACTCCTGATCTTCAGGAAGGTATTTTTTAAGTAAACGTTTAACTTGGAAATCATTAGATAGCTGAAAGCTTAAAATCGGATCATACAGCTCTTTGTGGTCAACTTTTTCGATGTACTCCATCGGAGACATCTCTGCACTGTGATTGTAATAGCGCGGAATACGTCCACCCGCTAAAATAGCGCGCAAGTTATACTGACGGCACAGCTCTTTACGCGCATCGTATAAGCGACGACCCAGTCGCATCCCTCGGTGAGTTGATGAAATCACCACATCTAAACCATAAAGTGCATCACCTTCAGGATCACTAAATACACGGTCGTGACCATCAACAATATCTTCGTAGGTATGTGGGTTAGAAAAGCGCGCGTAATCAACCTGTACACTCAAGGCGATGCCTACTAAAACACCATCGTCAACAATGCCTATTTGCCCTTCCGGAAACTGGTCTATTAGCCTAAAAATAGTATGGCTTGGCCAAGCACCTCCAAGCCCTGGGTAAGCTTGATCCATGAGGGTCTTTATTTGTGGGTACTGTTCTTTAGTTAGATTACAAATCTCTAAATGCGTTTTTTCCGCCGGCATAACTACTCCTTTTTAGGCACGAAAATATTATCAAGGCAAACGGCAAGCCGATATCAATGATGGTTTGATTAGAGTGGCATTAATTCACAGTCCTGCCAAGCTTAAAGCTTAGCAAAAACGAAGTGAACTGGTGTTTAACCCGATTAAATTAAATGAATTAAAGAAACAGAAATCTCTTTAATTCTTCACAGCCTAAATTTTAATCTATACTAGTTTTTACACCTAGCTGTCTAAGAGGTCCGGTTGCTAAAACATCTCTTAAAACAACCTAAGCAATCAGAGTTACAAGAAATAGAGCATGTTAAGTTTCTTATTATTTTGAAGATTGCTTACTTTGCACTCGCAGTCCACGTTGTGCTAATTCCCGTTTTCGCTCACATTGGTGCAGTTACTTTGGCAATAGTAAATGTTCTAAGTGTGTGTGCATGGGCTGGAGGAATTTTTCTAATCAAACAAGGTTTAACCTCCTTAGCTCTTCGTGTGTTTTGTCTTGAAGTTGTTATTCACTCAACCATTGTTTGTGCAATGCTTGGCTTAGATGCAGGATTTCAATTTTATCTATGGACTGTGTCTTGCCTGTTAATGATCGACTATCAACTAACTTTAAAGCGAGCTTCTTTGTATAGCGTGTTAATGATCATTGCTTTTGCATTGTTGTATGTGTTTTTTTCAAATACAAACTACCCTTTTGCTTACTCTGAGCTGCTTCCCCATATTAAAATAATTAATATAATTATTGCTGGCTTACCTATGATTTATGGCATGGGCTTCATTAGAGAGATTACTCTTTCACAACGACTAGAGTTAACGGAAATGGCAGCCCGGGATCCTCTTACAAAACTTTTCAATCGCCGCTTTGCTAAAAAGCTAATTATGAATGCACGCAAAAGTTGCATAAATAATAACAGCCCTCTTTGCATGGCCATGGCAGACATCGATCAGTTTAAAAGAATCAATGATAATTACGGGCATGATAAAGGTGATACTATTTTAGTGAATATTTCACGACTCATCAGTGAATTCATGAGCGAGGATGATATTGCAGTTCGTTGGGGCGGAGAAGAGTTTTTACTAATACTTACTCAATCTAATGAACGCCAAGCCTTTGCAAAAATTGAAGCTTTGCGTACAAAAATAGCAGCATTGGAAGCTCACCCTGACTGTCCGGATTTAAAAGTAACTATGAGCTTTGGTTTAATTGAATGGCAACCCCTTACTCCCATAGAAAAAATGCTGCAGTATGCAGATTCAGCGCTGTATGAGAGCAAGCACTCTGGCCGTAATAAGACCACGATAGTGCATGCTCAAAGTACATTTTTTGAAAATGAAGATTAATTAATTGCCTCAATAGTAATGCTATGTGCAATCTCTTGCGGCAATAATGGCGTTAAACCATTACTGACATAATCGTTAAACCCGGCACGATAAAATTCTGACAATGGATGCCCAGATTGCCCACCCGGAATAGCCATAATCGCTTTATCTAAATGCCCTGGTTGAACAATAAAGCGCTGCGAAGCACCAAAACTACGCCCTTGTACTGAAGGCATAAAGGTATCACCAAACCCAGGCGCCGTAGGCATATTCAATAAGCTTTTAAGTACCGGTATTTGCTTGGCAAATGGGTGCTCAATCACTAACTCGTTGACCTTACCCCACTCCCAGCTGTGCGGGTTGTTACCGTACTGCTCGGTTAGTTTAGTGATAACGCGATCAAATGCAGCTAGCATTTGCTGATTCCAGTTTGCATACTCTGGGTTTAACCATGCTTCAGGCTGCGCTTCGATAAGTTGCCAAACAGCAGGCTCTAAGTCTCGTTTTACTGGTTTTAAGCTGCTGTCGAGGGCTTTTAGCTTATTCTCTAATGGACTAAATAAACCATTAATTACTTCACTGCGGTAACGCTTTACTAAGGTATAACCAATTGAATCGCTACAAGCACACGCCTGCCAATTATTTAGCTCTTTTAAATACAGCGCATATTTATCGCCTGCGTTGCTGAGCTGTTTGACCAGCAGTTTATGCCAAGCTGTTAAGAATCGAGCTTCATTATCATGTTGTAAGTCATAAAAATCTTGTTCGTTGAACTGTTGCTTTTCAAATAATCGATCGCGAATTTGTGCCGAGCGAGCCCCCATGGCATAAGCACCATTACCAAAGCGCTGGTCATCCTCTGCGGAAACAACGCGTGAGTTGCCCGTCCATAATCGGCCACTGTCTGGGTTTTTAACAAATGGACGCAGCGTTTCGTTTTCATGCCACGCTGCAGGATACGCTTGCTCAGCCACCGCTAATTGATGGGGCTCTTTACGGGCTGGAACGGCTCCCATATTCTTCCAAGCGGCGTTACCTTGATCATCAACAACCATCAAGTTTTGGACAGGAATACCCACTTCAGCCGCAAGCGCTAGTGCATCATCAACCGTACTTGCTTGCTCAAGCTTAAGTAATTCCATATCAACCGCATACTCATGGTGAGCAACCCAACTTAGTGCATATGGTTTGCCATTAATTTCTTTTACTGGGCCATATTCACTCATAGTTAAAGCATAATTTTCAATGCTGCCGTCATTGAGTAAGATGGGTTCATCTATCTGCCACGTTTTCTCTTTACTCTCAAGGGCTATCCAATCGGCTGTATCTAGGTAACCATTGGTGAATCCCCAAGCTATTTTATTATTGGTGCCAACTACAATTGCTGGAGCGCCAGGTAATGACACACCGGTGATTTGCTGCATTTCACCATTGAGTGGATAATTGAGCTGGGCACGGTACCAAATGATTGGCACAGCAAATGATAAGTGCATATCGTCTGACAACATTGCAGCACCAGTTTCAGTTAACTGCCCAGTAACTGCCCAGTTATTACTACCAAGCTCCTTGCGCTCTGCAATCTCAGTCATAGCCCATTGAGCGTCTTTGAGATTTGGAATACCTCCGTTATAAGGTGCTAATACGCTGTTATCGAGCGCCGCTTGATAAAGGCTAGGCTGAGTAATAAAGTCGACCATCGCCTTACCGTAGAGATCTTCGATTTCGATCAGTGTTTTGTCGCGTTCAAAGGTAGCCGTTTGCAAATCTAAATACATACTAAAAATGATTAGTAAGCTGTCTTCACTTTGCCAAGGTTTTGCTTCAGCGCCAGTCAGTAAATATTCAAAACTATCGAAACCTACTTGCGCATGACCCTCATTAACCCCATTCGCGTAAGCTTTTAATAGCGCTTTATCTTTTGCTGGTAACTGCGCAACAGCAATCTGACTACGTTTGCGTAACTGATGAAAACGCATTTTTTTATCAAGCCCAACAGCAGCTTTACCAAATAATTCACTAAGCTCACCTGCGGCATTACGGCGCAGTAAATCCATTTGAAAGAATCGGTCCTGACCATGCGCAAAACCAAGAGCATAGGCTGCATCTAAACGGTTTTCGGCATGAATAACAGCCAGCCCTAAAGTGTCTCGTTCAATCTTCACTGATTGCGAAATAGCGTCGCTTTTACCCCGGCCATCAAGAGCCGGTAAACTTAGATTTAATACACCATAAACAAGCCCTGTTGCGAGTAACACCACAACGAACAAACCTATTAATAACCATTTGATTATCTTGAACATGCCATTTACCCTTGCGCTAAAGTAACACTGTATTAACCTGCTATATTAACCTGAGTTTTGTGAAAAAATAGTGTTGCTATCCAAATATTTAAATTTAGTTTTCTTGATTAGCTGATGATTGTTAATTGCCTCAGAAATTGTCTATAGTAGGGAAATAGTTTAGAAATCAATCTTTCTCATGCCATTAGCAACTGAAACCGATAATAAAAAACTGCAAAAACTAAAGTTAGCCTTTTGGTTTTCACTTGCGCTAGTTATTGTAATTGGCTTAATCATCGATCAATTAAACTATAGCCGAGAAAAAGATGCGTTCCGTGCTCAGGAGATTGCGCGAGTTAGCGCTTACCGTGCAAAGTTAGAGGCGACTCTAATCTCTAATATTCAACTTGTTCGCGGCCTTGCCGTCGCAGTTGCTGCTGAGCCAAATTTAAATCAAAGCCGCTTTTCTCAAATTGCCACGCCATTATTCGAAACCTCTTCAGAATTAAGAAATATCGGCGCTGCACCAAACATGATCATTCAGATGACTTACCCACTAAAAGGAAATGAGAAATCAATTGGTCTCAATTTTCTAGAAAACGCCGCGCAGCGAGACGATGCAATTAAGGCGCGCGATGAAAACAAAATTGTCATGGCAGGTCCCTTAGAACTAGTACAAGGCGGTCAAGCCTTAATAGCTCGCATGCCTATTTTTACACCACCAGAACAGCACTTTTGGGGATTACTTTCTGTCGTACTCGATATTGATAAAGTTTATAACAATTCGGGGCTTCTAGCTTTAAATAAGCACTACGACATAGCGTTACAGGGTCGAAACGGGTTAGGTGCTGAGGGGGAATTTTTCTACGGAAATAGCGCTATTTTAAATGACACACCACTTAATTTTGGCATTAATTTCCCTGGCGGGAATTGGCGTATGTATGCTGTTCCGAAAGCAGGTTGGCATCCACCAAAATCAGCCATTTGGCCGTTACGTATCGCCATAATTATCGTATGTATATTATTTGCGGGTGCTTGTGTGTTCTTTTTAAAAATGCTCGAGCGCCAATACAAAAGCGAGCGAATGCTCGAAACAATGAGTAGCCTAGCAAAAGTAGGTGCGTGGTCATTTAATCTCGAGACCAAAGCTGTTTATTGGTCAGATATGACTAAACAAATCTTTAAGTTGCCACTCAATAAACAACCACAATGGCCAACCAATCTCGACTATTTTAAACCCGGTTACAGCCGTGACAAAATTCGCCACTTAATCGAAAAAGCGATAAAAGAAGGTGAAAGCTTTGAAACTCAAGTGCAAATAATTACTGTATCAGGCGAAGCTATCTGGGTTTTAGCGCATGGCGAATCTGAATATAAGAATGGCCGCTGTATCAAACTATTTGGGTCATTACAAAACATAGATGCTCGCAAACGCGTTGAGCTTGAAAACAATAAAATTGCCTTGCACAACGAAATACTTGCCTCATTAACTGTTCACGAAGCCGTCTTAACGGGTAATTTAAACTTATCTAAGCATGTAATTGTAAAAGCGATATGCCAAGCACTAGAGGTTGATCGAGCAAGCATTTGGTTATTTAGCGAAGACCGACAAACGCTTAACTCGTTTGCTAGTCATGATCAAAATCAATCGCGTTTTAGTCGGGCAGTGTCGTTACAGCAAATAGAACACCCTAACTATTTTGATGCCATTAACAATAACGCCGTTATAAATGCGAGTGATGCATATCACCACCCGTTTACCAAGGAGTTAGCTAGCAATTATTTTGATCGCGCTGATATTCGCTCCATGCTTACTGCAATCATTCCGACTGGAAGTAAAAGTATGGGGGTGGTGTGCGCAGAGAACAGCGCATCAAGACGACATTGGAGTAAAAACGAGGAAAGCTTTTTAATTGCAGTTGCGGCACTTATTGGTAGCTTACATGCAAGCCAACAGCGTATAGAAACTGAACATCAGCTAGTTCAAGCGAAAAATGCAGCAGAACAAGCAGTAAAAATAAAAGGTGAATTTTTAGCAAGTATGAGCCATGAAATCCGCACCCCGATGAATGGGGTTATTGGCATGCTTAATATCATTAAACAAACAAAATTAGATAAACAACAAAGCCATCATCTTGAATTGGCACAGTCATCAGCAGAGTCATTGCTGCATATTATCAATGATATTTTAGACTTTTCAAAAATTGAAGCTGGTAAGCTCGATATCGAAAACGTGAGTTTTAATATATCTAAACTTCTAGGCGATACCATTGAATCATTTGCTATAAAAGCAGAGCAAAACAATACCAAACTGTTACTAGATGCAACTCATATCAAACGTGAATTTATCATAAGCGACCCAAATCGTATTAGGCAAATCATCAATAACCTAATAGGTAATGCAGTTAAATTCACAAAAGACGGTGAGATAGTCGTGATAGCCAAACTTGAAACTGCTGATAACGAGTTATATCTGAATTGCTCTGTTGTTGATAATGGCTTAGGCATAAAACCAGAAAAACAAGCAACTCTTTTTGATTCTTTTACTCAAGCTGATGCTTCAACTACCCGGCAATATGGCGGCACAGGCCTTGGTCTTGCCATTGTTAAACAGCTTTGTACTCTAATGGGCGGCGATGTAAATGTTGTCAGTTCTTATGGAGAAGGCAGCACGTTCAATTTCTCAATTAAAGTAAAATTTGACTACCAAAAGCAGCTGCATGAGCCAAGTCACTTAATTGATAAAAAACGCATTTTAATTGCTGACAACTGCAAGCTCAGTAGCAGCATTACTAAAAAACAATTGCAATTATGGGGAGCAAAAGTTGAAGTTATTGGCAATATGCCAAGCTTAATTAACCGTGCGGCCCACTCTCAAGAGCCACCTTGCGATGCAGTTTTTATAGATTACCAACTTTATATGCAAGCAGAACAATCAGAGCAACGAGCGTTCCAAAAATATTATAATAACAATGCATGTAAATGTATTTTAATGGCACCTATGAGCCTAACTGAAGAGCAATCTAAACAAACTTTAGAAGCGCAAAGTATTATATTTAAACCTTTAACCCCTTCAGACTTATTTAACTCTTTGGCTAACGAAAAGTACATTGAACAACAACAAGTAAATAAAGAACAAAGCATCGCTAAAATTTCCATGCCAGCTTCGAGTACATCATCTCGCGTCTTATTAGTCGAAGATAATAAAGTTAACCAAGTGGTTGCTGGCGCCTTACTCAAACAAGCAGGTATTAGTTTTGACATTGCTGAAAATGGTCTTGAGGCAATAACAAAACTAGCAAATAATGAGAATGCCCCTTACGAACTAGTGCTAATGGACTGCCAAATGCCAGAAATGGACGGCTATCAAGCAACAAAGGCAATAAGATTAGGAAAAGCTGGCGAAGCACATCAGAAAGTCAATATTGTTGCACTAACTGCCAATGCAATGCAGGGTGACAAAGAACGCTGTTTAGATGCTGGCATGGATGATTATTTAACAAAACCCCTTAACTTTGACTCATTAAATAAAAAATTAGCAATTTGGCTAAGTGCAGCACATTAAAGAGAAATAAAATCATGCAATTATCATCGATACAACAACGCGTTATTGGCTGTTTACTCGAAAAGCAAAGTACAACACCCGAACATTATCCGTTATCTTTAAACTCCCTCACTAATGCATGTAATCAAAAATCTAACCGTGAACCGGTACTGTCTCTCACTGAGGCGCAAGTACAAGATACCCTAGATGAGCTTATTGCATCACGCTTAGTAACTCTTGATGAAGGGTTGTCAGGGCGGGTTAATAAATATGCTCACCGCTTTTGTAATACCGAATTTGGCAGTTTGCAATTTACTGAGCAGCAACGCGCCATTATTTGTTTACTGCTGCTACGCGGCCCACAAACACCGGGAGAGCTAAGAACGCGCAGCAACCGACTAGCTGAGTTTAGCAATGTCAATGAAGTTGAAGCCGCATTAAATACACTCATTGAGCAAGAACATGTTGCACGCTTAGCACGAGAGCCAGGCAAACGAGAGAGCCGCTATATGCACTTATTTGTTGACCCAGACAGCATCACTGAGGATATGGCTGCTAGTGAGCCGATGCAGGATAACAACAGTGAAGTGCAACAATTACTGAGCGAAATCGAAGATCTTAAGCAGCAAGTCAACGAAATAAAAGCGCATTTAGGTCTTTAATAAAAACCGCGCCCATAACATAATGTAAAAAACGCTGACAACCACAACGAAAAATAGGAGCTCTACCATGCGTGCCGACATTCTGGCGGAAATGAAAGTCCAACCAACTATTGATGTAAAAGCGGAAATTACCCGTCGCGTTAACTTTCTTAAAAGCCGACTTACTGCTGCGCACTCTCGCTCACTTGTATTAGGGATCAGTGGCGGTGTTGACTCATCAACCTGTGGCCGCTTATGCCAATTAGCGGTTGATGAATTAAACCAAGAACTCAACACCAACAAATATCAATTTATTGCAGTTCGCTTACCTTATGGTGTTCAAGCAGATGAAGATGAAGCACAAATGGCTGTTGATTTTATTAAGCCAAGCAAGCGTATGACGGTTAACATTAAAGCGGCTGTCGATGGCATGCATGAACAAGCAATGGCCGCGGTTGTTGGTGGTGGTGCTGAATTACCAGAGCAAGCTAAAATTGACTTTATCAAAGGCAATGTGAAGGCACGCCAGCGCATGGTTGCGCAGTATGAAATTGCTGGTTTCTGCCAAGGCTTAGTGGTTGGTACCGATCACAGTGCTGAAAACATCACGGGTTTTTACACCAAGTTTGGTGACGGTGCATGTGATTTAGCGCCGTTATTTGGTTTATCAAAGCGTCAAGTTCGTGCACTTGCTGAGCATTTGGGAGCACCAGCAGTACTGGTAAATAAAGCCCCAACGGCCGATTTAGAGTGTGATCGCCCAGGTCTGACTGACGAAGAAGCGCTAGGCCTCACTTACGATCAAATTGATGATTTCTTAGAAGGTAAAGACGTCAGCAATGAAGTCGAAGAAAAGCTAACAGCAATTTACTTACGTACTCAACATAAACGCCAAGCAATCCCAACCGTTTACGACGAGCTTTAAGGGTAGTTTAAACATTGCGAGGGCAATAATAATTGCCCTTTTCTACCCCTCCCGCCCCCCTTAGCAATATTCAGAACCTTCAATCACTGATTATCAGCTTCACAAAATGATCTGGAGCATCATGCCTGACGTAAAAGTTAGCAACATGATTGCAGTAAAGATGAAATAGTTCTGTAATTTGGTTTATAGTTGTTACAGTAAATACATTATATTTCAAATCAAAAATCTAAGGTTTTATATTAGCTTATGTCATCGCCCATCTTAATTACCGGCGCAGGCCAACGTATTGGACTCGCTCTGGCCGAGCACTTATTATCGAAAGGGCAAGAAATCATAGTCACTTATCGTACCCGCCATGCAGCAATTGATGTGCTTGCAGGCAAAGGCGCTATTTGTATCCATGCAGATTTTAATAGTGACCAAGCTATCGGGCACTTTATTGAAGAATTAAAAGCGCATACCAACCAGCTCAAGGCAATTATTCATAATGCATCTAGCTGGGATTGCGAAGCAAATAATCACGATTACGCTGACCTATTTGATAACATGATGCGTATTCATGCCAAAGCGCCCTATTTAATTAATTTAGCAGCCTCTGACTTGCTACTGCATTATCAACAAAACAGTGGCCAAGCCGCAGATATTATTCATTTAACTGACTATGTTGTTGAAAAAGGCAGTCCTAAGCACCTTGCTTATGCAGCAAGCAAAGCGGCGCTTGATAATTTAACCAAGTCGTTTGCCGCTAAATTTGCACCAGACATTAAAGTGAATGCTATCGCCCCTTCGTTAATTATTTTTAACGAACACGATAGCGACGAATACAAAGCTAAAACATTAAAGAAATCGCTAATGGGCATTGAGCCCGGCTGCGCCGAGATTATTAACAGCGTAGAACTATTACTAAGCAGTCACTACATTACAGGTCGTTCTATGCCTGTTGATGGTGGCAGACATTTAAAATAACGAATTACTGAGAAAGCTATGCACGATGATTTAAAAAACAGTTACCAACAAATAATTACCGCAGTAGGTGAAGATCCTGCTCGTGAAGGATTACTCGACACACCAAAGCGCGCTGCAAAAGCAATGGAGTACCTGACTAAAGGTTATCGTCAAACGTTAGACGAGATCACCAACAATGCGGTATTCACTTCAGACGCCGATGATATGGTATTAATCCAAGACATTGAGCTTTACTCTATGTGTGAACATCACTTATTACCGTTTGTTGGCCGCTGTCATATTGCTTATATTCCTAATGGCAAAGTACTTGGTTTATCTAAGTTTGCGCGAATTGTTGATATGTATGCGCGTCGTTTTCAAATTCAAGAACAATTAACTCATCAAATTGCTAAAGCGGTTGAAGAAGTAACTGGTGCGAAAGGTGTTGGCGTAATCGTTGAAGCAAAACACATGTGTATGATGATGCGCGGCGTTGAAAAACAAAATTCAAGCATGCGTACATCAGTTATGTTAGGTAACTTCAGAGCCGATCCAAAAACCCGTAACGAGTTTTTACAACTAGTTAGAGGGTAATGATGGCCAACGCAATTATTAATGTCACTAACCTCAGGCTACGAACCTTTATTGGTTTTAATCCTGAGGAACGTGAGAAAAAACAAGATGTAGTGATTAACTTAGAAATCCACTACCCTGCAGATCAAGCCTGTGAAACTGATGCGGTTGATAAAGCGCTAAACTACAAGACTATCACCAAAGAAGTGATCAGCCTTGTAGAGGAAGGCCACTTTTTGCTGTTAGAAAAATTGGTTGCTGAGATTTTATCAATTTGCCACCAGCATCAAAGTGTTCACTATGCCAAAGTGCGCGTTGATAAACCGCACGCGCTGCGCTTTGCAGATTCAGTATCACTGACTCTTGATTGGCAAAAAAGCTAGAATAAGAATTTATCAAGCCCTACTGCAAAGGCAAGCACAGCTAAATAACGTGCGCCTTTGCCTAGGGTCACGAGTAACAAAAAGATTGAAAACTTAACCCTAAAAATTCCGCCAACAACCGTTAACGGGTCGCCGACAATAGGCAGCCAAGCAAACAGCAAACTGTAAATACCGTACTTATTAAATTGCTGTTCGGCTTTGTCTATCGACTTTTGTGAAACGGGAAACCATTTACGGTCTTTAAATCGCATGACTTGCGTGCCCAGCCAATAATTAACACAGCTCCCAAGCACATTGCCCACGGTTGCACTTAACCATAATAGCCAAATTAAATAGTCACCACTGGCTATCATAGCGGTCATCACTAATTCTGAAGAGCTAGGTAATAGGGTAGCTGCAATAAATGCGCTGAAAAATAACGATAAGTAGGCCATAAACATCACATAAAAAAGCTCAGCAAATGGCTGAGCTTTTAGTATATGGCAATTAGTTTACTTTATAAATTCTATTGCCATTGGATATTTAACTTCTTTACCATCGTTGGCTTTAATCGCCGATACTACCACCATAATCAATGAGAATAGCGCAACCAATGGCAGCAAAATGACACCAACGACAACAAACATCAGCATAAAGCAGACAATGTAAGCAATCATCATGGTTAATTGAAAGTTTAATGACTTGCGACCATGCTCAGCAACGAGCGGCATTTCTTCTTTTTTTACAAGCCAAACAATCAAAGGCCCAATCACTGAGCCAAACGGAAAAAGTAAACCAGCTAAGGCACTTAAGTGACAAAACATTGCCCAAGTGCGCTGGTCTTTATCTGCCACAATTATTTCAACTTTTTGATTATCATCCATTTTAAATTCCTTGTTATGGGTCTATTTGTCTCTTTACTATAAACCTTAATAGCATTTTACCCTAGCTAAATTGATTAAATTTAAAACTCTCAACCAGCAAAAAAGGCTGTAATCAATGCTGTGATAAAAATGTGATAACTTCGTGAAGGTTTTTGGATATTGCTATTCGATACTGATTTTGAATCATCAAAAACAGGAATCTCACATGAAAGCTTTACCTTTAACTTTGTTCGCTGCATGCGCAGTAACTAGCCTTGCAAGCCAAGCAGCTGAGCTTGATATAAAACTGACTAACCTCACGCAAGGTTTACACTTTACCCCTATTCTCATTACGGCTCACAACAGTGACAGTAAGCTCTTTAGCGTTGCTATGCCTGCTTCTACAGCCCTACAGACAATGGCTGAGGGTGGTAATCTCGAGCCATTAATGAGTGAAGCCACAGCTGCAAACAGTGACATGGTTGCTAACCCAGCTGAAGGCCTATTGGCGCCAGCAAGTTCAACGATGGCGAGCTTATCTACCAGCGATGGCAATAATTACTTATCGCTCACAGCCATGCTGCTGCCTACCAATGATGGCTTTGTGGGTTTAGATAGTTGGATGATCCCAACAGAAGCTGGCACCTACACTGTTTATCTCAATGCCTATGATGCAGGCACCGAAGCTAATGATGAGCTTGTTGTTGAGGGTTCAGGCATGCCGGGCACGCCAGGTATTCCAGCCGCACCGGGTGGCAATGCAGGAATGAATGGCAGCGGCCTCACCAGCAGCGAAACAAATATGATGGTGCATATTCATCCGGGTAATTTAGGTGACGACGATTTAGAGGCAGGTATGAGTGACCTTGATAACACCGTGCACAGATGGCTAAACCCAGTTGCGTTGCTAACAGTTACGGTTAAATAGGAGGTTATCATGCGCTTTTCAAAAAGCTTAATTATCCTCGCATTAAGTGCCGGCCTTGCGGCCTGTGGGGATTCAGATAATAACGAGGTGGAAGTAACAGATCCTGTAACGCCCGCTATGAGCTATGAATTTACCGTACATGTTACAAACTTAACCAATGCCCAACCTTTATCACCGATTGCAGCCATTGCTCACACTGAGGGTATGCTTTGGCAAATAGGCGAACCAGCCTCAGCTGCCCTCGAATTAATGGCTGAAGGAGGAGATAACAGTGAATTATTAGCGGCTGATTTTAATATGAATTCAAGCTCAGCTGAAAGCCCACTTCTTCCTGGTGAGCAAGTCACTTTAATGCTGAGTACTGAGCAGCTTGATGAATTAAAAATCAGCTTAGCGACCATGTTGGTGAATACAAATGACGCGTTTACCGGTCTTAATGCTATAGACGTGTCTTCGTTAGCGGTAAATGAGTCACTGTCACGTACTAGTTTTGCCTATGATGCAGGCACCGAAGCTAACTCTGAAGCAGCTGGGACAATCCCCGGCCCTGCTGATTCTGGCGAAGGTTACAACGAAATGCGCGACGATATTGACCGTGTTGCAATGCACCCAGGTGTGGTCAGCCAAAATGATGGCCTGACAAACTCAGTGCTCACCAGTCAGCATAAGTTTGATAACCCAGTTGCTCGGTTCACCATAACGCGGACGCAATAATAATCGCACTCCTTACACCGAGGTTATAAGGATGTGCCTCTGTGATTTGGAGTGAGCAATGCGCCAAGAAAAGTTATTAATCGTCGAAGATGA
The DNA here is from genome assembly GCF_041414715.1 of Pseudoalteromonas sp. DY56-GL22. Lineage (NCBI taxonomy): Bacteria > Pseudomonadati > Pseudomonadota > Gammaproteobacteria > Alteromonadales > Pseudoalteromonadaceae > Pseudoalteromonas > Pseudoalteromonas sp. DY56-GL22. The sequence goes on along the minus strand of NZ_JANHZR010000011.1, from coordinate 34,829 downwards.
TAGAGCAATACGCCAACTTATCAGCACACAATTACACTGCCTAAACCTACATATTGATGAAGCTTCGAGCGCTGAAGCTGCAATAAAGAAGCTTGCCAGCTCAAGTTACGGCTTGGTGCTACTCGATATCAATCTACCACAAATGGATGGCTTGAGCTTATGCCGCAAAATTAAAGAGCACTACCCAAGCATTGCCGTTATTTTACTAACTGCACTCAGTAGCGATATGGACAGAGTGATCGGTCTGGAAATGGGCGCTGATGATTACATTTGCAAGCCGTTCTTCGCCAGAGAGTTACAAGCACGAATAAAAACACAATTACGGCATAGGTCGCAACTTATGGCAGCCCAATCACATCATGAAGATAGCGCTCAAGCAGTCATTCAACTCGGTGAACTCCATATTGAATTTGCCAGCCACCAAGCATTTTTAGCTGACCAAGCAATTAACTTAACCGCCACCGAATTCGATTTACTAGTCTATTTTGCTAAACACCCAAACCATGTTTTTAGCCGCCAACAGTTACTAGACCAAGTGTGGGGTTACCAACACAGCGGCTACGAGCATACGGTTAATTCCCATATAAACCGTTTACGCAGTAAATTTGAGCAGCATCACCCTACAACCTTTATCGAAACAGTCTGGGGCGTAGGCTATAAATTAAACCCTAGCCAATTGAGTGTAAACTAATGAAATCAATGACGCTTTATCAAAAATTGGCTTGGTCATTGGTGCTTATTTTTAGCCTGTTGTGTGCACTGGTTTTAAATTGGAGTAAGCAGCTAGAGCAAAGCTCTGTACACCATGCTCAGCAAAACTTGCACCTTCAATTAGCCGAACATTTAGTGCATGATAACCCACTGATCCAGCAAGGTGTGTATGACTATAAGGCACTAGAAAACTTATTTCACACGCTGATGATACTTGGTCCGGCTTTTGAGTTTTATTTTGTAGACCCAGAAGGTCATTTACTGACATATTCAGCCAAACCGGGGCAAGTCGTAAGGCAACAAATAAACTTAAGCCCAATACAGCAGCTACTCGACAACCCCACTGCCACGCCAATTTATGGTGACGACCCGCGTAGCAAGGATGGCGTAAAAATATTTTCGACCGCGCCAGTTTATAATCAGCAACAACTGCAAGGCTATTTGTACGTGATAATTGGCGGGCAAGCTTACGATACAACCCTTAAAAACATTAAAGCCAATGATAACCTTTGGCTTGCCGCAATGTGGTTTATAGCCGCCTTAGTTGCGCTATTTATTGCGATGTTGCTGTTATTTCGTTTTTTCACCTTACCGCTCAAAAAACTCAATAAAGAGCTTAATAAAATAGAAGCGGCTAACTACAGCCTAACCAAAATGTCATTGGACTCTAGCTACACTGCTGATGATGAAATTGGCAATTTAAGCAAAGGCGTCAATGCCATGCTCGCACGTATTGATGAGCAGTTTCAGTCATTACAGCAAGCCGATAAACAACGCCGTGAGTTACTTACGCATTTATCACATGATTTACGTACGCCGCTATCTTCACTGCACGGCTTTCTTGAGGTGATCAATAAACCGGATAGCCACTTAAACGAACCTGAGCAACGTCATTACCTCAACCTTGCAATGGATAACTGCCAGCAATTAAAACATCTGATCGAACAAATTTTTGAACTTGCTAATTTAGAGTGCGGCCAAGTAAAAATTCAATCAGAGACCTTTAATTTAGGCGAGTTGATTTATGATTGCGTGGCAAAGCTTGCACTCACAGCACAATCCGCAGGAATTTCACTCAGGGTTATCCCAGAAATTTGCGACTTTACCGTGACGACAGACATTGCAAAATTAGAGCGGGTACTAACAAACTTAATTGAGAATGCTATTCGACACACCCCAAGTGGCGGTGAAATTGCCGTCAAGGTTAGCCAACAAAGTGATCAGTTATACGTGGCAGTATCTGATACTGGGGTTGGTATTCATGAGGATGAACTCAATGCTATTTTTGAACCTCATTATCAGGCCCGTAATAGCATAAAACGAGGCTCAACAGGCTTAGGACTGGCTATTTGCAAGCAATTGCTCACCCTAATGGATAGTGAAATAAACGTCAGCAGTACCTTGGGAAAAGGCAGTGAGTTTCGTTTTAATTTAGCAATGCAGGCACCCGTTTAATCACGGATGCCTGCGTTGTTATTATTTTTCGATACCCGCTAAATCTAGCATAAATGCATAATATAAAGCGGTGTCTTGTAAGCTCTTAAAGCGCCCAGAAGCACCGCCATGACCTGCTTCCATGTCAGTTTTAAAAAGCAATAGGTTATCATCGGTTTTATATTCACGCAGCTTAGCAACCCATTTTGCTGGCTCAAAATACTGAACTTGAGAGTCATGCAAGCCGGTGGTGACTAACATATTTGGGTAAGCCTGTTTCTTAACTTGGTCGTACGGCGAATACGACAGCATATAATCGTAATAGACTTTATCGTTCGGGTTACCCCACTCGTCATACTCATTTGTTGTTAGTGGTAAGCTGTCATCTAGCATAGTCGTGACCACATCAACAAAAGGCACTGCCGCAATCACTCCTTTATAAAGTTCAGGCGCTTGATTTACAACAGCCCCCATTAGTAAGCCACCCGCACTGCCACCCATGGCAAAAACATTATCTTTATCTGCATATTTTTGAGCAGCCAATGATTTAGTCACATCAACAAAGTCATTAAAGGTGTTTTGTTTATGAAGTAACTTGCCGTCTTCGTACCAAGGACGACCCAACATCTGCGAGCCACGGATATGTGCAATTGCAAATACAAAACCACGATCGAGTAAGCTTAATCGTGAACTAGAAAAGCTTGGATCCATGGTCGCACCATACGAACCATAGCCATATTGCATAAGCGGATTAGAGCCATCTTTTTTAAACTTATCTTTTCGATAAACAAGGCTCACTGGAACATCAACACCATCTCGCGCAGTTACATATATGCGTTCAGATGTGTAATTGCTCGGGTTGAAATCACCCAATACTGTACGCTGTTTAAGCAGTGTTTTTTCGCCACTTTCGAGGTTGATATCGTAGCTACTACCTGGGGTTGTCATACTTGAATAGTAAACACGTAAATTAGGGTTATCTAACTCACTATTACCATATCTAAAAACCATATACGTTGGATCATTAAACGCAACTATTTGCTCTTGTTGGTTGCGAAGGTCACGAATAGTGATACGGGTTTGCCCCATTTCACGTTCTTCATAAACCAAGTGATTGTTAAATAACTCAATACCCTCAAACTTAACCTTATCGCGACCAGCAATAACCGTTTGCCAATTGGTTTTATCATGAGCCTTATCGCGGTGCACTTTCATCAGTTGGAAGTTAACCGCATTTAAATTGGTAACGATGTAATACCAATCACCTAATTTTTGAATATCATATTCAAGCCCAGCTTCACGTTCAATAAAACGTTTTGGCATTGCTTTGACATCATTAGCATCAATAACCGAGACACCCGAAGCACTGGTGCTGCCATGACTAATATAGATTTCTTGTTGGTCTTTACTCTTGTAGATACCGGTGTAGTAACTGGTGTTTTTCTCTTCGTAAACGAGTTCGTCGTCGGCTTGCGGGGTGCCTAGCGTATGGCGATATACTTGGTAGCCTAACAGCGTTTGTAGGTCTTTTTTGATGTAGTAAAAGGTTTTGTTGTCATTAGCCCACACGACATCACCTTCCGTGCCTTCAAGGCTCTCTGTGAGCATTTTACCTGTGGTTAAATCTTTAACTTTAATTGTGTAAATGCGACGACTAACTGTATCTTCACCGTAAGCAAGTAAATTGCCATTTGGACTCACAGCTAAACCGGTGACAGCAAAGTAATCATGATTTTTAGCAAGCTCATTTACATTTAAAATAACTTGCTTACCCTCTCCTTGACTATCTTGGCTACGCACATAAACCGGATATTCATCATCACCACGCGTTTGTGAGAAATAATAATAATCCCCTTTTTTTGTCGGTACGGTATCGTCATCCTTTTCAATACGCCCTTTAAGCTCTTCGAAAAGGGTGTTTTGTAGCGTTTGAGTATGCGCCAATCTGCTTTCAACATACGCATTTTCAGCATTTAAATGAGCAATAACAGCGGCATCTTTGCGCTCATCATCACGCATCCAGTAGTAGTTATCGATACGTGTGTCACCATGAATGGTCATTTCATGAGGTATTTTTTTAGCAACGGGAGCTGCTATTTGAATCGACTCAGTTGCACCCGATTGTTTTATTGTATCTTTTTCATTTGAGTCATCAGGAGCTTTATTACAGGCAGTTAAAATAGCTAAAGAGAGTGCCGCGAGACAAAGTGAGTGGCCAACTTTCATAGGGATCCTAAATTAATTTTTATTATTAAGTCCCTAATATAAGTAATTAACCGTGAATTTATAAGTAGCCTTTGTGAAGCAATGTAAAAAGGGAGCCGAAGCTCCCTTTTATCACTTATTTTTCAAATAATTACTTTTGCTTACGACGACGCATGAATGCGAACGGTGCAGCAAGTAATGTTAACCACGCTAGTGAACCTGAAGAAGATTTTTTCTTCGGCTCTTCAACTACAACTGGTTGCTCAGACGCTTCATCTGCTAGGTTGTTAACTGTAACAGTTACCATCGCAGACTCTGAAACATTACCTGATCTGTCAGTTGCAACAACTTCTAGTTCAATTGATGTTAAACCAGCGTCATAATCAAGTACGTCTTGATTCATAACTACAACATCACCTGAAGATGTTACTGAAATAGCTGTTGAACTTGAGCTAATTACAATGAACTCTGTAACAGGACTTGCTAAATCAGCACCATAAGTTGCTTCTAGCGTACCAATTACCGTACCGTTTTCAGTGTTTTCATCAACAGAGAACTCAGTATCAACAACAACTGGTGGAGTATTCGAGTCTGATTCAGGTGTTGCAGCATACGCTTTAGAACCCGAGTCAGAAAGAATCATGAAGTCTTCACCTGCATTGTATAAAGTAGCTGAAGCACCTGGTTCAATTGAGCTAACAGCTTCACCAGCTTCATCTACAAACATTGCATATACATCACTTGATGCATCTGTGAATGTGTAAGTACCCATTGCAACATCACCTTCTTCAGTTGCAATTGGTGTCCATGTTTCTTCTTCTGTACGGAAACGAACATCTACAGTTGCTCGACCAATGTCATCGGCTGTTAGGCCAAATGCTTCAATACAGCTTTGCATTGTGAGGTGGTTGTTACCGATAATTTGGTAATAATTATCTAAGAAACCAGAAGCACTACCATAGCCGTGAGTAAAGGTAATTGCAGTGCCCGGCTCAACATCGTAGAACCACTCTAACTTACCATTTTGTACTGTAACATCGTAAACACCATCTTGGTCCATATCGAAGTCAGCCATGAAACCACCCACGTAAGAGTGAGTAATTCCCTCGTTTAGCACTAATGTAGTAAGTGTTACATAACCGCTTTCACAAATTTCAGCTGATACAGCAAATGTTTCGATTGATGCGCCTACTAAGTCAAAACGTTGGTCTTCATCAATATCATCAGTCATTACTGTAGGAGCAAATACAGGATCAAGTGCTACCGCACCTGTGTTTGTTACTTCATGTGCAACGCCGTTATCAGTCACAACTGGCATGAAGCTCATTGCCGCATTTGCTTTTGGTAATACGTGATAAACAAGGTGGAATGCTTCATCGCTGCCATCAGAGAAAATTAGCGCACCATCAAGCTCTAGGTTAGTTAAGTCAGCCGTAGCATCTTGAGAACCAATATTTTCCTCAGTTAAAATCCACTCAGGTAAAGTTGCAGGATCAATCGTCGCTGTCACGTCAAATGACATTGTTTGACCTGCTGGCACTGTAATTGACTCTGGGTAGTCAAGTGAGAATGAACCACGCTCAACATCATCTGCATAACGCTGCTCAAGAGAAAGTGTATACACTTGATCTTCGTTAGAGAAGTTCTTAACTTGAACTGTTTTAGTAAGCTCAACGGTTTCTGATGCGTTTACTAAACCAAACGAAAGAGCAGCTTGTTTAGTATCTGCAGCCCATGCAGCAACTGGTAAGTTAGCCGCTTTGTTTACATCAACAAGACCCGCACCGATATAACTAATTGGTGCAAGCTCAGCGTCTGGGTTAATCGCTAACGGCTCCATAGTTACATTTAGGTTTGCCGTGTTCATTAACGTCGCTTTAATTTCAAACGCGTTACGCTCTGGCAGCGCTTCTTTTAATAAGCTCACCGCACCAGCAGTAATTGGGCCCGAGAATGAAGTACCTGTTGCGCCAGTAAGACCATCACCAAGACCAGGATGAGCAGTCATGATGTTTACACCTGGTGCTGTAATCTCTGGTTTTAACAGCCCGCCCATTGAAGGACCACGCGATGTGAAATCAGCAATCGCGCCAGACATAACAAGACGCTCAACTGTTAGGTTAAACGTACCGCCCGCTTTTAGAGCTGTACCAGCTGCAAACGTTACGCCTACAGAAGGGATAGTAACAGTTGGATCTGAACCGCCCATAGGTGCTGGCGTGCCATCGTCATTATTGTTTGCAATAATAACAAACTCTGCGCCTTTAGCTTGTGCTGCTAATACTTTAACTGTAAATGCACATGCACCACGGTCGATGATAACGCCTTTACCTGTAAAATCTACGTCGTCAGCAAACGCTTCACAAGCCGTTTGATTTGCATCTGGGTACACAAGTTCCAAGTTTTCATTAGTGTAGCTAAATGCCATCTGTGGACCAAAGCTGGCTGGTTGCACAATCGCTTCTTCACCATTAACTGTACCACTACCAACTGATTCTTCACCTGTAGGGTGAGTCATAGCACCTACTGAAAGAGCGTTTTCAGTTGTACTTGGACCACCAACGATGAACGGGTATGCACCGTCATTACCAGCAGAGATAACAACGTTTGTGCCAAGCTTAACCGCTTGGTTGATAAATAGGCCTACAGCATCGTTGGCAATATCACCGTAATCGCCACCAAGTGACATATTTACAACGTCAACACGGTCGCTCATATCACCGTCACCATTCGGATCCATTGCGCTTTCAAGTGCTAATAATTGCGCAAGACCTGGACAGCCACTATTACACACAGAGTAAACGAATAAATCTACGTTTGGCGCGATACCGTTAACAGAGTGAGAAACGTGTGTACCGTGGTTAGTTGTCACATCGATAGGGTCAGCATCATCATTAATAAAGTCGTAGCCGCCTAATACCTTACCTTGTGGCCAATCTACAGAAGCAGGGTCAGCAATCGCTGCAGCATATGCTTCATCTGTACCCGCACCGCCAAAAGCAGTGTGAGTGTAGTCAATACCTGTATCAAGCACAGCAACGCGAACACCTTCACCTGTTGCTAAACCATTAGAAACTAAAGGCGTTGCTTCAATATAGTCAGCGCTGTCAGCAACATGCAACTCATAATCGTATACTGGGTAAATGCCCTCAACTTGAGAATTCGATAGTAACTTAGCAACATCTTGCTTGTTACCATTCACTACGATTGAACTTACTAATGTTGATGTTTTAGCAACAACTTGTACTGGTAAATCCATGCTATTAATAGCTTGTTCTACGCTTGCTTGCGCTACTTTTGCTTGCGCTTGAATTGACGCTACATCCGCGCCCATTGTTTTAGCATTAACTGATGCTGGAGCATTTAACTTAATTAACCAGCTTGTAGCTTCGCGATGAGCTTTTTGTTCTTTTTTAGTTACCGCGCTCGATTGGATTAATTTTTTGCCGGCAAGATTATATTTAGAAAAGTCATTGGCTTGTGCACTAGCGCACATTGCACTGGTTACAGCCAAAGCAACTGCAGTTCTTTTTATTAGATTTTTAGACATGGGTTCCCCTGGGATATGTTATGTTATCGTCTAAATAGTGATTGAAACAAAGTTTCAGAACCAATATAAAACGGAAACCCTAGCAAGAACAACATTTCTGTTACATAAGAATTACATTCAGCTAAAACAAAGAACGCCAAGTTTAAGTAACGCATTGTTTTAAAATGATTTAAAGATGCAAGCTAGAGTTGTAAACGTTTGTAAATGAACAGTGTGTTGAGTTTTAGTAAATAGAGTATTGAAAATGAATTCAGAAGTTATCAACATTCTTACCATGGCAAAGGTGATTCAAACGGCTGTTGCACCCGTCTTTTTAATTACCGGTATTGCAGCAACGTTAGGCGTGCTTTCCAACCGCTTGGCGCGTATTACCGATCGAGCGCGGCAGTTAGAACGCAAGCTTAAAGTCAGTACGGATGAAGACTTCAATAAGTCATTAACAACGGAGCTAAGGGCACTGTTGAAACGCTCTCGCTGCATCCATATTGCATTTAGTCTAAGTGTACTCAGTGCTTTATTAGTATGTGCTGTGGTTATGTGTCTATTTTTATCGCATATTCAATCTATCAACTTGAGCGTGACAATTGCTAGCTGCTTTGTGGCTGCTATGGCGCTTTTGATATGTGGATTTTTATCTTTACTATGCGAGGTTTTCTTAGCAACAAGAAGCATGCGCCGCGGCATGATCTTCGCTGATATTGATATAAATGATTAAATTAAACTTAAGTTAAGATTAACCGCAATACACTTGAATATTATATTGAGCTAAGATAAAACTCAGTTAGTTTACTTTTATGACATCTTAAGGGGCAAAAGGAATGAAATTAAAACAATTAGTAGTGGGTGCAATGCTTTCAACAATGGCACTAGGCGCTTCAGCAAATTCTGTATTTGAAGAGCCAAGCGATGCAATCGAGTATCGTCAGGCAGCATTTTCAATGATCCGCGTACAAATTGGTGACATGGGCGATATGCTAAAAGGGAAAGTACCTTTTGATGCAGAACGTTTTCAAAAGCGTGCTAACAATGCAGCGGCATTATCTAAAATGCCTTGGGAAGCTTTCGTAGCGGGTTCTGATAAGGGTGATACATCTGCGCTTGCAGCTGTATGGAGCGACAACGAAACCTTTATGAAAAAAGCAGTTGCTTTCCAACAATATGCTGATGAGCTAGCAGTTGCAGCGCAAAGTGGCGATAAGAAAGTAATCGGCAAAGCATTTGGCGCTTGGGCTAAAGGCTGTAAAGATTGCCATAAGTCTTTCAAAGACTAGTTAAAAATTTAAACTAAAAAGGCGCTTATTAGCGCCTTTTTTAATGTCTTATACCAATTCGCTTAATTAAGTGGTCTATTTTGAGGCAATAGAACCTCGTTGATAGCAAGGCAAAAATTTCGTTATTTAGTTTGTTCTAAATCAGAAATTTTTAACGCAGGTAGCGACAGGTTTTATCCCTCAAAATGATTAAGTATTATTGCGGATTGGTATTAGATTACCTAGCCAAGCAAATAGCTGAGCGGCTCAGCACCCCAAGTCGTAAATAGCACCACTAAGCACACTGCAAAAATAACAAAAGCTATCAACGGTGATTTAGTAACAGGCTCAGTAACCGCAACTTGCTCACTATTACCCGTTAGCATAGGTTTCACTAAGTTTTTTCCCTTAATGCGGTAAATCACAATCGCTAATACATGCAACACAATGGCATACAACAAGATGTCAAAGTTTAAATGATGGAGCCAACCGGCAAACTCTACGGTATCTGAGGATACATGCGCCACCAGCGGGCCATCCGTTAAAATATCGTCACTGGTCATTAAGCCAGAGGTTAACTGTACGATGAGTAGCGCAAAAAAGGCTATCACCATATAACTACCCGCCGCGCCATGACCCGCTTTATGTTCATTGCTTGTAAATGACTTAATTGCAGCAACAGGAGAGTGAATAAGTGCAGAGAGCTTTGCCGTTTTACTACCAATAATGCCCCAAACAAGACGTGTAATAATAAGCGCTAGAGTGAAGTAGCCTGCAGTAAAATGCAGCTCCAACATACCTTCTTCAGCACTAAAATAGAGGGTTGCGATGGCGGCAACTAATAACCAATGGAAGCTTCTTATAAAGCCATCCCATACTTTAACTTTTGACATTGTAACTTTCCCTTTAAAAGATGCTAATGATTTCAGCAACAGGCTCGGCTATACATTATTGCAAACTTCAGTTATTTTGACACACCTCTATTTCAGCTGTTTTGATCTGAGCCATAACAACAAACATGAGCGATAAGATGCATAAATCAACAATAAGAGCCTTACTAAAAGGTTTTTTCGACATGCTCCCCTTATGCCTTGCGGTGTTACCTTGGGGAATTTTATGTGGCTCGTTAGCAGTTCAAAATGGCTTCAGTGCCCTAGAAACACAAGCTATGTCGTTGTTGGTATTTGCAGGTTCAGCACAGCTCGTTGCGATTGAATTAATGGCCGGCAATACGCCGCTTTTAACTATTTTATTTACCACACTCATTATTAGCTCACGGCACTTTTTATATGGTTTAGCTATTCGCCACAAAGTCATAGATCAACCCTTTCGTTGGCGACTGCCAGTGAGTTTTGTACTAACCGATGAATTATTTGCTTTTTCGCACCATCGCAAAGCGTACCGAACGAAAGTACGCCTTATTTATGCACTCAGTGCCGGTTTTAGTTTTTATATTGCATGGAATATCTGGACCTTGCTAGGTATTGTCGCAGGAAGCCTCCTTCCCGATTTAACACACCTAGGTCTTGATTTTGCCATCGCTGCCACGTTTATTGCTTTAGTTATTCCGGGTGTAAAGAACTTTGCAACACTGGCTACTGTGATCACCGCAGGCGTTGTTGCAACGCTATTAAAAAGTCAGGGCTTTCAACTTTGGCTTGTCACCGCGGCTCTTATCGCTATGACAGTGGGTTATCTAATTAGTCGCTGGCAAGCAAAAGAGGAGCATACACAATGATGATCACCATTTTATTAATGGCGTGTATCACCTTCTTCACACGTTACTTATTTTTACACCGCGCATTACCATTTAAAGTTGGCCCGAAAATGCAGCAATTTTTAAGTTTTAGCGCCCCTGCCGTACTCACCGCAATTTGGGTGCCCATTGTGTTTATTAATGACGAAGGGATAAATCTAGATTGGCAAAATCCTTACCTAAGTGCTGCTGTTGTGTCTGTTATCGTGGCCTATAAAACACATAACATATACTATACAACACTGGCAGGAATGGGATTATTTATAATTTTAAGTTAGCTGCGATGCTTATCCCCAAGTAAGAAAAGCCGCTGATTAAAATTTACCCTTTTAGAAAAATGCCAAGCAAGTTAGAATCAATGCAACAATAATAAAAAGTTATCACTATGAGCGAATTTCACCAACTCTCAGCTACCAGCCTACAAGGCCAATCCGTTGACTTTTCTGATTTTGAAAACAAGGTCGTACTTGTTGTAAACACTGCAAGTAAATGTGGCTTCACTCCACAATATGAAGGCTTACAAGCACTGCATGAAAAGTATCATGAGCAAGGCTTAGTAATAATTGGTTTTCCTTGTAACCAATTTGGTAAACAAGAGCCTGGGGACGCGAAGGAAATTAAAGAAGGCTGCCTCATTAACTACGGCGTTAGCTTTTTAATGATGAGCAAAGTCGATGTGAATGGCGAACATGCTCACCCTGTTTTTAGATACCTAAAATCAGAGTTACCGGGGTTTATCACCCGCAAAATAAAATGGAACTTCACCAAATTTTTAATTGGTAAAGATGGCAAAGCAATTAAGCGATATGCGCCACTCACAAAGCCTGAACAGCTCGAATCAGACATCGCAGCTGCACTGGGCAAATAACAAAGTCTAAAAGCAATAAAGAGGCAAATTGCCTCTTTATCTAAATTTATGCTTAGTCGTTCAAGTACTCGTCAAAGTCGTCATCGCCTAAGTTTCTACGCAAGCGTTTTTGTTCAAGATAGTCTTCCAACTTCTTCTTAACGCGTTGCTTTTTCTTGTCGTGTTGATTACGCCCGACCATTTCGTACTCGTCTTCAACAAAATCGTCATCTAGCGCGTCATAACTAAATGTCTTACCCACAACCCACTCCATAAAGTGTTTGAGACCAATTCTTGAGATTAAAATTTGCTCGATGAATTGGCAAAGATTAAAAAGCTCAGTAGTAATTTAGTATCTAAAAAACCACCAAAATAAAGCCATACACCCATGCTAAATAGGTCATATGTCAATATTGTGAATAAATAGCGCTAAATTTGATTTCTGAAAAGTGAGAGTTTTTTATCGTTTCGATAAGAGTCATTTATGCATGTGTATTTTTTAGTTAATTTGACTAAAAAGTGGTTAAAAAATTATTGACCGCAATTTTCAAAAAATCATAAAAACACATCAAACCATTGAATTAATTGAACTTATAAATTATGGCATTCAATTTGATTATGTATTTGTGTCATTTCAAACAGGAAAGAAAAAAATGAAAAAGTTATTGTTAGTAAGTTCTTTATTTATCGCTACCAGCGCAATGGCTCATAACGATAATGATACAAATATTTCATTCAGCGGTGAGCAGTGTGATGTTGAATTTATAAATGATGTACGCATCACACCAAGCGAGTTAGAAGTATACACAGCCGATAATCGCACTATGAAAATCATCGATCAGCACACTTTATATATCGATGGTCAAGGCGTATCGCTTGATGCTTCACAACAGCAAGCAATTGCAGATTACTCAGACAGCTTACGCAGCCAACTTCCTGAAGTCGCCAATATCGCACTTGATGGCGTAAAAATAGCAGGCGTAGCAATTGAAGAAGTATCAAATGCTTTCAATATTGATGGCCTAAACGACATTTCAGAATTAATGGACGATATCAGTGTAGAAGTGCAAAACGCCTTCTATCAGCAAGGTGTGTTTACCATGGGTCAGCAAAATTTCGAAAAATTTGGCCAAAACTTTGAAGACCAATTCGATGAGCAAATTGAATCGGCTGTCGAGTCAGCCATGATGCAATCGATGGGCAGTATTTTAATTGCGCTAGGTTCTGAGCTTTTAGGTTCAGGTGGCGACATGGATGAATTTGAACAACGTATGGAAAACATGGGCGCACAAATCGAAGCACGCGTAGAAACACAGGCAGCTCAACTTGAAGAACGTGCAGATGCATTATGCGGCAGCTTTGCTGATATCGCTCATAAAGAGCAAGAGTTAGTGGTGCTAGTACCAGAGCTAAAAGAGTATCAACTATTTACTTTCAAACAGAACGCAGAGTAATGAATTAACATCCCTGAACCAAAACACTTGGTCCTTTCGCGCAGAGCTTGCTCTGCGCTTTTTTATTTTTTGGCCAGCACAGTCAGTTGCGATAACGTTTTAATCGCCTGCTCTAAATTTTCAGACCAAGGCAAGCCATAACTTAAACGAAAACAGCTACGGTATTTTTTACCCGCTGAGAATATCAACCCTGGAGTAATACTGATCCCCGCCTCAAGTGCCAAATGGAATAACTTTACCGCATCATATTGGCTACCAAGGTCAACCCAGATAACACAGCCCCCTTGCGGGTTACTTATACGCGCACAATTTGGCATATATTGCTGCAGGCACCAAATCATTCTTTCTTTGTTGGTACTTAAGCGCTGTCTAAGCAAACGAATGTTACGGTCGTACTCACCGCTGGCTATAAACTCATACAAGGTCCACTGGTTTATAAGTGGCGCAGAGCAACTAAGCGCGCGTTTGTGTCGCCTTGCTTGTTCTGCAAACTTACCGGCAATGATCCAACCAATGCGGTAACTAGGTGCGGCTGTTTTTGAAAACGACGCGCAGGTGATCACTAAGCCCTTTTTTGAATAGGCCTGTGCAGGCGTCGCACGCTTTGCTGTAAAATGTAAGTCGCCATATACATCATCCTCAATAAGTACCACGTCGCGCTGCTCTAAAAGTGCCACTAATTGCTCACGCTTGGCATCAGGCATAAAGCTGCCAACAGGATTATTTAATGAGGTAGAAAACACACAGGCTTTTATATCATGTTCATCGAGTGCTTGAGCCAAGTCATCTAACCATATTCCTTCATCAGGACACAGCGGTATTTCCAGTGCCTTTAAACCTAAGCTTTCAATTAACTCGATAATGCCAAAATAACAAGGCGACTCGATAGCAATAACATCACCGGGTTTAGCGACACACTTAAGGGCAATCGCCAGCGCCTCTTGAGCACCATTGGTGATCACTAATTCATCGCTATCAACCCCAATACCAAAGTCCAGATAGCGATGAATGAGTTGTTTTTTAAGTGGCGCAAAGCCATCCATCGGCCCGTAATTAATTGCCGATGCGCCAGCTAATGTCATGACTCGGCGCATTGTTCGTGCCAGTGCTTTATCTGTCGGTGCAGCAGCCACAGGGTTGGCGATACCAAATGGCACCACATTAGCTTTGTGGATAGCGCTGTAGACTTGCTCAATCAAGCCTTGCTTATTGACTGTGGTAGGCTCTCGACTGAGCCTAACTCGCTTTGGTCGAGACTGATTTAACTGTGATGACTTTAAAAAGTACCCTGACTTTTCTCTGGCTTCGATCAGCCCTTGCCCTTCAAGTAATTGATACGCTTGCTTTACAGTAGGAATACTGATGTTGAGCTTGTCTGCCATTTTTCTGAGCGAAGGTAACTTTTCACCCGGTAATAACGAACCTTGCAAGCAAAGATCTCTAACTAGCTGAATAACTTGTTGATATAAGAACTCACTGTTACTACGACTGATAACTTGTGACATAGCCCACCAAACTGTATAGGTTGCATTTCTAGTTTTCTGTATATGTTAAGTATACAGAAGAGGATTAAAATGAACATACTTTCAATTTTTGGGTACTAACTATGAAAAGCGCCGCTCTCTACCTTGCTACAGTACTGATCTGGGGATCGACTTGGCTAGCTATTGAGTTTCAACTGGGTGATGTTGCTGTTGAGGTCTCTTTATTTTATCGCTTTGCCATTGCAGCCATTTTAATGTGGGCCTTTGTGCTGGTAAAAAAACTCCCTATGCAATATTCACTGCGCGATCACGGATTTTTTGCATTATTGGCTTTATTTAACTTTGGTTTAAATTATTTAGTGCTGTATTGGGCGCAGAACTATCTCACCTCAGCAATGGCCTCAATTGCCTTTTCGATGTTGCTATTAATGAACATTATTAACACCCGCTTGTTCTTCGCAAAACCAATTGCGAAACGAATTTACTTTGGTGCTTTACTCGGTGTAATGGGTATTGCCAGCTTGTTTTGGCCACAAATTCAGCAATTCGACTTGAGTAATGGTGCGTTGGTCGGGTTACTACTTGCGCTGTCTGGGACCTTTGTGGCTTCATTGGGGAATATGGTCAGTGTTCGAAACTCTCAGCGTAATATTGGCGTACTTCAAGGCAATGCCTGGGGTATGTTATACAGCGCTTTAGGGCTAGCAGCTTATGTTTTAGTAAGCAACGTTGAGCTGACATTGAATGCCCCAACCAGCTATTGGGTATCGCTCTTCTATTTAGCAGTATTTGGTACCGTAATCGCATTTGCTTGTTACTTCGCGCTACTTAAAAATATCGGCCCTGAGCGAGCAAGCTATGTAATCGTATTATTCCCACTGGTTGCAGTGGTCTTAAGTACTTTATTTGAAGGGTTTGAATGGCAAGCAAATACCTTTATGGGTTTTAGCCTAGTGTTATTCGGTAATGCTATCGTGCTGACTCCAACTCGACAAATTAAAGCATTTTTTGCTGCACGTAATCTGCAGCAAAAAAGCTCCGTCCCCAGTTAGAAGTGACTATGTCGCCTCTAACACCAAGCGCTGGCAAATTTTGCCGGCGCTTTTTTATGGCACATGAAAACGAAGTGCTTGTTTGTGAATCTTAACTTTAGCCGGAGTAAAACCAACGAGCTCACCATCGGCTTCTATAGCCAGTCCTTTCGTGGTGATCTCGGCAGTCGTTAACTGGGTATATTCCAGCGCGTGCAAACTATGATGCTTTACGAGCAGTAAATACAAAAAGCTGATCAGGTTTTTCAATAAACCGCCAGCTGGCATGCAGTAGCAATCAAGCTGACCATCATTTAACTTTGCCCGAGGGGCAATTTTTAAGCCACCACCAAAGTAATGATGATTAGCAAAAATCGTCGCTAAATTACTGTAGTTGAGTGCTTTACCATTAAACTCCCCCTTAAGTGAGCGTGCCCGAAATGAAAATAGCTGTTTGATGCCCTGCCAAGTGTAGCCAAACGAGCTGAAACTTCCGGCTTTATTTAGTTGCGTCACGACTTCAGCGTCAAACCCTATTCCCGCCACATTAATAAAATAGCGCTGATTGATTTGTCCAACATCGATTAATTCTGTACGGCTATTAAAAACAGCCTCATACCAAGCCTGTTTTTTACACGTAAAGCCACGCGCAAAATCATTTCCTGTGCCTGCTGGAATTAACGCGATAGAACAGCGACTCGACATTAATGCATTAACGGCTAAATGCAGCGTCCCATCACCACCAATCACCACAACTTGACTCTGGTTTTTAGCCAAATGCGCAATATCAGCGCAATCATTCTCAAACTTGCCTGTGGTTAAATACAATTCAGGCTCAATCTGTCTTTTTTTACATTCTTTTAGTAGCCAATCAACACTGTTTTTATGATTTTTTTTGTCACTTGGCTTTATTATTATCAACATCAACGGTTACTTCTTTTCTTACATGGCAAAAACACCACGCTCGTTCAAATTATATTAATCTGAATAATTAGTCACTTTCTCACTCTAAAAACGCATAAATAAAAACACCAAAAGCTAAAAACCTTTATTTACTTATACTTCAACGCAAACACAATTGCATAAGCATGCAGCGCAATGTGTATTTAAAAACTTAACTCCATGTTAATAAAAGACTTTAGGATTAGAAAAAGTTATCCGACAGACTCAATTTTTATCGTTTTATTTTTATTCAGTTTGATTGCAAAATACTCACGTTTTCAACCAAACACAACCCGGAGCAAAGTAATGAACCCAATTAATACATTAAACCAAAACGCTGCAACTCATGTTGCCGTAAAACCAACAAACCGCAAAGCAAAAATGTTGGCAAAACTAAATCGCTACGGCAAAAAGTTAGCTCTTGGCGGCGCAGTACAACACAAGTAATCCCCAACCATGGTTACTTTATCGGTGCAGTAAACACCCAACCACTAACGAAGATCCTTCTTTAGCTCCTCTGTTTACTGCCCCAACCCCCTTCTTTTAAGTTAAAAACAGCAAATAATTAAACCTTTTTACAAAAAACACCCTCTTTACGCTCAAAAAACAAGCAAACAAACTTTTTCCTATTTACACAGCCGATTCAGCTAAGTATTATTCTCGCATCACGATGTGGAGAGATGGCAGAGTGGTCGAATGCACCGGTCTTGAAAACCGGCAGGGGTTTGTAGCCCCTCTAGGGTTCAAATCCCTATCTCTCCACCACTTATTTTTATTTGTTGATTTATTTCAGCAAATTACAATCAGAATTATGCGCTGGAGAGGTGGCCGAGTGGCCGAAGGCGCTCCCCTGCTAAGGGAGTATAGGGTTTGTAGCTCTATCGAGGGTTCGAATCCCTCCTTCTCCACCATTTTATTATTAAAAACCGCTTTTTAGCGGTTTTTTTATGTCCGAAAACTTGCACTCCTCATTATATTTCATGCATGCTAAGTATCTATTTGCTACACAAAGTGATGCTATGTTTCGTTTTGCATTTTTTACTCTTGCCCTATCTGCCAGCGCCAACAGTCAAGCCACTATTTATAAGTGCATGATTGACGGGGTTGCCACCTTTACAGAGCAGCCTTGTGGTAAAGATGCAGCAATAGTAAAAATTACACCACCACCCGCAAGTAACCAACCCCCAGCCACAGAGCAGCCGCCAAATCCGCAAAAGCCTGCAGACTTAAGTGTTGAAGATTATTTAAAAATCCAGAAAGCCGATCGCGAAATAGACCGCCTTCAGTTAGAGATCAAAGAACTACAAAAACAGCAGAGTGAGCGCATTGGTAAACTCAATAATATGACACAAGATGCCGCAAATAGGTTAGGCGCAGCGTCTATTGATGATGCTATTAGTAAACAAAGCGAACGTATTAATGCTTATTATAAAAGCCAAATCGCCACCCTCGAAAAGCAAGTATCACAGCTAGAAGAAGCCAAAAAACAGCTCAAAGAACGAGCCACACAATCCAATTAGTCTAGCTTATCAAAACTGGTCAGACATGATATAACAAGATTTGCTGATTAAGTTTAGGGATCAATCGTTTTGCAAATTCATACGCTCGAAGGTTATATCCAAAATATCTATTTGGTTGAATACCCAGATAAATTGATGCTACTTGATGGTTGTTGCCGTGCTGATGTTGATACTGTATTTAACTATATTACCGAACAACTCAAGCGCCCCATCACAGACTTAAAACTAATAGTAGTCACCCATATGCACCCAGATCATGCCGGTGGAGCGCATGCATTAAGAAAGTTAAGTGGTGGAAAAATAGCGACGTCGAACGCCCCTGGGCAATGGTATAGAGGCATTGATGGTTTCTTAATGCATTTAACCGATATTGCTTTGGCTTGGTGGGTCGCCGGTAGGTTAAATAAAAAACGCCATAATCTTTGGTACAGCCGCCATTTAGATGCTGACTATTACCTTGCCACTGATGCAACCCTACCCGGCTTTGACGATTGGCAAGCACTGCATAGCCCAGGTCATACCGACCGAGATATTAGTCTGTATCATATTCCTAGCGAGCGAATTTACATTGCTGATTTATTGGTAAAAGTAAAAGGGCAGCTTGTGCCACCCTTTCCTGTTTTTTACCCAAAGCTGTATTTAAACTCTTTGTTGATGCTAAAAGCGCTGCAACCAAAACGAATTATGTTTGCCCACAGTAACGAAGTTAGTATTGATGACATCGACTTTGAGCAAATTTTAGCGCTGGTCCCCGAAAAACCAATGACGCACTGGCGTTCCGTCAAAGCAAAGGCTCGACAAGCTCTTAACGTAATACCAACTCGCAATAACACTTAATTAAGCGTTTTGTTATAAGGCCCTTTTCACAGTTGTGATAAAAGTATCGATATCCTGCTGATCATTATAAATATGAGCTGAGACTCTTAAGCCTAAGTGACGTTCATCAACTGCAATATTCGCTGCAATAAGCGCAGCTTTTACAGCCGCTTGTTGCTCACCAAAATGCATAATGGCTGTTCCAGAACATTTGTCATCCTGTATTGGTGAACGCACATAATCAGCTAATTGATCATGAAACTGCGCGAGCATTGCTAAGTTATGAGCGCGTACTTTCTCAATACCAAGATCAGCAAAGTAATTAATACTATGCGAAGCCAAAATATAAGGTGCAACTGAAGGGGTACCGCCCCAAAAGCGCAACGCGGTTTGATGATAAGCAAAGTGCTTAATATCAAACTCAAACGGATTTTGATGAGAAAACCAGCCAACATCTTGTGGCTGACAAAGTGATAGCTGCTTGCGGTTAACCCATAAATAAGCAGCACCCGGTCCACCACATAGCCATTTGACACTCGAGCCCAACATAAAATCGGCATCAAGCTTAGTTAAGTCGACCTCTAAAATGCCCGCAGACTGTGCAACATCAAGTAAGCTCAATGCGTTGTGTTGTTTCGCGATATTTATAATTTCGTGAATAGGCGCTTGCTGACCCGTGTTTGAATAAACATGGCTAATAAAGACTAAATCAATATCATTTTTCGCTAAATATGACTGCCAAACCTGAACATCGGTTAAGTCTTCATGCTTACCAATAAACACGATTTCAGCACTTTCAGGTAGAGCTTTTTGCATTGCAAAACCCATGCTTGGAAAATCACTTTCTGCCATCAACACTTTGCAATTTTCTTGTTGCAGTCGCGGGTGCGACATCAACAGCTTAGTTAAACCACTCGATAAGTTAACTTGTGGGCAAAATAGCTCACTGTGCGAGTTAAATAATTTAGCGAGACTACTCGTAAACGCCTCAACACCTTGCAGCCACTGTTGCCATGGCTCTTTATTTTCATTTTGCCAAGCGGCAAAAAACTGCTGATGAAAATGCTGCTCAGCAGATTTTAATGGTCTTCCAACAGAGTGGTTAAGCAAATAGCTGCCTTGTGGAATTACAAAATCGTTTTTGTTCATTACTTAATCCACTGTTTTAACTTAGTTAAGTCATCGAAACGGGTGCGAATATCATCCCGCTTTGCTGCCGCACGGCGATCACGCAACTGCTCTAGTGAGTTTAGTAACACATGCAAAGGCGGCCCACTGGCTGTGACTTTATCCATATGTTGTTGCTGCATTTGCTGTGAAGGCTGCGCTATGTATTTACTGACCAATTGATTATGGTGGCCAATGGCAGTATCACCATGCAGTTTACACACTTGAATGAACAGCTTTAAGTTAGTTTGTAACCATTCACTATCGCGCTCAGCTTCTGCGGCTAAGAAGTCATCCATAATACTTGTCATACGCATGCTTTCACGCAGGATCTGCTGATCTTCAGGCATCATATACAAGAATTTATCCACCAGCATTTGCGAGTAACTAGGTTCATTAGCAAAACAAAGACCAAGTAATAAATCGATGACATTTATACCCGCAAAATCACCGGCGTTCGCACCTCGATATACCTCTTTACCTACTCGATACGGCTTGTAATACGGACGAACACAATAGAAAAAGCGGTCTGTATCGAGCTTGTTGTATAGTGTATTGTTCGACTCAATCACATCAAGCAGCGCTTGTTTTGCTACTGTGAGTAAATCAGCCGTGATAGGGTGCGATATCCCTAATGGCTGAATTTTTAATAAAGCATCTGCCGCGCGCTTATACGCTAAAATGCCCTTAGTGTTGTAATCGACAAAGATTTTCTCATCTTCAAGGTCAGTAAAGCGCTTATACAAACCATCAACCGCTTTATTGTGGGTGGTTAAATGCGCCGTTGCAAAACGCGGGGTTACACCAATAGATGCACCAATGTGCATTGCCAACGCAGAGGCTTCAACAAGCGGTGAACTTGTTTCACGAGAAGGCTCAGTGATTTCATGTCGACGGCATGCCGCCATATACAAGCCAACATTGCCTAATAAATCGAAGGCGTTATCAAAGCCTTCATCGGTATTGCCCTCTGCCAGTAAGGCACGAATATGCTCATTACCCTCTTGCTCTAATTGGCGTTTAAGGTGCTCACCGACACCCTCTACATTCGCTTTATCGTCTTGTTGCCAATATAGTTTTTCTAATTCGCTGTTGATCTCAACAAAACGGGTGCGAAGCCAGCTATCAAATGCCTTGGTGTTCTCAGTCACAGGCTCACTCCAAAATAATTATATTGCGATAATGTTAACAGAGTTCAATGAGTGCTAATCGCCAAAATATAGACTAGAATCCATCTAGATTAGTGAAAATCACTCAAATAAAAATGAAATTAGATAAAAAAGACCAACAATTACTTAATGCTTTACAGGATAATGCGAGAACTTCTGTCTCGGAGCTGGCCCAGTCTGTTAGCCTGTCAGATACCCCTTGCCTTCGCCGCATTAAAAAGCTCGAATCAGCAAATGTGATCAGTGGTTACCATGCTGCCATCAATCCTAAAGCCGTTGATTTAAATGTGTCTGTGTATGCCTTTGTTCGCTTAAACCAGAACTCTGTTGCCGCTGCTGAGCAATTTGAACAGCAGGTTGAGAAGCTAGAACATGTGCTTGAGTGCTCTGTTATTTCAGGCAGTTATGATTACTTGCTGAAGATCGTTGCCGCTGACTTAGAAAGCTATGAAAGCTTTGTGAAACATAAATTAGGTAGTATTGATTGTATTGCTAACATCGAGTCGACAGTGGTTTTAAAACAAGCGTTCACTAAGCGTCATTTACCGCTCGCTTGACGCACCTTGCTTGCAAATAAAACATAACTCGATAAGCTAAAAACAGGCTTTAAAAGGATGCTTAAAATATGAAATTCATCAACTTAGTTGCTATCTCTTGGGCCATCAGTGGGCTATTTAGCAGCTCATTAATGGCGCAGCAACAAACCTGCCTTACTCAGCTTGAAGACCAAGAACTGATGATGAAAAGTAAGCGCGAAGGGCTGTTTAGAGAGCCATTGCCACGCACTCATAGCACCTTTAGCTATAATATCGAGCAAGCATTTAATGACTATTTAACCGCTGCTTACCTGCAAATTAGTAGCGAAAACCCGCGTGCTAATTTGCCATGCCCTGTTTACACAGACACCTATCAGCAACTTGTTGCACAAGGCGCTCGACCAGCTAACGCAACTGTTGCTGATTTAATAAGCCCATTTGAACTCAAACAGGCCGATAGCCGTAAAGCGGTGCTCTTGATCCACGGTTTAACCGACTCACCCTTTACCTATCACGACCTTGCACAAGTGTATTATCAACAAGGGTATACGGTACGCACAATTTTACTCCCTGGGCATGGTACCGCTCCTGCAGCACTTAGAGACATCGATGCCGATGATTGGCAAAAGGCTAGCGTGTATGCCATTGAGCGCACATTAAAAGACTTTGATCAGGTGATATTAGGGGGCTACTCAACCGGTGCTGCACTGGTTATTGATTACTTAACTCAAGGCCCAGTCGATAATAAAATTACGGCTGCTATGTTGTTTTCACCCGCAAGCGAGCCACACAATAAAAACGGTTGGCTAGCGAAATGGGTCGATGCGATTCCATTTGTGAATTGGATTGATAAAGACGCGGACCTTGATTTTGCCAAGTATGAGTCGTTTCCATTTAGTGCAGCCTCAGCTAGTCACGAAGCAATGAGCCGTATTAGCCTTGATGAGCTACGTCATCGCCACCTCCCTAATGTAGCGATATTTAGCACCTTTAGTGATGTTGACACCACAATAGATAACCAAGCGACCTTTAAAATTTTAACTAAGCTGCACGACCCAAAAACGCGCAAGAATAACCAGCTTGATCGGCTTGTATACTATGGTGATGACAATAACATCCCAGCTAGCTTTCCAGTTGATTACCAAATAATTCGTGATGACTGCAACACCGATGACTGTAAAAAAATCAAAGGAATGTCACATATTGGTATTGTTAATAAACCCAGCAACCCTTACTACGGTCGCACAGCATTGTATCGCAATTGCGGCAGCTACTTAGATGACGACACGCTTTATACAGCCTGCAAATACCAAAAAGACGTTGTGATGGGTGAACGCACAGCCGAAAATTTACAAGCGCACAAGCCCTTTGCACGACTCACGTTTAACCCTTATTTCGATAAGCTTGCTATGCATATCAACGATTTTATCAAAGATATTGAATCGGCTGCACAATGAGTAAGTTTAGCCACCGCTGGTTTAATCAAATAAGCGAGATTGATGCCACTCTATGGCAGTCATTTTTCGATGATACACCCTTTACTGATCACGCTTTTTTAGCTGCTTTAGAACAAGCAGGCTGTGTGAGTGAAGCGTCGGGCTGGCAACCCATGCACCTAGCAATTTACCAGCAAGAACAGGTTATAGCCTTACTACCCGGGTATCTAAAACACCACTCTTATGGTGAATATGTATTTGACTGGGCTTGGGCTGAAGCCTATCAACAACATGGCTTAGAGTATTACCCCAAATGGCTGTGTGGCGTACCATTCACACCTATTGCAGGGCAACGAATTAGTATAAATCACAATAAGCCCGCTGAAGTCTATGCGTACATTCAGCACATACTCACAGCAACAGCAGCGCAATTAGACTGGTCAGGTTGGCATATAAATTTTTGCCACCAGCAACAAGCGACTGCATTAACTAGCAACACCGTAATGCAACGTCATGGCGTGCAGTTTCAGTGGTTTAATGAAGGCTATAATGACTTTGAGGACTTTTTAGCTTCACTCACCGCAAGAAAGCGTAAATCGCTCAAAAAAGAACGCGCAAAAATAACTGAACAACAGATAACCGTAGAATGGCTCGAAGGTGCTGACATCAGCAAACAGCACATGCAGCAATTTAGTCATTTTTACCGCCAAACCTATTTGAAGCGTTCAGGCCACAATGGTTATTTGAATACCGCCTTTTTTGAGTTATTACAGCAAAGCATGGCCGACAAACTGGTGTTAATGTTCGCTAAGTATCAAGGAGAAGTGATTGCCGCCACACTCAGTTTTAAAGATCAGAATTGTTTATATGGTCGATACTGGGGAACGAACTATGAGCTTGATAGTTTGCACTTTGAGCTTTGCTATTACCAAGGCATTGAATACTGCATTACCAACAAACTTAAGCAGTTCCATTCTGGCGCGCAAGGTGAGCATAAAATAAGTCGCGGTTTTAAGCCCGTAAATACCTATTCATTGCATCATATTCAACACACTGAGTTTGCAGCTGCCATTAGTGATTTTATTACTAGAGAACGCCAACATATGGCGCTCTATAAAGCTCAATGCGAAAGCTTACTGCCTTTTAAACAGCAATAATTGGTTATTCGCTGGCATTTGCACATCTTCAACAAAGGTTAAGCCAGCTTGCTCTGCAAGTTGGCAAATCGCTTCAAAATCACGGATTGCACTATGTGCATCTTGCTGTTTTAAAAACGCATCGAATTCAGCATTACTGGCACTGGTATACTTACCTTGGTACTTGAATGGTCCATAAATACACAATTTACCTTTAGGCGCTAAGTGCTTTGCTACACCTTGGAAAAAGCGCTCCACCAGTGGCCAGCTAATAATGTGCATTGTATTCGCAGTGAAAATAGCATTCACTGTTTCAACCGGCCAAGGATCATTAAGGTCGAGTATGAGTGGCGCATGCAAGTTAGTTAAATCAGCTTCTTGATGCCATTGTAAAATCCCCGGGTGATTAACCTCGCGATCACTACAATGCCACTGCAAATGTGCTAAATGCGTTGCAAAATGCACACTATGTTGCCCAGTACCTGAGCCGACTTCTAATACGTCCGTCACATCAGAAAAGAACGCATCTAATACGTTTAAAATAGGTAATTTGTTGTTTTCACAGGCTTGAGAGAAGGGTTTATCCATACAAATTAGTGCACCATGTTTGGTAATTAGTGCACAACAGTAAAGCAAAAATAAATAATAAAGTCGCGGTGAATTTATTAGTTTAAAATATAAAGCAATAATTTTCAGCCGGTTACAAACTTTTATCAATATTGGTACAGCTTATGCTATTTCTTAAGTGAATTAACCAATAGGAGCAATATTATGTATATCTCACCCTACACCGCTGTAGATGCAGCACTTGCAGCCAGCGAACGAGCTGAAAGCGAAAAAGCCGCCTTAACAAGTTGTGACGACAGAGCAACCGTGATCGATCTTCTTTCTCAATGTAACAAAGAAAATGTACAGGCGCCGAAAAAGCATGAAACAGACCAGATTTTTATTCTCGGCTACAATTAATCACACACAGTTAATCCATTCAGTCTTAGCTTCATTATATAAGACTTGCACTAAAACCGATTAACTGTAATGATAACAATTATCATTACAGTTAATCGGTTTTTCTATGCACTCTCACAATGCTATGCTCCATTATCAGCGGCAAATGAAATGTGTTTGCCAAAGACCTGGGTTACATGCCCCTGCGCTTGTTGCTAACTATGTTGAAGCGGGTTTAAACATTGCACGCTATTACGAAAAGCATCACAACTTTATTTTGCAAGAGCTGTATCTAAGACGCACCTTTCATGAACTACTAGAAAAGATGTGTGATTCATTAGTGCATAATGCAATTCGTAAACAATGTTTGGCTCAGCTTTATAAACCGCAACTTGCGCTAAAGCGTTACTACAAAACTCATAACTGTATTGAAAAGTATTTCAGTTTGGAGCGAGAAGCGTGCCTTCTCAGCCAAGAATTTAACCCGATTTAGGAGTGTTTATGAGCCAATTTAGAACCGAATCAGATAGCATGGGTGAGCTACAAGTCCCTGCGAATGCTTTGTATCAAGCTCAAACGCAACGCGCTATCAACAATTTTCAAATTAGTGGCTTAGCCATGCCTAAGCAATTTATCACCGCCCTCGCCTACATTAAGCAAGCTGCCGCTCAAAGTAATGCTGCTTTAGGCCATTTGAGCCAAGGTAAAGCCAAAGCCATTGAGCAAGCATGCCAAGAGGTCATTGACGGTAAACATTTTTCAGAGTTTCCTGTTGATGTATTTCAGACAGGCTCTGGCACTAGCTCAAATATGAATGCCAATGAAGTTATAGCCACGCTGGCGAGCCAGTTTGCAGGCGAAGCCGTTCACCCCAACGATGATGTGAACATGGGACAAAGCTCAAATGATGTGATCCCCACTGCGATTGCTGTAAGTAGCGCTATTAACATCATTTATGAGCTGTTTCCTAAACTCGATAAACTCAGTCAGAGCCTACAAAACAAACAAGCCGAAGTGGGCCATATTGTGAAAACCGGTCGCACTCATTTAATGGATGCAATGCCTGTGAGTTTTGCACAAACACTGGCTGCATGGCAGTTACAAGTTGATCATGCAATGGCAGGCATTCGCCAAGCTCTTGAGCGAGTTTGTGAACTTGCACAAGGTGGCACAGCAGTTGGTACCGGCATAAATGCCGATCCAGCGTTTGCCGGTGAGTTTTGCCAACACTTGAGTGAGAATGTAGGTATTCGCTTTAGCCCAAGCAAAAACTTCTTTTATAACATCGGCTCACAAGACGCCATTGTTGCGCTGTCAGGCCAGCTAAAGGTACTTGCTGTAGCACAAATGAAAATAGCCAATGACTTGCGCTGGATGAACTCAGGCCCACTTGCAGGTCTTGGTGAAATTGAACTTGAAGCTCTACAGCCAGGTTCATCAATTATGCCGGGTAAAGTAAACCCTGTGATCCCTGAAGCTGCCGCTATGGTCAGCGCACAAGTAATAGGCAATGACGCTACCATTACAGTGGCTGGTCAAGCCGGTAACTTTGAGCTCAATGTAATGCTGCCTGTGATTGCCTTAAACATTTTGCAAAGTATCGAACTGTTGGCAAATAGTAGTGAAGCACTGGCAGATAAAGCGATTGCCAGCTTTAAAGTAAACCAAAGCAATGTTGATAAAGCGCTCGCTAAAAACCCAATTCTAGTTACCGCGCTTAATCCGGTGATCGGCTATAGCAAAGCAGCAAAAATTGCCAAATTAGCTTATCAAGAAGGTCGCCCTATTATTGATGTTGCTGCAGAGCATACGGATATTTCGCGCGAAGAACTGAGCGAGTTACTGAACCCCGCCAAACTAACCCAAGGTGGTTTGTAATACCCGCTTATTGTAAAGTGGTATAAACTTTTATCTTTTTGTAGCTCTGTGAATACAGAGCTACTTACTGAAAGCAAACGTTTTTATTGCTCCGCTTTGAGCAATGTGTATGATAGTGAGTACTTATTCAACGATTTTTAGGTATGTTATGCGCTATCCACTATTGGCAATTTTATTTCCTGTGTTATTAACTGCGTGCTCGGACGCTGCAACTAATGAGCAAGCCGAATCAACGGCAACCAGCAATAAACTTGTCGAGGCACCAAAAGCCGTTGAAATAAAAAACGCTGAGGAAGTGACCAAAGCAGCCCCAGATAAAGCCACTATTAGCTCTGCCCATGAGCAACTTAAACAATTAATCGATGATCCAAGCTGTGACAACAGCAGCCAATGTAAAGTATTACCTGTAGGTAGTCGTGCTTGTGGCGGCCCAAGTAGCTTCATTGTTTATTCAACCAAAACAGCTGACACTGCTGAGGTTGAAAAACTTGCAAAAGATATCACCGCCCTTGAAAAGCAATTTAACGCAGCAAACGACATGATGAGTATTTGTCAGCATCTAACCGCACCAGGTGCGCAGTGTTCTGAGAATACTTGTGTTAGAATCGAAGGCTCAGCGGCAAGTGTATACTAAGGAATAAGCAATAATGGTTCGTTCATCGACTTTCAAGAAACTTTTCATCACCACAACTGTGCTAGCAAGTATTGCTTTAAGCGGTTGCGAAACAACAACGTCGGGTAGCTCTGCGCGCGTTGATCTAGGTGATTTAAATGATCAGCTGAACGATATCGTTAGCAATAATAGCTGTACTGCGAGTTTTCAATGTAAAGTGTTAGAAGTTGGTGAGCGAGCATGTGGTGGCCCAAGTCGCTATGTGGTCTATTCAACGTTAAACAACGTACAAGAGCAAGCAGAGCAACTTGCAGAGCGAATTACAGCAGCTGAAAAGTCATCTGATCAAGCATTAACTGTTAACGACTGCTCACCAGTTCTGCCTGTACAATCGCTGTGTATTTCACAGCAGTGCCAAGCAATCGAGATTAAGTAAATAATGCAATAAGGCCGGATACTATCACCACGCTGATGATACAAATCCCGGCCTTATATATGTATTTAACCTGCATTGTATTATGCACCCAGTAAGCATAAATGTAGCGAACAAAGTAACTTGCTGCAGTGCCAAATAATGCAAAAATAACTAAATACGCAAGTAAAATAATATCCACAGTCATGCCACTTCTTTAAAACATCTAGTCTCAGTGTAAGGGCTTAAAGAATTAAAGGCAAAACCTTAGCTTTTTTTACTGTGTTCAATGAGCAATTCAGCCACGCGCTGCTTCACAGCACGCTTATCATCGGCTGCAACGCCAAAACGCTCAGCCAATAAAGCAATCTCTTCATCATTTAAGTTAAACGATAAGCGTTGTCTGGTTTTTTTCGACTTAACGTCGAGCTCCAAAATCTTACGGATCATATCTGATGGCGTAAGCTCTTGGTCAATGGCTTGCTTCTTAATTGATTTTTGCACTTCAGAGCTTAAATCAAACGCCATTTGCGTGGCTCTAACGGCTTGCTCCTGACGCTGCCATTTGGCTTTTGCATCACTCACTTGGCATCCCCAGGAAATAAGTCAACAATATCGCTAATTGGTCTGGTTAACGTCAGTGATACCTCTGTTTCACCGCCTTCCCAAATCTCAATATTTAAACTATGCGATTCATCGTCAGAGCTTAAACAGATCATTTCACACGGCTCACCACCTTCGTCTTCATAACGAGGTAAAGGCTTATTACGGTAGTCTTTATTATGGAAATAACACACATAAGGTGCTTCTGATTGTTTGTAGCTCGATGCTAAAAAGTGACTAAAACGCTCCGGGCTATTTTGTACATTAATTGCCGTTAATTCGTCTTCATCAAAAATACGAGCGAACTCATCAAGGGTAAAAATCTCATCAACATCGTCGCGTTGAATTTTGATCGCAAAGTTTGCCCATTGCTCACCGTCATCTGATTCAATTTGCAAAAACACCACTTGGCCAGATTCACTCTCGAGTACCAGCTCATACTCTGCACTACGTTGGTACTGATACGTTTGCACATCAATAACACGCAGTGTCTGTCCTTTTAACCAGCTTGGGTAAGCGAACGAATCAATCACCGTCAGCATATCACCAACGAGTAATTGGCTTGGATCAGTAAGCTGACGCTCTGGGGCTTTTTTAGATTTGAAAAAGTTAAACATTGGCTGACTCCTTGTTGAAGCAAAAAAGGTAACCCAGTGCGTGGGTTACCTTTTGTCTTTCCGTTAACTGATTAGCTATTTTGTTTTGCTTTAATACGCGCCAAAATATCCGCGCTTTTCGGGTTGGTATCACCAATACCCGCTTCAGCCATTTTCGCTTTTAAATCATCGCCATTAGTGTCTGCTTCTAATTGCTTAGCCGCACCTAACTGATCTTGGCGGTCTTGCTGGCGTTGTTTAATACGCTCTAGAGACTCACGTGCTGATGTCATTGATGAGCTGTTCGTATTTAGCGTGCTGTTTACAGCCATTGTTGCTTGCTGCACACTTTCAGTCGTTTTAACCATTGTTAATTGACGTTGGTTTTCTTTAATCGACTTTTCAGCTTCTTTAACTTGCTGCTTTAGTTGCACAATGTGGTTACTAAAACCAGCTAACACTTCTTCGTGCTCTGCTTTTTCAGCTTCAAAATCACCGATTTTTTCAGCGATTTCTAATGCAAGAGCTTCGTTACCTTTTTCAAGTGCTTGGCCTGCATACGCTTCATGTTCAGCAATTGATGCATCTAGTGCGCTAATTTTACGCTTCGTTTGCATCTCTTTTGCCATTACTTCGGTCAGGCTTTTCTTAGCGCGTTGTAAGGCATTTTGTGCATCAGCAATTTCTTGTTCAAAGATACGGATACCGTTTGCATCAACAATTGCTTGTCCTGCTTCACGAGCGCCACCACGTACAGCTGTAAATAGTTTCTTTAAAATACTCATAATCTTAACTCCAGAAATTGCTAATTAATCGTTTAAATAAATGGTCACGGCTTCAAGTGCATCAATCGCATTGTCTGCCAGTGTTACCAACTCATGGGTAATATCATCAAACGATGAATTAACCGATAACGCGCCAAAAATAGCGTATTTATCATCAATTTTTGCAAATGCGCTTAATGGGATTGGTACATTTAAACGTAGTAACGTTTCGTTTAACTCATTACGCATATCTGCTTGTACTTCGTCTTCAGCAAACAGGTAGCTAATACACAGTAATTGCTCTTCTGTTTGAGTAACAAAGATAGGTAACTCATCATTCCCATCGACGATAACTTGTAACACATCTTGCTCACCTTGGTTGGCAATCAAGAAAGACTCAAAGCTCACACCCTCTGTTTCAAAAGAAGCCAGTTTGATTGATAGTTCATTTAATTCCATGTCTCACCTTTTTACGTTTTGACATATTATGTCTGAGTTAAGATTTGCATAGCCGACATATTATGTCAACTATAAAATATCAATTTTTGTACAATTCGGTTTCAACTTGCCACGCTTGGCGGTAATAATCATATAAGGTTCCTGAACCTAATCTATTGACTTCAATCGTGTTTACTTGTTCAAAAAAATGATTCGGAAACACAAAAGAAGCCAATAAATATTCTTTGCTTACCCAACGAGATGGCACCGGTAATTCGTTAGTTTCACGAATTCGCTGACTTGCTGATTTGCCAGCGGTGGTCGCGATAGTCCAACCCCATTGACCAAACGAAGGGATATTTTGTTGGTATTGCTCAACATAACCAAAGCCAGCAGCTTTCATTGTTTTAGCAATACTCAAAAATGCTTTCTTCGCATGATAAGGCGATGTTGATTGCACGGCCACAGCCCCGTCAGGCGCCAATAACTGACGTACATGATTGTAAAAATAGTCACTGTACATCTTATTGAGATCAGGGTGATTAGGGTCTGGTAGGTCAATTAAAATAGTGTCAAAGCGCTCGCCTTTAGCAAGCATTGCTTCGACCTCTAAAAAGGCATCTGCAATGCGAATATCAGCACGAGGATCGCTCATAGAGTGTTTATTTAACGCTGTTAAACGTGTTCTGATTTTCTCTGGCGCATCATAATCGCCAACATCATTACCAAATAAGTTTAACAACTGACCATCTAAGTCAACCAAGGTGACATGCTCTACTGGCCACTTCAAAACATCACGTAATGCAAGCCCGTCACCGCCCCCGATGATCAACACGCGGTCATGACGATTTGAAGCCAACATAGCAGGATAGACAAGCATAGAATGATAAATTTGCTCATCCACACTTGAGAACTGTAAACGACCATTGAGGTAAAGATCAGTAATTGCATTAGGCTGATTGCGACTAAAACGCTCAGTTAACACCAAATGCTGATACTTAGTTGCTTGCGAGTAGATGACTTTATCTTTATATAAAACATTGCTTAGATTTTTCATCCAGTTAGTGCCAAGCACGAGCACAAACGCAAAAAACACCAACAACAGTACATGGCAAACTAACAGTAGCTTAGCGAAGCGAACATGTTGATGATAGCGCCATAGAAACACGAGACCGGCAATAATATTAAACAACGCCGTCCAAGCTGCTGCTTGCATAATTGGCATCGCAAGCATAATGCTCACCCAAATAGCAGCACCGACACCGGCACCGATATAATCAGCCCCGTAAATGGTACCCGCATTGTTCTCCAAAAAGCGCCCATAGACTTGCTGGCGAATACGCGCAATTAGCGGGATCTCCATACCAATTAATAGCCCAAGTAATAGACCAAACACATAAGGTAAAAAACGAGACCATTCTTGTAGCTTTTCAAATACATAGCCATTAAGTACGGTATCTGCAGGCAAGTTAAAAATTTCGGAGAAGATATGCGGCAATGAATAACTGACAGCGATAACACTCGCTATCGCTAAAATACAGCCCATGCCAACCAAAGCAATAATGCTCTCTAGCCATGCGAACGCAGTAAACGCATCTTTAAACCATCGCGCTAAAAAGGCACCGATACCCATAGCGACAATCATAGTGCCGATCATGGCATATATGGCACTCTCGACTGAGCCTAAGACACGACCAGCATAATGAGATAACAGGTACTCATAAATAAGGCCGCACCCAGCGAGTACGGCCATAACAGTTATTAATAGGAAATCATGCCCAAGTAGATGAGCTCTACTTGGGGCGCTTGTTGTAGTAGACACTTAATTAGGCACCTAACAAGGTTGCCATAGTCGAACCAATCGCAAATGAGATTGCTGCAGAGATAGCTGCTACACCCACGTTCTTCTGGCGGTTCACTTCATCTGAAATATCACAACCAGATAGGATGATTTTGATAGTCACTAAGTGTAGTAAAATGAAAGCAACTAAACTCACTGCTGCACTTAATGCCCAGTAACCTAAACTAGCAACAATGTTGTCAGCCGCATAAGGAGCAATACCTGATGCAGCAGTTAATGCCAATGCACTACCCACTAAAAAGCCAGCATAACGAATACCTACTGCTAAGTTACCGTCAATAACCGCTTGCTGTAAGCAATCACCACTGCGATTAGTATGCTTGAATAACTGCACGCGATATTGACTGATCAGTAGCATCGCAATGCTGCCAATGGCAAAAGCTGCGATCACAATTGGAATACCATGCCAGCCTTCTGTCGCAACCCAAAATAAAGCTGAGCGAATAACAATCGCCACACTAACAACATGGCCAAAATCAATGAGTGCAGCAGTAGCATTACCTTTTACGATTTCGTCATGCAGGCTCACTTTACGAAGCGCTACTTTGTCTTGGAAGAAGTGACCTAGCTTGATAAGCACAATCGCCATCACACCATAACCTAGCATTTGTAATGCTTCTTGTTGTAAGGTCGGTGCAAATGCGCCGCTGCTCACGCCACTAAGAACAATAGCAAGTGCCGCAAGTCCTGCCGCAAAGCTAATACCAAAAGCAAAATTGTCACGCTCAGTTATTTCATCATTAGCGTGTAAGTTAGATACCCAACCCTTAATAAATTTTAGGCTGACAAATAAAGCGATAATGATTGCAAAGTCGATTGCTAAAGCTTGCAACGACCAAGTTGTTATTCCATTAAATTCATACATGTGTTGTAACTCCGGTGGTTATTCTTTTCACTACTTACCGCGGCTAATGCCACGTGATGTTCTGCTCGAGCTGTTACGTAATGACCCAGAGCTTTTACTGTAACTACTGCTAGAAGCATAGCTACTACGTGTGCGTGGCGGCGTATAGCTGCTACGGCTTAATCCAGATGCGCCACTACGTTTCTTGGCATACGGACTAGTGAATTGTTTACCTTGGCGTTGATAAGACTGTCGAGTTCGTGTCTCTACCGTTTGTTGTGCTTTAATCTGCTTAGGGCTCGAATAACGATAACGGCCATAATCATTGTAATAGCTATACTTTCTATGACGGCTCCAGCGACCATATTCAACTCGGTCGAATACATCGCCCAACATACGATACATACCGTACCAAACCCAAAAGCTGGTACCACTGCTATTCGTTTGCCACTGCCCATAGTTAGGGTTGCCAACTAACTGGTTACCAACACTTTCGCCTTCAGCAGCTTCACTAATTGCACCAACCCGTGCTAGTGACCCCTGCGACATATCAGCAAGCATATTGATAGGATCGGTAAGCGCATCTTGAAATAAAGACGGTTTGGCAGCATCACGAATGAGGTCAAGTTGATGAAGCGTATCTTCATAGGGTGGTATTAGAAAAGTAGACTTCACATCTGCTAAGCGTTGTGTAAGACCTGAATAAATAGCCCCTTCACGAGTGGCATCAAGACTAATTACACGGGCGATCTCAGAAAGTTGCGGTTGTTGCTCAGCAAGCACCTTGCCGTATTGTTTAAGTATAGTCGCATTACGTAAAGAGCCATTATCAAGCGCTGTACCAAGTTGATTTAATTCAACTTCAGCTTTTTCTATGGATTGTTGTATTGTTTGTTTCAGCTGCTCTTCTTTTGACTCACAGCCCATAAGCAAGCTTACCAAACAAAACAGGCTAATAAGTTTCCAAGCTTTTATTTGAGACATTCATGTCACCTGATTGTGGTTTAAAAACGCAAATAGTTTTACATAGCTCAGGTACTAAACCAAGATTAAAATTGCAACAAAGGGTAAATTGGGTCGTGAATTGCTAGTTAGCAAGGGGGAAAAGTTTAAAGGTATGGCGTAGGTTGGGTAGAGCGAAGCGAAGCGAAACCCAACACATCACAGAGCTATCAGCTTTCAGCCGTCAGCGATCAGCCGCGCGGTGTGGGTGTTTGGTCCTGCGTCATCCTCTGGTTCTAGGCAAAGTCTACTTGTAGGAATGGCTTTAGCCATGAATATGTTTGTTATGGTCTGAAATCGGCACTGAAGTGTCTCCTACGGGGTTATTGCTGAGGGAGGCTCTGTACTAAACAACCCAACAGCGTGGTAATACCATTCCGCTTAAATATCTGATCTAATATAGGCTATATAAAATCACTGGTTATTAAC
>NZ_JANHZR010000010.1:21458-104373 GCF_041414715.1 Pseudoalteromonas sp. DY56-GL22 | reverse complement strand
TTGGAGCGGCACACGAGGCTCGAACTCGTGACCTCAACCTTGGCAAGGTTGCGCTCTACCAACTGAGCTAGTGCCGCTTTCTTTATCTTGGGGGCTATGCCCTCTCAACACGGACGCATTCTACAGAGATTATTAAACGCGTCAATATAAAAAATGCTAGTTTTGAACTGTTTGCTTATTTTTTATCTAAAACGGTGTGTAATTAAACGTTTAGGATCAATTTTTGGTCAATTCTGACCATGCCGCTATTAAATACTGCAACATAGAACTAAGCGTTAACAATGTTGCGACGTACAAAAGGCCATAACTTAAGTAGATCATCCATGTATCAAACTGCCAGATCAAACCAATAATAGCTAGCATTTGTGCCGCAGTTTTAAACTTGCCCATGTTTGATACAGCTACGTTGTCACGTTTACCCTGCTCTGCCATCCATTCGCGTAAGGCAGAGATAACAATTTCACGGCTAATAATCACTAATGCCGGAATAGTCATATACAAACTTTGATAGTGGCTTGATAAAGCAACCAGTGCTGCGCACACCATTACTTTGTCAGCAACCGGATCTAAGAACGCACCAAAAGGCGTTGACTGATTTAAACGACGCGCTAGATAGCCATCAAGGATATCTGTGATTGACGCAAGCCAGAAAACAAACGCAGCTGCAAAAAATGCCCATGAGAAAGGCAAATAAAATATCACCAAAAAAATGGGGATAAGAAAAAGTCTAAAGGTTGTGAGTGTGTTTGGAATATTCCACATAACTACTTGGAGATGTCTTTTTTTACTATATTCGCACGAAGGCTAAGCCTTGTCATGCAAATGATTAAATATCTTTTCAGCCATTTCAGGGCTGATCCCAGGAACTTGTTTTAATTGGTCTATATTAGCAGCTTTTACCCCTTGCATGCCCCCTAAATATTTTAATAATGCTTGTCGGCGTTTTTGTCCTACGCCGGTAA
Organism: Pseudoalteromonas sp. DY56-GL22; assembly: GCF_041414715.1. NCBI lineage: Bacteria > Pseudomonadati > Pseudomonadota > Gammaproteobacteria > Alteromonadales > Pseudoalteromonadaceae > Pseudoalteromonas > Pseudoalteromonas sp. DY56-GL22. The sequence continues at coordinate 103,411 of NZ_JANHZR010000010.1, read as the reverse complement.
TTTCTTCTAACAATGATTGTGTGCGTTGTTTTTGTCGTTTATTACGATGCCCTGCAATAGCAAAACGGTGCGACTCATCACGAATATGCTGAATTAAATGCAGCGCTGGCGCATCTGAATCAAGTGGTATTGTTTTACGTCCGCCATCAATTAATAGCGTTTCTAAACCTGGTTTTCGACTAGTACCTTTTGCAACACCTACCAACAATGGCATTTTATTATGCGGCCAGTTTTCAAAATATTGCTCAGCACGAGATAATTGACCTTTACCACCATCGATAAAGATGACATCTGGAATTTTTTCTTCATCGACAACTTTGTTGTAGCGTTTATTAAGTGCAAATTCCATCGCAGCATAATCATCACCACCTGTGATGCCAGTAACATTAAATCGGCGATATTCTTTATTATTTGGCCCTTGCGAATCAAACACCACACAACTTGCTACCGTGTTTTCACCCATTGTATGGCTGATATCAAAACATTCCATGCGATTAATATCATCTAGACGTAATGTTTCTTTTAATTGTGCGTAACGTTTATTAATGGAGTCTTGGGTACTTTGCTTAACACTAATGCTATTAAGGGCATTTTTATTAGCAAGCTTTAAATACTGTGCCCGCTCACCGCGATTAGCAACTTTTAAACTCACTTTACGTTCAGAGATAGCCGTAAGCGCTTCACTTAATGGCTCACTTTCTTCAATACTGAACGGTAAGATAATTTCTTTGGCAATACGCCCCGTTGCACCGGGTGCTAAATAATATTGACCTAAAAACGAGGTTAGAATTTCTTCTTCACCGGAGTCTTTTGGTACTTTAGGGAAATAAGTTTTACTGCCTAGCACTTTGTGGTCGCGGATCATTAATAAGTGAACCGCATTTAAACCATTTAAATGCGCAAAACCCACTACATCCATTTCGGCATGATTACCTGAAATAGATTGTTGCTCCTGCATTTTTCGAAGCAACATGATTTGGTCACGAACTTTGGCCGCAAGCTCAAATTTAAGTTCTTTACTTGCTTGCTCCATCTTTGTGACTAAATCGGCGATAACTTCATGAGATTTACCCAGCAAAAACTTACGGACAAAATCAACTTCTTGTTGGTACTCTTCATCGGAGATTTTATTTACACACGGTGCTGAGCAGCGCTTTAACTGATATTGTAAACAGGGACGGCTTCTCGCTCGATAATAGGCATCTTCACATTGGCGAACCGGAAAAATTTTTTGCATTAAACGCAAACTTTCAGAAACCGCTCCCGCACTTGGAAATGGACCAAAATATTCGCCTTTAATTTTTCGGCTACCACGATGAAAAGCAAGTCGTGGGTGCTTATGATCAGTTAACAGAATATATGGATATGACTTATCATCTCGCAGCAAAATATTATAACGAGGCTGATATTTTTTTATTAGATTGTTTTCGAGTAATAAGGCTTCGGTTTCGGTGTTAGTCAGGGTGACTTCAATACCGCAAATATTACTGACTAAGACACGCGTTTTACTATCAGTTACATTGCTACGGAAGTAACTACTGACACGCTTTTTTAGATTTTTTGCCTTACCGACATAGATTACTTGCCCTTCACTATCAAGCATTCGGTAGACACCGGGCTCACTTGATAGTGTTTTTAAAAAACGGGCTGGTTCGAAATCAGACATTGAGCAAATTAATGCGAGCTATCAATGTCGATCATTTTATGACGAATTGCTAAATGGGTAAGTTCAACATCCCCCCCTACATTTAGCTTTTCAAACATGCGATAGCGATAGCTATTCACCGTTTTTGAACTGAGGTTCAAACGCTCTGCGATGTCTTGCGCTTTCTCACCTTTAGTGATCATCAGCATGATTTGCAGCTCACGCTCGGACAAACTCTGGAAAGGGTTTTCATCTGTTCGCCCACTTACCTGGGCAAGCGCAATTTGCTGCGCAATTTCAGGCGCAATATAACGTTGTCCTGCATTCACTGCACGAATGGCGTTAACCATTTCGTCAGAACCGGCACCTTTAGTCAGATAACCGTGTGCACCGATTTGCATTACTTTACTTGGGAATGGGTCTTCACAATGCACAGTAAGCACAATAATTTTTACATCTGGGCAATAACGACAGATTTTCTTTGTCGCTTCTAAACCGCCAATACCTGGCATATTCATGTCCATCAACACGATATCTGGTGAATGTTGACGGCAAAATTGCACCGCTTCTTCACCGGTTTTAGCTTCACCCACCACTTTAAAACCGCGAACATCATCAAGTATACGTCTGATCCCTGTCCGTACAAGTTCATGGTCATCAACTAAAAGTACATTAATCAATGGAACACCCTCAAATAACCAAATAGCTGCTTTCGCACAATTTAATGTGCCACATTAGCACAGAAAAAGTGAAACGATAAATCAAAATATCGTTTCACTAATTAAATTTAAGCTGATGCTTTCTCGCTGAAACGATCAACCCATAGGGCAATGATACCATCACCTGTTACATTACAGGCAGTACCAAAGCTATCTTGTGCTAAATAAAGTGCAATCATTAATGCAACCGCACCTTCATTAAAACCAAGCATACTTGTTAAAAGACCCAATGCCGACATAACTGCCCCACCTGGTGCGCCAGGCGCAGCAATCATTACAACGCCTAGCATCATAATAAATGGCAACATACCAAATAACGATGGTACATCCATATTCGGTGATAAGAACATGACAGCCATTGCACATGTCACAATCGTAATTGTTGAGCCCGATAAATGGATAGTTGCACATAAAGGTACTGTAAAGTTAGCCACATCTTCTTTTACGTTATTTGCTTTACTTGAGCGAAGCGAAACAGGAATTGTTGCTGCACTCGACATTGTACCTAAAGCAGTAAAATAAGCGGGTAGCATATTTTTTACAAGCTCTAAAGGATTACGCTTTAGTAAAAGGCCTGTAGATACATATAAAACAGTCAGCCATAGCCAATGCATAATTAATGCAGCTAGCAAAACAATACCAAATGTTTGCAGCGTATCAACCACGGTGCCAGCAACTGTCATTTCCGCGAAAACACCGGCAATGTAGAAAGGCAATGCAGGAATAATTACTTTTGCTAATAAGCCATCAATCACATCACGGCCCTGATCAGATACTTTCTTTAAAGTATCAAGCTGTAACTGGCTCATACCAATACCAAAAATGAATGCCGCAGCAAGTGCAGTCATTACACTCATAAGAGGTGGAATTTCTAGATCAATAAAGCTGCCCACTTCGGTAGCAACTTCTGCTTCAAACGTTAAACCGCCATCAAACAATGGGATCATAGCGCTGACAAGTAAAAACGCTAAGGTTCCAGCAATAACGGTTGAACCATATGCAAAGCCAACTGTTTTTCCTAACAAGTGGCCTGACCCTTTTGGTAAACCAGCAATACCTGATGCGATAAAAAATAAAATAATTAACGGGATGGTAAAGGTGATCAACTGACCTATTATTTCTTTTACTGTGTAAAGGAGTTCAACACCTGTTAGTGGCACATATAAGCCCACTAAAATACCGGCAACAATACCAGCAATTAATTTTAGAATTAAATTCATAACGATCACTTCAATTTTTAGGTGGTAATCTTTTACCACGTTTTAGTTTACTTTTGTTATAAAACAGCCAAATTAACGTTTAACTGCGCAAATTACCACCACAGCTTGTTAGAATCTAATTTGAACGTAAATATATGCGCCCTGTCGCGTTGCATTTGTTAACAAAGTTGCAAATTAATAACATGCTCGCAGTTTTGAATACCCGTATAGTGCTTATGTATAAATCAATGTTAAGTGCCGCTCTATTAAGCGTGCCTTTTACCAGCTTGGCCACCAGCCAACCTGTCACCCTTCCTTTTATTGCAGAGCAGGCAACAATCGACGGCCAGCTTAATGAACCAAGTTGGCAACGTGCAAAAAAAATTACCATAGGCAACGTTACTTGGCCTTACGAAAACAGTAAAAGCCCCGTCACCACCTACGCTTATGTTTATGAGGATGGCGAAACACTTTTTATTGGCTTTGAAGCGAATGACCCAAACCCAGAACTTATTCGTGCTTTTTATCGTGATCGTGATGCCGCCTGGGATGATGACTTAGTTGGCCTAAAAATAGATTCATACAATAACTCTCAATTAGCCTATCAATTTTTTATTAATCCTCTTGGCGTACAGCAAGACTCAATAGAAAATGAACTAACCAAGCAAGAAAGCTCATCATGGGATGGTATTTGGGATAGCGTCGGTGTTATTCATGATAAAGGCTATACAGTTGAAGTGGCCATTCCATTACGCGTATTGAATTTTGACGACAGCGTAGCGACTAAAACGATGGCAATGGAGTTTTTACGCTTTTTACCGCGCAGTGAACGGTTACGTATCTCAAATATGCAGATTGACCACGGGAACAATTGTTGGATTTGCCAAATGCCAAGTTACCAAGGCTTTGAACAAGCAAAGCAAGGCAATAACGTAGCGATTATTCCATCTTTGGTGCTTGGCAAAAATGAGACCCGTGATATTGATGGCTCTCAAGTAGCTGATTGGGAGTCAGAGAACAATACTGAAGCCAGCCTAGATGTTAAATGGGGGATCACCCCAGATATCACCTTAAATGCGACGATTAATCCTGATTTTTCTCAGGTTGAAGCAGATGTTGCACAATTGAGTGTGAACAATAATTTCAGTTTATTCTTCCCAGAAAAGCGTGCCTTCTTTTTAGATAACGCTGACTACTTTGCCTCAACACTTAACCTTATTCATACCCGTAATATTGCCCAGCCAGATTACGGCACGAAAATCACCGGCAGCAAAAATGGTCATACATTTGCCGGCTTCATTACCAATGACGCGCAAACCAATGTGTTGATCCCTGGCAATTTAGGTTCATCTCTTGTCGCCCTAGACGAGAAAAGTGAAAACGGTGCCCTGCGTTATCGATACGATTTTGAATCAGGCTTATCACTTGGGTCAACTGCAACACACAGACAAAGTGATGGCTATAAAAACACAGTTTATAGTTTGGATAGTAAATACAAACCAACAGTAAACGATGTGTTCTTAGTGCAAGTATTAAAGTCACAAACGCAATACAGCCAAGATTTTATCGACGAGTTATGTGATGGGGATAACTGCTCACAGCCAGAGCAAGTGAGTTGTGAATTAAATAGTGACTGCGACTACAACGAAGGCGTACTACGTGTTTTAAGTAAAGAACAGCAATCAGGTACTGGTTACTACCTAAAGTATCAACACGACGAGAAATACTGGCGCGCATTTGCCGATTTTAATTACCGCGATGCCGATTTGAGAGCTGACTTAGGCTTTATCTCACAAGTTGATTTTAAAAAGTTTACGACTGGTGGCGAATACCGCTGGTATGGCGATAAAGGCAATTGGTGGAATCGCGCTAACCTATATGCTGATTGGGATATTACTCACAACGAAAATAATGAACTTCTCGAAAAAGAAGCACAAACCAGCTTTTCAGTCAGCGGCCCGTTACAAAGCTTTTTTGAGGTCTCTGTTGAGCATCGTAATCGCACTGGCCTTCGCCACGACAAATCACGTTTAGATATCGACGGCAACACCGACTTGTTTAGCGAAAATGGCGTTGGCTTGTACAGTGACTTTAAGCCCACCGCTGGGGTATTTGCTTCTTTATATATGTACACAGGTAATGCCGTTGATTTAGCTAATAACCGCGTTGGTGATAAGTTCCATATACGCCCTGTGCTGAATATGAACCTTGGTAAGCATTTTGAAGTGCGTTTACGTCATACTTATGAGCAACTTGAAGCCGATGGCAGGGAAGTATTTACCGCCAATTTAAGTGATGTGCGTTTAACTTACCAATTCAACGTGAATAGCTTTTTACGCCTTGCAGTCATTTATACCGATTTAGAACGCAATCAGGCTAATTACATAGATGATGTTGATAGCCAATATAAAAAGTTAGCCACTCAGCTACTGTATTCTTACAAGCTGAACCCGCAAACTGTATTCTTTGCTGGTTACTCTGATAATGGCTATCAAGATGATGAGCTGTCATCAATGACTAAAGAGCAGCGCACGTTATTTGCTAAATTTAGCTACGCTTGGTTGCTTTAAGACCTTATCAGCGCACCTTTTGGTGCGCCCTCCCCTTACTTTGTTTGCTTGCTCCTAAACTATATTAATTCCAACTGAAACTCGCACCTTGAGATGGTTTGGGTATCTAAGCCTATTCGCTATATGTTATAGCCAAACTTTACTTTCGTTTTTTATTCACCACAGTAAAGTGTGACTATTACAGATCAATAGCCTAAGCTCATTGATCACGATTGAATAAATTGCTTCCAAGGGAACAGTATGTCTAACATTTTTGAAGATAATTCATTAACGATTGGTAATACACCAATTGTAAAGCTTAACCGCGTAACATCAGGTAATGTTTTTGCTAAAGTAGAATCACGTAACCCAAGCTTCAGTGTTAAATGCCGTATTGGTGCTTCAATGATCTGGGAAGCAGAAAAGTCAGGTGTCTTAACTAAAGACAAAGAGTTAATCGAGCCGACTTCAGGCAACACTGGTATTGCACTAGCATTTGTAGCGGCTTCTCGTGGCTACAAACTAACTCTAACTATGCCTAACACAATGAGCCTTGAGCGTCGTAAATTATTAAAAGCGTTAGGTGCTAACCTAGTTTTAACTGATGGCGCTAAAGGCATGAATGGCGCAATTCAAAAAGCAAAAGAAATTCAAGCAAGTGAGCCTGAAAAGTACATTCTTTTACAACAGTTCGAAAACCCAGCTAACCCAAAAATTCACTTTGAAACAACAGGTCCTGAAATCTTTGAAGCAATGGACGGAAAAATCGACATTTTCGTAGCAGGTGTTGGTACTGGTGGTACTATTACAGGTGTTAGCCGTTACCTTAAACTAGAGAAAGGCTTAAATGTACAATCGGTTGCTGTTGAACCAACTAACTCGCCAGTTATTAGCCAAACTTTAGCTGGTGAAGAAATTAAACCGGGCCCTCATAAAATCCAAGGTATCGGTGCAGGCTTTATCCCAGGCAACCTTGATTTAGAAGTTGTAGATGCTGCAGAGCAAGTATCAAATGAAGATGCCATTGCCATGGCTCATGAACTGATGAAAAACGAAGGCATTTTAGTGGGTATTTCTTCAGGTGCCGCAGTAGTTGCTGCAAAGCGCCTTGCTGAAAAACCTGAAAACGCAGACAAAAACATTGTGGTAATTTTACCAAGTGCAACTGAGCGTTACTTATCAAGCCCATTATTTGCTGAAGAGTTCAGCGATAAAGAGCTTGTTCAGTAATCACCAAGAATCTCTTAGTTTTTAAAAAGGATGCAAACATGTATCCTTTTTTATTATCCAAAATAAATAAAACTATTAATTTTACCGAGTTAACTTTACATCATGCTCATTTAGTCACACACTTTATTTTAAGTTCACTCGAAAAACTACAACAATGAAAAATATACTTTTAATTTTTATCCTTTTAAGTAGCAGCATTCTTTCCGGTTGCGGCTCTGAAGATGCACCAAAAGGTGAAAAAAACACCCCTGGTAACGTAGCGACCCTCTATTTTGATGCTTTGTATAACCAAAACGATTTAAATAAAGCGATGGAATACGCCACGCCGAAAATGGCGCGAATTATGAAATCTTATGGTACCGCTGGGCAGTTCGCTCGCAACTTAGTCAATATGCAATACGATGAAGTGGTGATTGAAGTCGATATGACTAACATGAGCTTGCGCGAACAGTATGGCGATAAAGCCAACATCAATTTGATTTTTACGGGTTATTTTAATGGTAAGAAAATTGATGATATGCGCAGTGTGAAAATGATGCGTAAAAAAGGCAATTGGTACATAGAAAAAATAAATGCCGATCCGTTTGCGCGATAATTGATTACTAAAACTAAAAAGGGCCTGATGGCCCTTTTTTGTTTTAGAGTATTACTGCGAACTGATATTCGTATTACTCTTCGTCAAACTCTTGATGTTGACGCTGTGCAGGACGCGCTAAGATTTCAACATAAAACGATGTAAGCTCTTTTGCTTCAATATCGCTAATACATTTATTAATCTCTGCCACGTGAACGACATTGGCCTCATCCGCTGATTCACCAAACTTACAGTCAAACGCCCAATAGTCGGCACCTGCTGGGAGTGTTTTATTACGCTCACGTTTCAAGTATTTTTTTACTTCGTGCTTGGCTGCATCAACCATACGAGGGTATTTAATTTTCTCGTGGTTTAGCGTGAATGTTTTCTTCATTATAGTCCTAGTAACTTGGTTCAATGACAATGGCATTAAGCCATAGACTGCTATTATAACAAGCGCATCTTAATTTAGCTGTACTTTTTATTAAGTTTATTCATAGTCTATGACAATTCGATTAAGCCTCGAATGCTAAGCTGTCGCCAAATGCAGAGGTTGATGTATCGCCTCATTAGTAAGACTATCATAAAATGCGGCAGCGTCGATTTGTGGGCGCTCAACGGGTTTGTTTTTTTCATAAAAGCGTTTTCTAACTGCTGGCTCACAGTTATCAATCACTTCTAGCGGCACATGTTGCTTATCATCACGAACATTCAAAGGCTCTGGATTTAAGCAATGACGTAATTTTATATCTGATAAACCACCTTGCAATAGTCTAAATGCATTTTCTTGCCCAATTAGCATATCAAACTGTTCGGGAGCTAATGGTTGTGTAGGACCAGCACCTAATTCAGTACGCAGAGCAGACTCAGATACTTCAGGATTGCTTAATTCAGTTTTTGGTAGGTGGAACTGGCTAAAATCGAGCGCATCATGAGAAAGCATTGCGAGTAATAAAGCAAACTCTCCAGAGCGGTGCTCGTGAACACTTTTATTTAGACGATTATCGAGTTGACTCTCTGTGAGCAACAAACCATCAATTTGCATAGTCTTTAGCCAAATAGTTTCTTGATTAACCAGTTATCGGCATTTATGCATTTTTCTTTAGTTTTTTTCTTTACTTAAATAATCAGTTTGCTATTATCAGCGCCGTTGCATTGGAGGGGTTCCCGAGCGGCCAAAGGGATCAGACTGTAAATCTGACGGCTCAGCCTTCGCTGGTTCGAATCCAGCTCCCTCCACCACTTTTCTTCTCAGTGAAGTGGGGCCAAATGCAATAGTAAAAATTTGTGTGGAGGGGTTCCCGAGCGGCCAAAGGGATCAGACTGTAAATCTGACGGCTCAGCCTTCGCTGGTTCGAATCCAGCTCCCTCCACCACTCTTACTCTTTCTAGCTTTACTCTTTCTAGCTTTACTCTTTCTAGCTTTACTCTTTCTAGCTTTACTCTTTCTAGCTTTACTCTTTCTAGCTTTACTCTTTCTAGCTTTACTCTTTCTAGCTTTACTCTTTCTAGCTTTACTCTTTCTAGCTTTACTCTTTCTAGCTTTACTCTCGCTAACTTAATCTACCAACTCAAACTGCTCCCATTCGCTTTTAACCATTGCTCTGCTTTTTTATAGTCTGGATAAAACTGGCTCACACGTTGCCAAAACTTAGCGCTATGATTCATATGTAAAAGATGCGCAAGCTCATGGACAACTACATAATCAATCACCCAGGTTGGCGCACTTGCTAAATGTAAATTAAAAGTCAGCTCACGGCGTTTGTTACAACTGCCCCAGCGACGTTTATAATGTTGAATTTTAAGCTTTGTAGGCAACGTCTCAGACATTTGCAAGCAGTAATCATGCACTCGCATTTCGATATAGCTCTCAAGCTTTTCATGCATAAACTGCTCAAGCAAAGCGAGGTAGTTAGCCTCTTGATGTTTGACACGTGATGATATTAGTAAGGTAAGCTGAGGCCGCGCATCTTGTTGCCAAGTGTTTTTCGGGCCTTTGCCGAATACTATTGGGACGTTTTGCCCAAACAACTTAATAGTGGCGTTTACTAATGGCAATTGGCGACGCTCAGCTTGCATAGATTGCTTTGCTATTTGTTCAGCGACCCAATCTTGCTTAGTGTTTAGCCAGGCATCTATTTCAGTTTGTGGAACATAAAAAGGCGCATACACAGTGAGTTTCTGCTCAGCAACTTTAATTGCCACGGTTGTTCTGCGTTTACTGCGCTTTAGGGTGTAATCCAACAAAAGTAAGCCAATTCAATTAATAAAAAAATGAGAGATTCCATTTTACCCTGCTAAATAGCTGCTAATCTATAAAGATGACTCACAAATAAGTTTTCATCCTTATGCCTGACAAACCATGTTGTAGTTATACCTCACCAACAGGTAACAAGTGCCAAGAAACAGATATGGGCTCTGGATTTTGCTTTTGGCATGATAGTAAATTTGATAAATCAGGGCTAGATCTAACCCAAAAATTAGAACGCTATGCCAAAAAAGGAGGCTTACTAGAAGGGTTACAATTAAAGCGAGCAAATCTTTCTGGGCTTAACTTAATCAAACAGGATGATGAAGAGGGCTATAACCTTTCTTACTGCAACTTCTATCGAGCAAATTTAACGGGCGCTCATTTATTTAATAATAAGATTGCTAATGCCTCACTAATGAAAGCTAACCTTCACAGTGCTAGTTTGCATTACTGTGACTTAAGAAATACCAACTTGTTAGGTATCAAACTCAACGACAGCAGAATTGATAATATCGAGCTAGGCGACCAATTACTGCAAGAAACGGCGGCCATTAAAGCCCGCAAGAATAAGCACAACTCAGAAGCACGAGACTTATTCGAACAATCTGAAGAAATATACCGTAATTTAAGAAAAGCTTCTGAAAATCAAGGACTATTTGAGCTTGCTGGTAACTTTACTTATAAAGAATTGCGCATGCGTCATGCACAATACCCTAAAGGTTCAAGTAAACAAATAACTTCAAGCTTTATCGATATGTTATGCGGCTATGGCGAAAAGCCTGAGAATGTCATTCGTTTTAGTTTGTCGCTTATTATTTGTTGTGCACTCTGTTATTTTTTATTTGGGGTGAATTATCAAGATACGCTAATAAGATTAGATTTTTCTAACTCTATTGAAGACAATTTATTTGCATTTCTAAATAGCATTTATTTTAGTGTTGTTACCTTTACGACTCTAGGTTACGGTGACATAACACCTATTGGTTTCTCTCGATTTATTGCAGCAGTTGAAGCATTTTGTGGGAGCTTTTCACTCGCTTTATTCGTTGTCGTATTCGTCAAACGCATGACGCGTTAACAGTATCTAGTGATAAAAAGTTATGGATAAAAAATATGAATTTAAAACTAAGCATTTATAGCTAATATAAAATAATTAAATTCATTAATTTCACATCTTTTACTCTTAATAAATTTTAAATTGTATTAGACTGAAAGCACATGCAGCCTTTAACTTATTCTATGCTAGCAGAATTTTTTCTTACTGATCAAAGTTCAGATTTATTAATAAACGGTACCTACGACCCGACTCTAGTCCTTTTGTCGATTACCACGGCCGTCTTTGCCGCTTATTTTTCTTTACACCTTATTGATCTTGCAAATAAAACTAACTTTAATTCTTACCGTCAACTCGCCAATGGTACTGGCGCACTGGTTTTATCTGGTGGTATTTGGAGTATGCACTTCATTGGCATGCTGGCATTTTCACTATGCACAACAATTAACTACGATCCGACTTTAACATTCTTTTCGTTTGTACCGGCATTTTTCGCGTGTTTAACAGCATTTTCTTTTCTTCGGCGCAAGGGTAATACCCAGATCCCAAAAACGTTAAAGCTTCTAGTCAGTTCTGTATTATTAGGTGCAGGTATTGGCACCATGCATTATACAGGCATGGGTGCGATGCAAATGAGTCCATTGTTACGTTATGACCCTTGGTGGTTCGCTGCATCTATTGTTGTCGCTGTTGGCCTGTCATTCATAGGCTTATACACTCGCTTTCATTTGAGTGACCATTTTAAGCGTTTATCTAACTTTCAAAGTAGAATAATTTGCAGCATTATTCTCGGTTTTGCCGTTGCCGGTATGCATTACATGGGAATGGCTGCGACTCGCTTTGTTGCGACTTCGCCCCTCTTATCCGATAACGTTGATACATCACATATTGAACTTATTGCTATTTGCGTCGCGTTTGCCACCGTTTTATTAACTGCACTCGTAGGCATTATCAATGGAATGGTTCGCTATCGTATGCTGTTGGTGGAGAAATCTGCCGAAGAATCTCGTTTAGATGCTATTTTAAGTACAGCTATTGATGGCATTGTGACTATTAACATTAAAGGAAAAATTTTAAGCTTTAATAAATCTGCAGAAGCTATTTTTGGCTGGCAGCAACAGGAAGTTCTCGGACAAAACGTTAAAATTCTAATGAACGACGAAATTGCTGCACATCATGATGATTACTTATTAAATAGTGGCAATCATGAGCTTAAAAAAGTAATTGGCATCAACAGAGATGTTTGCGCAAAACATAAAGATGGCCATTTATTTCCTATTCGTCTTGGCCTTGGAGAAGTGAAACAACCAGGTGAAGAGACTCTATTTGTAGGGTTTATTACTGATTTAACTCAGCAACGCGCCCTGCAACAGAGTCTAGAAGAAAAAGAACTACAATATCGTACCTTGATGAATAATACACCTGGTGCTGTATTTCGTTGTTTACTTGATAAAAACTGGACGATGCTGTTTATTAGCCCACGAGTCTTTGAATTAACCGGTTACACAGCACAGGAGTTCACATCAAACGAAGTAGCATTTGCAGATATCATAAATTCCAAGGATGAGCAGCACATAGCAGATGCCCTAGACGACGCCATCTCAAATTCTAACCAATACGCTGTTGAATATAGAATTAAACACCGTAATGGCCAAACAGTTTGGGTACTAGATCAAGGCACAGTTAACCATAATCCAGATACCAACGACAAATGGATAGATGGCGTGCTAGTCGACATAACCTCACGTCATGAATATGAGGAGTCGTTAAAGACAGCCAAGCAAGAAGCTGAAGCCGCTGCACAAGCCAAACAAGCATTTATGGCGAATATGAGTCATGAAATCCGCACACCAATGAACGCTATAATTGGCTTTAGTGATATTTTGATGGATAGCCCGCTTAGCAAAGAACAACAAAAGCATATAATTACTGTGAATAGTTCGGCCAGGTCATTATTGCATTTATTAAATGATGTACTCGACTCCGCAAAGCTAGAAAAAGGTAAATTAGATATCACGCTTGAACACTTTAATTTGCAGGCTCTACTAGATAATATCGTTTCAACCTTTTGGCTTGAAGCGAAACGAAAAAACTTACTTCTCGATTTAAAAATAGCCGAAAATGTTGCGCCAATATACATTGGAGATGATTCGCGTATTCGCCAAGTATTAAACAACCTAATTGGTAATGCGATTAAATTTACTGAAACAGGCTCTGTGACAATTAGTATCAGTAAAACGCAAAACAACCAGTTGTTTTTTGAAGTGCAAGATACAGGCATTGGTATCGCAAAACATAGACTAAAAGCAATTTTCCAGCCATTTGAGCAAGCTGATGGAACTATGACTCGCCGTTTTGGTGGCACAGGGTTAGGAACAACGATTAGTAAGCAACTGGTAGAGTTAATGGGTGGCAGCATTAGTGCTGTGAGCACAGAAAACAAAGGAAGTTGTTTCTTTTTCTCTTTACCTCTAAAAGAAGGTGATATTAATAAAGTTGATAAATTAAGTAATAATATCTTAAACCTGCCGCCTCTGAGAGTTCTAGTTGTTGACGATATAGAACAAAACCTCGAGTTACTGAATATTTTACTTTCTCAAGCTGGTCATGTTGTTACAAAAGCGAAGAATGGCTTAGAGGCTATCAGCGCCTTCGAAAAAAATAGCTTTGATGTAATTTTAATGGATATACACATGCCAGAGTGCGACGGGATTACAGCGTGTAAAGTGATTCGAGAAAAAGAGCAGCAACAACAACTTAAAAAAACCCCTATCATTGCCCTAACTGCCAGTGTTTTACAGCAAGACAAATTAACCGCAAAACAAGCCGGTATGAATGGCTTCGCTAATAAGCCCGTTGATATTCAGCAAGTTAACCATGAAATAGCAAAGGTTTTAGGGTTAGAAGTTAATACAATATCTCAACAACAGCCAGATAAATCTAAGCAGCATATCAACTATGCAAAAGGCCTGAAAATGTGGGGAAGTAGCGAAAAACTAAACTCAGAAATAGCAGCGTTTTTATCTGATCATTATGCCAATATGATTCGTTTAAAAGAGCTTAATACTGATAGTTCTGAGGTGAAAACAATTTTGCACACTTTAAAAGGCGTTGCCGGGAATTTAGCGCTAGGAAAACTGCTACATTTACTTTCTCAAGCAGAGAATGAACTAAGAGGGACTCGTTTTATTTCACTCATCCATGCATGTGAAGATGAATGGCATTTTTTACGCTCAAAAATAGCCGAAACAAAAACTCAAGAGGAACAAACATCCGTTACTATGATGCCTACGAGTGAGCTAAATAAAGCCTTAGACACACTGCTAGAGCACGCAAAACATGCCGAAATTGACGATGACTTTTTGGCTCAAGTGGCGTCGAACACCCAGCCTGCTTTTAAATCGCAAATAAATGAAGTTTGTGAACATTTTGACAATTTTGATTTTAATGCTGCACAGGAAGCGATTGAAAAATTGCAACGTGAAATAACTGCAAGTGAGGAGAAATCATGAGCGAACTTATTGAGCGCGAAAGAATTCTTATCGTAGATGATGAACCCGCTAACCTTAAAGTAATGCGTGAAGTATTAGGCAATGACTACCGCTTATCATTTGCGAAATCAGGTGAACTTGCATTGCAACTTATTAAGAATGAGCCGCCAAGATTAATTCTATTAGATGTGATGATGCCAGATATGAATGGCTTTGAAGTCTGTGAAATACTGAAATCTACACCAGAAACCGCTCATATTCCGATTATTTTTGTGACGGCTTTATCACATGAACAAGACGAATCTGAAGGCTTTGCGCTAGGTGCGGTAGACTACATTACAAAACCCATCAGCCCTGCAATTGTCCGAGCACGAGTTAAAACTCATTTATCATTAGTGCAAGCACAGCAATTACAGCTCGCTCATATTGATTTGATAAACCGTTTAGGACGTGCAGCAGAATACAAAGACACAGATACTGGTGAACACATTGCGCGTATGAGCCGTTACAGTAAAGTACTTGCACTTGCCTACGGAATGACTGAATTTCAAGCTGAGCAACTAAGACAAGCAGCACCGATGCATGATGTTGGTAAAATCGGTATTCCTGACGCCGTGCTTCTGAAGCCTGGGCGCTTGGATGAAAATGAATTCGAGCATATGAAGCAACATGCAACAATAGGGGCGAAGATTTTAGAAAACTCTAGTTCGCCTTTATTACAGCTAGCACACAAGCTGGCACTTGAGCACCATGAAAAATGGGATGGAAGCGGCTACCCTTATGGACTAAAAGGTGAAGAGATTAGTATTGAAGGCCGGATAGTGAGTATTGCCGACGTGTTCGACGCACTAACCTCAACAAGGCCATATAAAAAAGCATGGTCTGTTGACCAAGCTGTCGAACTTCTCAAATCTGAATCTGGTAAGCACTTTGATCCGCAGTTAGTCGACTTATTTATAGGTCAGCTGGATGCAATTATAGAAATAAAAAATACATTCACTCGATAAATAGAGCCTCCTATCTGGAGGCTCTTTTATTACTAAGGTAAAGACTTAAGATCTATTTTAGGAATGTCTGTAGGGCTTCTTTCAAACTCGCTGCCATAAGCAGTGGGAGCGGAAAAAAAGCCTGTATTTTTTAGGTAAAACCCTTTCTCTGTCGTACCGCCTTGATAGTCAAAACGCGCATTTTTTTTGGCTGTGGCATCGTAAGTAAATTTAGCTTGGGTCACTTCTTGCCATTCCCCTCGCTCAGGTTTAGCCCATTGGTTTGTATAAATTGCACGACGTTCAAATTGCCCTGCCCCAGGTATGAAGTTCTCTAAAAATGAATAGGTGCCTTGATGATATATACTCGTCTTTGGGCGCCTGAAACTTGCAATTAACTGCCATTTTTCAACCATAGGATCATAAAAGTATGCTGTAAAATCAGTACTTTCAGTTCCTTCAACTGGCCTAATGTGAGTTAGAAAACCATATCGCGTGTCAGCTTTCCAATCGTATCGCATATAGCTTTGTCCGCCAGAGCCTTCATTGCCAAATTTACCTACATGCACATTTTTACCATGCTTTAAGGTCTGTATTCGGTACTCAGGTGGAATTAATGAAGGATCATCTGTTGAAAATGGACTCCAAATAGAAAATAACACTCTGCGCTCACTATCAGAGTTTACTTGTATACCAAAATAGCCCCCATCAAAACCATTCGCCATGTAATACGAGCCTATTGCATCGGCTCCTTTTGGCACTTCTATTTCACTATAAAACCACGGGTAATTCATCGTTTGAAAAGGCAACGAGTATTGCAAGTGAACCGAAGGGCCTCGACGTCCCCAGTAAAAGTCATCTTTAACATAACTAACTTTACCTAAAGCCACTTCACCACCGATTTTAATCTCACTTATGGCTGGTAAAAGCGTTTCTGCTTGCTCTAATCCCGTGATGGTTAACTTTTGATAACCTAATTCATCAAGGTTAAATGTACCAACAGGTACGCTCATTGGTTGATTATTTTTTACTGTTACAATTTTGCTTTGCCCTGCTATCGAAACTTCAATTGTTGCAGGTTTGTCTTTCACAAAGGTTTGCAAAGAAACGGCTAACTCTCCTGTTTTAGATGTGTAAAAATAAGTGCTTAAACTGCCTTGTTCCGCAAACCAATGGGTCACACCACTCTTGTCTATCAGCTTATCTGACAGCTCAATATTATTATCAATCCAACTGTTTCCTGCCACTGGAATACTGAGCGTTGTTTCTATCTTTTTATCTTCTAACTGTAACTGCTGATTTCCACATGCGACCAAGGAGGTCAAAAAAAGCGATAAAACAGCCGTTTTTATTCTGTGATTGTTCATTTTCTTTCCCACAAAAAAGCACTATCCGTAATAACGAATAGTGCTCCTTAAAACAGTTTATGGATTTATACGAACAGAGAACTCTGCCGCAGATGCCCAAGCACCACCACCTTGCTCCTCAAGAGCAACAAATTTAACGTAACGCCCATTTGTCGCTGGAAGAATGGCTGATTTTACATCACCATTTGAAGCCCATTCACCTTGTGCAATAGGCTCACCAAATTCAGTTGCTGTTTCACTTACGTACACTTCATATTTAACTACAGTACCATTACCGCCTCCTGGGCGAGGCGTGTAGTCAAATTGAGCAACCTCATAAGACTGCCCTAAATCAATAACAACGTCGTGTGGGTAAGTAACTGAACTGTCACTCCATGAGGTGTGCCAGTGCGTGTCAATATCACCATCGAATGCAAGCTCAAGTTCATTTCCAACCTCAGCAGCAGAACTTGATGTTGCAGAAACTGTGCTCATATCAATTGCTTGAGTTAAATTAACTCCCACATTTAATTCTCTTGCTGCCGCCCAAGGGTTACCACCGCGTTCTGCGAGTGCAACAAACTTAACAAAACGACCTGTTACATCATTAAACGTAACCGTTTTAACATCGCCATTATCAGCAAAGCTGCCACTTGATACAGGTTCGTCAGCAAAAGCCTGCTCATCTTCGCTTACATATAACTCATACTGCACAACTGTACCATTACCGCCACCATCTCGTGGCGCATAATCAAAGCGATTGACAGCATAATTCTCACCTAAGTCAATGACCACCTCATGTGGATAAACAACGGATGTATCATCCCAATTGGTATGCCAATGCGTGTCATCTTGGCCATCAAAAGCAAGCGCTAACTCATTGCCTGGTTGTGCAGGAGATGTTGATGAGTAGCTAAATGTCGTATTATCTAAAAGCGTACTATTTACTTCGACCGCTTCAGTAGCAGGCTCTTCAACAGGTTCATCTTCATCACCTGTGCCTGAGCCATCAATAGGTTCATATACGTTGCCATCATCAATGCCTACTCGCAGTTCAGCAGCTGAAGCCCATGCACCACCACCACGCTCTTCTAAAGCGATAAATTTAACAAATCGACCTGTTACTGGGCCAAAAACTTCTAGCTTCAAGTTAGTGTTATCAGCCCAGTTACCTGAATGAACCTTTTCACCATAATCAACTGACGACTCTGAAACATAAATTTCAAAGCTAACAATCGTTCCGTTGCGTCCGCCGTCTTGGCGTGGCGTGTATTCAAAGCGATTTACATCAACTGTTTCGCCTAAATCGATAACAACTTCATGAGGATACTCTTGCATATCATCACCCCAAGAGGTGTGCCACATGGTTGAATCATCGCCATCAAAGGCATATTTTAAGTCATTACCCGGTTGTGCAGGTGTGTTGCCCGTGACTACAAAATTAGCACTATTTAGCATGCCATTTTCTTCGCCATCATGTGTAGCAGTTAAACTCAAACCCTCAACATCAGAGCGTGCAACAACAAGGATTGTATAAGGCGTCTCTTTACGTACATTTACAGCAACGATGCAAGTTTCATTGCTCGTGCCACCATAGCCGATACATTCTGCATTATCAGGGTTAGCAGCTTCTTTTGCAGTGACATAAATATCTGCATCACCAGCATTACCACTTAGTTCTACGGTTAGTTTATTTGCAGAATCTATAGCCATGACCTCATACAGACGCGTTTCTCCTTTACTCATTGCGTCAATTGTCATAGCTTCACCACTAATTAAAGGCTCTGATTCAGTATCAAAAAGTACTGTATCATCATTATTTGTAAGTCCAGACGCTACAGTGCCTGTATAACTAGTAACTTTGCCAAGAATGTTTTCAAGTTGTAACTCAACCACAGCATCTGTCGCAATCGCGCTGAAACTTGCTTCACGCGCTGATAAATCTTGCCCGCTACTAACTACCTCACCATTGACGATAACCGTGTATTTGTACATAGGCGTAGATGTTGCCGGAATTGACCAACTAATACTTTGAGTATCAATAGAGTCAATCGTTGCTGCCAAAGGGCTATTTTGCGGTGAGAAAGAAGAATAAGGACGAGATAAAACATCTGCTGCTTCAATTTCATCAGGAGAAATACTGCCGCCAGAGCTCATACGATAGTATTCACTCGTTGATGTCGCATCATAGCTTTCATTGTATGCTGCAGTTGCTTCCTCTTGAATGACATTAAAATCTGCTTTAGTAAACCCTGCCCAAGAACCATCCAACTGACGTTTATGACCAGCGGTAAATAATGCAGTGCGGGTTTGATCGCCCGTCCCCAGCCAATCCTCTACAAACGAGCCTGTATTGCTATTAAAGTAGACATTTTCAACTGGGTAATCCATGGTGACTATATGTGTCCAAATACCCGTTTCTTTATCCATTGACCAATAGCCAAATTGCGTATGGCCATCTTTTTGCCAAACTTTAGCCACCAGCGTATACCAATGATCAGGCTGCCATCCAAGTTCAAAATTCCATGATTTTAACCCTGTACCTTCGCCACCAAAGTTTTCTACTTTAGTACCTGCACCTTGATATGGTGCAGTGATAAGTTCACCATTTGAAGGGTCCCACAAAGAAAATATAAAATTACGGCCATCGGGATGATCTTGTATGCCAGCATAACCGCCTCCTTCCATACCTGCGTTCCAATTTAGAACCGAATAGTATGTATATGGTGTTAAACCCTTTGCCGGAATATACACATCTTGCATGATGATGTCCCCAGCCGCGTTATCATTAAAGCGCAACCATACTGAAGGGGCTCGATCAATCGATCCCGGGGTTGCAACAACTTGCTTTCCTGTAGATCCAACTGAGCCTTCAGGCTCTTCGGTCCCGCAACCGAACAGTGTTGCTGTTATTACCGCAATACTGAGCACAGATAATTTATTTGTTAAGCTCATAAATTTACTCACTTATATTTATTCTTTTTAAATTAGGCAATACAACTATTGCCGTGAATTTATCTACTGCTATTAAAACCTGACATTAACCCCAAAGGTAAATAGGCGCCCAGCACTATCAAGTTTATGAACCTGATCAGAGCGAGAGATATAATGCCAGCCACGTTCATTGGTTAAGTTATTACCTGAAACATTTAAATTGATTGATTTAGTAATATCGTAACTAGCACTGAAGTCTAACTGGCCATAGTCTGCAACCCACTGCGGGCCACCCCATGCATCTGCATTTGCAACATATTCATCGCGCCAGTTATAGGCAAAACGTAATTGAAAGTCATCCGTCTCGTAGTACACGACTGCGTTATAAGAATGCTCGGACATTCCTTGATAAGGAAGGCCAAGGCTTCTAAAGTCGTATTCAGGATGATCTTGAGGAACCTGATCATACCCTGAGTCAACATAGGTGTAGTTAAGTTGCACCCCTAAATTATTAAATGGCGCTGGTAGTAATTCCGTAAAGGCATGCTGATAGGCAATCTCATAACCTTCAATGGTACCTCCACCGTCACCATTGATAGATGACTGTACTTTGAAGGTTTCTCCATTGATATCTATTGATCCATTTTCACCATTTATGACAAATGACTCGATATCTTTATAAAAATAAACAGCAGTGAGTGCACCATTCTCAGAAAAATACCACTCAAGAGCTAAATCTGCTTGATTAGCACGAAGCGGTTCGAGTCCAGGATTTGAGGCGTGATATTCCATTTTATTGAAGTTGATGTAACTCCAAGCCTTGAGTGATTGGATACTTGGGCGAGTAATTGCTTTTGAAGCTGTTGTTCTAAGTAATAAAGTATCTGTTAAATTTAGTTTTAGATTTAAACTTGGTAATACATCCGTATACGTATCCTCAAATTCCACAATATCTTGATAATCTTCAACTTTTCCTTCGTAGCTTGGATTACCTTGTTTATCAGGAACAAATACAACTTTGTCTAAATTAAGTGAATAACCTTGGCTACCTACAGTTGTTTCAATAGCCCGAACACCTAAATTTAAAGCATAAGGAAAGCCAAAAACTTTGTCTTCTATATTCACGGATGCGTAAATTGCATTGGTTTGCTCATTTACTTCATATGAGTCTTTAGGGCGCGGAAGCGCTTTAATTAACTGATTAGCAGCTTCCGGACTAATAGATTCATAAAATGCGAATAACTCATCGTAGTCAAAACGAGGCCACGGATTAGGGTGCTGACCGGGTTCACCTTTAAAGAAGTTCTCAAAGTCACCATCAATTAACACACTTTCAGGGAGTCTAAATAGGTCAAAGCCGTTAATATTTTCAACTGATGAGTAATCTACGCTGAAGTGATCATAACGTTCAGAATCAAGTTGCGCTCCAGCATTACTAAATGCACTGGCATTTTCTGACGAATTAACATTTGTGGTCTTCGTTTGATCGCCAATATTTAAACCAAAATCGATTGATTTGATCCAATCAACATTTGGCATCCACTGTGCGTCAATACGAAGTTCATTTACGACATCTTTAACACCTGTTCCACTGTTATAACTGTAGTGGGCGCCAAAAGGAGAGTTCGCAGTTAAGTTAGGAGAAATTGATACATCAGGTAAAAGGTTATTACCTGATTTATCTAGCATAATTTCATCAACAAAACCACGTGCTACAATGTATCTATTGTGACCATCATTTTTATTTTCTGAACTCGAGTGCGCAACATCGAATGCAACACTAAAGTTATCAGCAACAAACCATTTTGCATTCACGCCAACTTGATACGTTTCGGTAACTCGAGGCGACGATACATTAAGTATTTCAGCCATCGCTCCAGTACCAAATAAAGTCATTTTATTAACTAAACCCTCATCATTAAAACCAACATCTTTAACGCCAGGTATGCCTTCGGTCCAACTTTCATCATATGTAACAAACGAAATTTGCGACTCTGTTGCATCCGTTTTATATGATGAATAAATGCTATCAAAATTCATTTCAAAGTCAGAGTTCGGGATCCATTGTAATGCTAAACTTCCGCCAATACGCTCACGAGTATCTTCTTGGTTACCATAACGCATATAGCCCGGTATGATTGAGCCCCACTCGTTATCAACTAACGGATCAAATGCCCCATCACCATTCACATCTTGGCGAACCGTAATATCTGACTCCGTTGTTTCATTCCAAAAGCCTTCACCTTCATAACTGTCGATCCTTAAAGTTCGCTCAGAATAAACTGCAGTGAAAAGGGCACCAAATGTGTCGTCGAAAAACGTGTCGCTTAATAGAAATGAAGCTTGAGGTGTTACATCTTCGGTTCGATCTTCGTAAATACCTTTTATAGAACCTGATGCCGTGAAGCCATCAAAATCCATCGGTCTACGTGTTTTGATATTGATAACAGATCCAATTCCACCCTCTTGAGTGTGTGCAACGGGAGACTTATATACTTCAACGCCACCTAACAGCTCAGCTGCAATCAAGTCGTAATTAAAGTCACGGCTGCTATGCTCTGAAGCCATACGTCGGCCATTTATGGTTGTAATGTTATAGTCCCCACCTAAACCACGCACTGTGACATTTTGCCCTTCTCCGGCATTACGCGTAATCGTAATACCCGAAATGCGTTGTAATGCTTCGGCTACGTTTTGGTCAGGGAACTTACCGATATCTTCAGCAACAATTGCATCAACAACCTGTATTGAGTTTTGCTTAATAAATAAAGATTCTTTCAAACTGTTACGAATACCGCGAACTTCAATTACCTCAACAGCATCATCGTCAGTCTCTTTTAGTTGTGGGTCTTGCTCATTTGCCGCTAATGCGACTGCTGAGGAGGTCGAAAGTATCGAACCTATGAGCAAGCTTAGGTACTTCTTATTGTAATTTACCATTGCACTTCTCCGAATTAGTTATTCCATGAAAGAACATCTGTAGATGTATAACAATTAATTTACACATTTCGAAAGAAAAAAATCAATAGAAAACACAATAAAACTTTCATTTTCTTTTAATTTAATGGTCGCATTTTTATCGCTAGATAAAAAACTAGTTAAAAATCAACACTCAATCAATATGGAACTAAAGGGAAAATATTTGGACTTAAATCGAAAGTCTTCGAAAAAGGAACTACGTAAGTAAGGTACCTCACTAGAAGCAGGATAAGCATAAAGTAACAAAATTGAATCTATTATCAGCTGAAGCAGCCATTTTTGACTGACAAGAGTTGGACTTTCAACTTCAACATGATTCTTTTTAATTTTTACAAATAAAACAACAAAGTGAATTTGAAATATTTTGAAAGGCTGATAATCTAATTTGAAATATTATGAAACAAATTAAGGTGAATCAATTTATGATTAACTTAATAAATAACCGTGTTAGTTTAATCAAACGAATGTTAATCGTCTGTCTTTGGTCTAACTTTGCCTTTGCAGCACTTAGCAATGATTGGGAAAATCCAAAAGTTGTCGGAATAAATAAATTACCCGCTAGGGCAAGCTTTTTTCCCTACACCGTTGCAAATTTACAAGCGCCAGATCAAGCGCAAAACTATTTGAATTTAAATGGTATCTGGCGTTTTCATTTATCTAAGAACCCCGCATCAAGATTGAAAGACTTTGAGAGCCCTACTTTTAATGATAGTGATTGGTCAACAATCAAAGTGCCAGGAAATTGGGAGTTGCAAGGTTATGATCGTGCTATATACGTTAACCACCCCTACGCTTTTGCGAAAAACCCGCCTTTTATTCAACAACACGACAACCCAATTGGCCATTACCGTAGAACATTTAATTTAGATGAACTGTGGACTGATAAGCGAGTAATTCTACATTTTGGCGCCGTTAAATCAGCGTTCTACCTTTGGGTAAATGGACATAAGATAGGCTATAGCCAAGGAAGTAAAACCGCTGCAGAATTTGATATTTCTGATTATGTAAAGTCAGGGTCAAATACACTGGCAGTTCAAGTGTTTCGCTGGAGCGATGGTAGTTATTTAGAGGCTCAAGATTTTTGGCGGATCTCCGGCATTCAGCGTGATGTATACCTGTACTATACACCTAAAGATTATATTGAAGATGTGTTTGTAAATGCCGGCTTAGTTAATAACTACAAAGATGGAAATCTAAACCTTGCTGTTGATTTAAGCCCATCAAATAAAGAGCAGACACTGCAAATTCAGCTCAAAAATCCTAACCATGAAATCATTTTCGAAACCCAGCAAACTTTAGCCAAAAAAGAGCTCAGCCAAACAGTTCAATTCAACAAACAATTTAAAAATATAAAAGCCTGGTCTGCTGAATCGCCCACTCTTTACGAATTAAGCATATCACTTTTTGATAATAAGAAGCTGTTAAGTCAATACGTTAAGAAAAAGATTGGCTTTAGAACCTCAGAAATTAAAAATGGCCAACTGCTTATTAACGGCCAAGCTATTTTGATCAAAGGGGTCAACCGGCATGAGCATGACCCTATTACAGGGCATGCCGTTTCCCGAGAAAGCATGGAATTGGATATAAAACTATTCAAGCAATTCAATATTAATGCCGTGAGACTCGCTCACTATCCTAACGATCCTTACTGGTACGAATTATGCGATAAATACGGCATTTATGTGGTTGATGAAGCCAATATTGAATCACATGGCATGTATTATAATTTGGCAAAGGGCCACACATTAGGAAATAACCCCGACTGGAAAAAAGCCCATCTTGCACGAATTTCAGCCATGGTCGAACGTTCAAAAAACCATCCTTCAGTAATTATTTGGTCACTTGGCAATGAAGCTGGTAATGGCTACAATTTTTATCATGGTTATGAATGGGTAAGATCTCGCGACCC
The DNA here is from genome assembly GCF_041414715.1 of Pseudoalteromonas sp. DY56-GL22. Lineage (NCBI taxonomy): Bacteria > Pseudomonadati > Pseudomonadota > Gammaproteobacteria > Alteromonadales > Pseudoalteromonadaceae > Pseudoalteromonas > Pseudoalteromonas sp. DY56-GL22. The sequence continues at coordinate 78,545 of NZ_JANHZR010000010.1, read as the reverse complement.
ATCTCGTCCTATCCAGTACGAACGCGCTGTTTTTGAATGGAATACCGATCTCTATGTACCCCAATACCCTACTCCGCAATATCTAAAAGAATACGCCGAGTCAAACCCTGAGCGCAGTATGATCATGAGTGAGTATGCGCATGCTATGGGCAATAGTGTGGGTAACTTTGCTGACTTTTGGCATCAAATACGTAAGTACGACAAGTTACAAGGTGGCTTTATCTGGGACTGGGTTGATCAAGGTATACAAACCACCACCTCTGAGGGCAAAACTATCTATGCTTACGGTGGGGATTTTGGTGTTCCAGGCACTCCTTCAGATGGTAATTTTCTTTTAAATGGTATTGTTTTACCTGATCGCACACCGGAACCTGCTCTATATGAAATTAAGAAAGTTCATCAATCTGTTTTGTTTTCTTTCAATGACAAAGAGTTAACTGTATTTAATGAAAACTTTTTCAAAAACCTCAACCATTACCGTTTAAATTGGCAATTGATGAGCAATGGTAAGGTGCTTAAAGAAGGCCGCATCAATAAACTTGAAATACCACCACAGCAATCCGCTAACTTCACGCTTAACTATTCAATTCCAAAAGAAATCAATGATGAAGTATTTTTGAATGTAAGTGTAGTGACACGGCTTGATGAGCCACTAATAGGAAAAAGTTTTGAAATCGCAAAAGAGCAATTTTTAGTACGAACAGCACGTGCGAAAGAACAACAAACTGATTTAAGAAAACTTAATGTTTATCGAACCGTTACCGATAGCGAGATTATTGGTAATAACTTTGTAGTAAGATTTAATCACGCGCGAGCAGAGTTAACAGGCTATCGCTTTAACGAGGTTGAATTAATTAAAACACCTGCCAGAGCCAACTTTTGGCGCGCTCCTACTGATAATGACTTCGGCGGAAATTGGCAAGATAAGTTAAGGGTTTGGAAATACGCCTCAGAGCGTCAACAGCGTACAAAATTCACTTTAGTAGAAGCTGAAAACCAAGTTGTTGTTACCACTGAGTTTGATGTGCCAGATGTTTCTGGAAAATTAAATATTATTTATATCATCACAGCTGGTGGCAAAGTAAAAATCGATTACAAGTTCAGTTCATCTATGCAAGACATGCCAATGATCCCTCGCGTCGGTATGAACTTGGAATTATTTGCCGAGCTTAACAATATTACCTACTTTGGCCGTGGACCACAGGAAAATTATCGTGATCGACATACCGCAGCACATGTTGGTTTATATCACTCTAAAGTGTCACAGCAATATCACCCTTACATCAGACCGCAAGAAAGTGGCTATAAAACGCAAGTACGCTGGATTCACTTGACCAATCAACAAGGTGTAGGATTAAAAATTACTGGTGCACCTCATTTTGATATGAGTGCTTTACACTACAGGATCAGTGATCTAGACCCCGGCATGCGACGAAGCCAAACACATTCCGGTGAACTTCAGCCTCGTCCACTCGTTTCACTGAATATTGATTATGGGCAAATGGGTGTTGGCGGCGTTAACAGTTGGCATACAACAGCACTGCCAGAATACACACTGACAGCTTCAGAGTATGAATATAGCTTTACTCTGCAAGGAGTTAACATTAATTAAAATGTTGGATAAGGGCTCTTTTGAGCCCTTATCTCTTATGTGGTTTCAATTACTTATAAACAGCAATCTCTGCTGCACTTGCCCAAATGCGACCATTAATTTCACTTTGTGCGATTAAACGAATATACCGTGCAGTAACAGGTGTAAACTGTGTTTGCTTGATTTTTGTATTCGCAGCCCATGTACCAACAGCGATGGGTGAGCCAAAGTTGATACCATCGTCACTCACATACACCTCATAGTCTGCAATAGTGCCGTTTACGCCAATGGTTCTTGGTAGATAGGTAATTTTTGAAAAGCTTTGCGGGTTACCTAAGTCTATATCAACCGAGTGAGGGTACTCAGGCACTGTGCTGCCAGACCAATTCGTGTGCCAAATGGTGGCTGGATTATTATCAAAGGCGTAGATAATTTCTTCGCCAAGCTCTGCCTGCGAGTCGCTACTCACAACAAAGCTCGAACTATCAAGTTTTCCAGTGTGATATAGCTCAATCTCTGCCGCACTAGCCCATACATTCTCGTTTACTTCTGACAAGCCAACCAATTTTATAAAGCGCGTTTGCGTATTATTAAGTGCAACCACTTTGCCTTGTTTGCTGGCATCCCAAGTACCCGCAGCAACTAATTCATCATAGGTTACACCATCATGACTAACATACACTTCATAGTCTGCAATTGATCCATTTTCGCCCACAGCGCGTGGCGTATAATGAAGCTCTGATAACTCATAGTGTTTACCAAGATCAATGATGACATCGTGAGGGTAACTAGGCACTTGTGGAGTTGACCAACTGGTGTGCCACAGCGTGGTTTTGTCTCCATCAAATGCGTTTGCCAATTCATGATAAGGCTCTGATTGCGAGTTAGAACTTACCGTCAATGTGGCGCTGTCGATCAGGTAGTGTTGTGCTGACGTATTATCAATCGTGACAGTCGCTGAGTGCGAAACTGTTCGACCGAAAATATCTTCGAGGGTAATGATAACGTTGTCATTTTCACTCGCAATAATATCTACTTGGCGCTTTTCTGGTTGGCTTGCTGATGCAACGAGTACGTTGTTTATCATCACAGAATAGCTAAATTGAGGGGTGCTCGTTTGCGGCACTTGCCAACTTACGCTTCGCGTAGTGGCATCAGTGATGGTGAACTCAATATTAGGCTGATTGGGGGTATCCGCTACATTGTTTCTTGTTAACGGAAAAAGTGAATTTCTCCCGCAAAACGCTGTCAAGTTACCATATGCATCCCTACAGGTTTGATTGCTAATACTTAACGTAGGTGAGGTTGTCCCGCCAGTTGTCATAGTAAAATAACTTAGGTTTGCGCTTGCATCATAGTTATTGTCGTAATTACGTTTTGGTTGGTGTTGGACAACACTAAAATTTGCAGAATCAAAGCCAATCCAGCTACCATTTTCGAGCTTTTTATGGCCATTTTTGAGCCTCACAGTTCTCGCGTTTTCGCCGCTATACCACCAATCTTCAACAAATGACCCTGTTGTCGTTTCAAAACGTACATCAGCTACAGGGTAATCCATGGTCACCAAGTGCGACCATTCTCCAGCAGCCTGATCATGCACCCAATAGCCGAAATGAGTATGTGAACCTACCGGCCATGCCTTTGCCACTAAGGTATACCATTGGTTAGCTTGCCACCCTAAATCAAAGTTCCATGTTTTTAGCCCTGTACCCTCACCGCCAAAATTTTCAGATTCCGTACCATGACCAAGATAGCGGGCTACAATTGGCTTTGAAGAGCTGCGCGGATCCCATATGGAAAATATGTAATTGCGCCCATCAGGGTGATCTTGTATGCCAGCATAGCCCCCACCTTCCATGCCCGCATTCCAGTTAAGCACTGAATAGTAGGTGTACTTAGTAAGTCCATTGCTAGGCACATACACATCCTGCATGATCGTGTTACCGCGACCTACATCATTAAAGTTAAACCAAATCGACGCGGCCCTATCTTCAACCGTATTAGCTTGGGCACTCCAACTACTCAACATACCGACTACTGCCAATTTTATTGTCATTTTTCTCATGCTAGCTCCTGTAAGTGATAAAACTTAATTTCTAGATTCTGTGGACTTATCCTTTAGTAGCAATAAAGAACCAAAAAATATAAACCACCGAGTAATTAAGGTTCAAAAACGAAAGAATCGCAAATAAAAAACATAAAATGAAAAATATCGAATAAAAATGAAACTAATTGAAAGTTAATAACAACGTAAAAATGAGTAAAAAAGCCGTATGAAGGATAGTGAAAAATGTATTGCTTGATTTTTATAAGGCGAAGTGGCATGAAGGTTAAAATACACTATGAAAAGTGCATTTATTAAAACCTTTAGGTAAGAGCTGATTTTATAGCTTCATAATCATGAGAGGTTATTTCATGGCTGTTACCAGCACAATCTTTAAAGTACATTGAGTAAGTAACACCATGATCGGCAACAACAGTTTTAATCTCAAGCTGAGCTAGATGCTCAAGCCATGCTAAAAACTGTGTTGCATTTGCGCCAAAAGCAATACCTTTGCTTCTACCGTCAGCTTCAAACAGTGCCAAACGAATTGTTTTTGCTTGATCTTCTAAGGTTAAAGGGCCTTTTCCCTCATCCCAAAATGCAAGTTCCGGTATCACATTAAAACCAAGTACTTGTTGATACCATTTTACAGCAGCCGCTAAGTCATCAACATTTAAGTGGCAATGATCAACACCACACAAAGCTGGAATAGCCATGTTACTCACCTATTTCTGTTTTTAACTGCTCTAAAAAATCGAGCATGTAATCTGTACGTCGTTTGGCTTCATCTTTTGCTGATGGCGTGTTCATACTCTCACCAATGTGTAACAGCTTAATAAAAAAGTGATCGAGGGTGTATTTTGTATCGTCAGGTTCGCGGTTTAAACAAAATGGATCGTCTTTATGATACAGATAGCGACCAATTGAGCCCCCTACTTTCATGCAGCGGCTCACCCCGATTGCACCTAATGCATCCATTCGGTCTGCATCTTGCACAATTTGCGCTTCGACACTTTGTACTTTGATATTGGCACTAAAGCTATGTGCGGCAATAGCATGATGAATAGCACTAAAATACTGCTCAGGATAATTAATTGAGGCTAAAAAACTTAGCGCTTTGTCTGCGGCCATGGTCGATGCTTTTGCCCGATCTGGGTGGTTCTTTGCAACCGCAACACAATCATGTAACCAAGCTGCGGGTAACACCACGGCCATTTCTGCCTGCTCGGCAATACACAATTGTTTTGCAACCCTCACTACTCGTTCGATATGACTAATATCGTGTGCGACATCGGCATGGAGTAAAGACAAAATAAAGTCTCGACATTGAGTTTCTAACGCTGCAAAGTCTATTTTTGGCTGCATATACTGGCTATCACCATTTACTGATTGAAATTATGCTTACTTTAGCGTGGTTGCTAGATTTGTTCAAAACATTCATTGTATGTTTGCCAGTGCTTCATTAAACTATGCCCCCTTTTGTTTGACGCGAGAATCCCTATGTCATCTGCTATTTACCTGCAAGCTGGACGAGAAAAATCATTAAAAAGAAAACACCCATGGGTGTTCTCAAAAGCCATTAAAAAAGTAAAAGGTAAGCCAGGACTAGGTGATACTGTCACTATCTATGACAATGACGGCAAGTTTTTAGCCATTGCAGCTTACAGCCCGCAATCGCAAATTCGCGCTCGCGTATGGAGCTTCGATCAAAACGAAGTAATTGACCAAGCATTTTTTGAAAAACGTTTACGCCGTGCCTATGCTGCGCGTGAACAGGTGATCAGCGAAGGCGGTTTAACGGGTTTTCGTTTAAGCGCTGCTGAGTCTGACTACTTGCCAGGCATCACTATCGATAAATTTGATAATGTATTAGTGTGCCAACTACTTAGTGCAGGTGCAGAGCGCCATAAAGGTGAAATTGTTGCTGCACTGATGACTATTTTTCCGGGCTGCGATATTTATGAACGTTCAGACGTTGATGTACGCACTAAAGAAGGCCTTGAGCCAATCAAGGGAATACTTTGGGGCAAGGAACCAATTGAGCCAGTCATCATTGAAGAAAATGGCTTAAAACTCGAAGTAGACATTCTTGAAGGCCACAAAACTGGCTTTTACTTAGACCAACGTGATAGCCGTGCAGCCCTTGAGCGCTTTGTTAAAGACAAAACGGTATTAAACTGCTTTAGCTACACAGGTACATTCTCGCTATATGCTTTGCGTGGTGGTTGTAAGCACGTGACTAACGTTGATGTATCACAGCCAGCGCTCGATACAGCAAAGCGTAACGTTGAGCATAACAACCTTGATTTATCGAAAGTTGATTTCGTAAAACAAGATGTTTTTAAGTTGTTGCGCCAATACCGTGATGAAGGTGTGCAATTTGATACTATCGTTATGGATCCACCAAAATTTGCTGACAACAAAGCGCAATTAACCGGTGCTTGCCGTGGTTATAAAGATATTAATATGATTGCGATGCAAATCTTAAAACCAGGTGGCACTTTACTTACCTTCTCGTGCTCTGGATTAATGGAACAAAATTTATTTCAAAAAGTGGTTGCGGATGCAGCCCTTGATGCAGGTAAAGACTTGTTGATCATGGAACGACTAAATCAAGCTGCCGACCACCCGATTGCTGGCAGCTACCCAGAAGGCTTTTATCTGAAAGGCCTGATCTGTAAGGTTTACTAATTAAAACTTACAATTTCTAACCCGGCACTCAAGGAGCCATCTTGCTCCTTGGTTGCCCGAATTACACGGGCTGTTGCATCAAATGAAGTAATCGCCGTGCTAGTCGAAGCAATTAGCACCCGATAAAGACTACCAATTTCTAAGACTTCATCAAGGTGTATTGCCAGCCCTGTTGCACTTAAATCAGTACACGTAACCTGAATTTCTTCGCCATTAACTGCATCTAATGGGATCAGTTTTGCAGGGGTATGAATTTGCATGCGGCGAAAATCGCGTTTCTCCTCATGAAACATATGGCCTCCTATACCAGTGTTTTTATTTTCTCTATTAATGTTTTAACAGAAAAAGGCTTCACTACATAGGCGTCACATCCAGCATCAAACCCCGCTTTTTGTTCAAGCTCGGTTTCAAGACCAGACACCATGACAACAGGAATTTGCGCTGTTTCTGGGGTGTTTTTTAGTAATCGGCACGTATCATAGCCATCTAAGCCTGGCATACAAACATCTAATAGTATGGCATCTGGCAACTCTGCAATGGCAGACGTTAAACACGATGCGCCTGAGTTTGCATAACTTAACGAAAACTCATTTCCAAGGCTTGCTTTGAGCATTTCAAAATTAAAATATTCATCATCGACGACCAAAATAGTTGGTCGCGGTCGATTTACCGCCCGTTCAGGAACTGAGATTGGTCTTTCCTTTTCAATGCCCACATAACCTCCTTTTAGCATCTGTGTTTTAGCGTCAAGCAAGGAGGTTACACCTCCACTGCTCATTCCTTAGTATTATAACTCAGATTCTTTAATTGCGTTTAAAACACGTTTAGCAGATACAGGATAAGGTGTCCCTAGTGTTTGTGCAAATAAAGAAACACGTAACTCCTGTTGCATCCAAAATATCGCACTGATCTCTTCAGGAATTGGCATTCCCTTAGGGATTTTGTTCGCTAGTTTTTGATATTGCTCGGCTACTTTTTCAAGCTCAAGTACACACAACCTATCGCGGTTAGGGTCAACAGGTAGCTTTTCTAAGCGGCGTTCAATGGCTTTTAAGTAACGAATTAAATCCGTCATCTTTGCTGCCCCATGCTGGCTAACAAAGCCTTTGAACACTAAGCTTTGTAACTGTGATTTAATATCACCGTGCGCTGTTATCATGGTTAGATCAACGCGTCCTTTCATCCGTTTATTTAAGCCATGTGCAATACTTAGCACTTGCTCTACTTGGGTGGCAATCTCAACCACCGTGTCACCAAGCTCACCACGAATTTGCTCTTTCGCTTTTTCAAACGCATCTGCAGTGCGGATGTTGCCATATTTAGTTAGTAGGCTATCGACGGCTGCAGCGATACAGTCATCAATTAAGTCATTGACCTTACCAAACGGATTAAAGTACAAACCTAATTTAGATTTATTCGGTAAATTTTGCTGTAAATACTTAATCGGTGATGGCACATTTAATAACACTAAGCGACGTAAACCTTGTTGGTGCGCCTGCTGAGCTTTGTGTTCATTATCAAATAACTCAACCGCTGCTGAGTCTTTTTTATCCACCAGCGCTGGAAACGCTTTGATTTCGTATTGACCTTGCTTTTTCACGTAAGAACTTGGTAACTCACCAAAACTCCACTCGGTCAAATCAGCTTTCTCTATGCCCTTGTCGGCTACTTTCGATAAGGTATCCGTTACCTTACCTTGTAACTGAGCTTTTAGTTTAGATAAATTTAAACCGCGAGCGAGTAACTTATCGTGTTCATCGCGTACTTCAAACTGTAAGCGTAAATGCGGAGCAAGGGTTGATAAATCCCATGCATCTGGCTCAACACGCACACCTGTCATACGTAATAAGCGCGTGCTAATTGCATCAATTAAGTTGCCTTGCATCGGCTCGATTGCAGCAAGTACCGCATCGGCGTAGTTTGGCGCAGGCACAAAGTTGCGACGGATCGTTTTTGGTAGCGACTTGATAAGCGCACAAATTAATTCATGTCTAAATGCAGGAATATGCCAATCAAAGCCAGTTTCTTGCACTTGGTTTAACAGTGCTACCGGAATTTGTACCGCAACACCATCAACGGCTTGGCCTGGATCAAAATGATAAGCCAGTGGTAATAACAAGTTCTCTTGCTGCCATGTATCTGGGTAATCGAACTCGGTGACATGATCGGCACCATGCTGCATTAATTCTTCTCGAGACATATGCAAAAAGCGCTTATCTTTTTGTTTTTGTCCCTTCCACCACTTATTAAACGCAGCACGATTATTTACATCTTGCGGAATTTTCTTGTCGTAGAATTCAAATAAGGTTTGTTCATCAACCAAGATATCACGGCGGCGAGATTTATTTTCAAGAACCTGAATATCTTCTATTAACTCTTGGTTATAGTGTAAAAACCCTTCATTTTGACCCAGCTCTTGCTCTACCAACGCCGAGCGAATAAACAACTCGCGACTTACTTTTGGATCAATATTGCTATAAACACAGCGGCGCTTATTAACAATTAATAGGCCATACAGGGTTTGCTGTTCAAACGCGATAACTGCACCTGGCTTTTTCTCCCAATGCGGTTCGCTGTAGCTGCGCTTTACTAAATGCTGTGCAAAGCCTTCAACCCATTTTAGGTCTATGCGTGCGTTGATCCGCGCATAAAGTTTGCTGGTTTCAACAAGCTCAGCCGACATAATCCATTTTGGGCTCTTTTTAAATAATCCTGAGCCTGGAAAAATATGAAACTGGCTATTGCGTGCGCCTTTATAAATTTGTTTTTCATCTTTAAAACCAATATGACTTAGCATACCGCTTAATAAAGATTGATGGATTCGTTCGCTATCAGCAACATTGGTAGTGGCCTTCATGCCCATTTCATTACACACAGTTGATAGCTGATAAACAATATCTTGCCATTCGCGGATCCGCATATAGGCTAAAAAGTCTTTTTGGCATAACTTTCTAAATTGGCTATTGCTCAATTCAGATTGCTGCTCTTCAAGGTAATTCCATAAATTTAAAAAGGCGATAAAATCTGAATCTGGATCGTCAAAACGGCCGTGCTTTTCATCCGCTGCACCGCGTTTTTCTTGTGGTCGCTCTCGTGGATCTTGAATCGACAATGCCGCAACAATAATGATCACTTCACGCAGTGCACCTAAGCCATCGGCAGTCAGCACCATTTTCGCTAAACGTGGATCAACCGGTAAACGGCTTAAACTTCTGCCTGATTTAGTAAGCTCAGTCTTTTTATGACGTTTAGCTGGCTTAATGGCTTCGAGTTCTTCAAGTAGCGTTAAACCATCGTTGATATTTCGGCTATCTGGCGCTTGCACGAACGGGAACTGTTGCATATCGCCAAGCCCTAAACCAAGCATTTGCAAAATAACAGAGGCTAAGTTGGTGCGTAAAATTTCAGGATCAGTAAACTCTGGACGCGAATTAAAGTCTTCTTCGCTATATAAACGAATACAGATACCCGCTTCAATACGACCACAGCGGCCTTTTCGCTGATTGGCACTAGCTTGTGAAATTGGCTCAATCGGTAATCGTTGTACCTTGGTACGATAGCTATAACGGCTGATACGCGCGGTACCTGGGTCGATAACATAGCGAATACCCGGCACCGTTAGTGATGTTTCAGCCACGTTGGTGGCTAAAATAATATGACGGCGGCTATGCGGCGCAAAAATTCGGTTCTGTTCAGCGTTTGATAAACGCGAATATAACGGTAAAACATCGGTGCCTTTGAGGTTTCGCTTTGATAACGCATCGGCGGTATCACGAATTTCTCGTTCACCGTTCATGAAAATTAGAATATCGCCGGGACCTTCATCACACAACTCATCAACGGCATCAAAAATACCCTGTAATTGGTCACCATCCGCTTCCATCTCATCTTTATTGATTTCAGTGGTTGGTCTGTAACGAACCTCTACTGGGAAAGTACGACCTGATACTTCAATGATGGGTGCATCGTCAAAATGTTTAGAAAAGCGCTCAGGGTCAATTGTTGCTGAGGTAATAATAACTTTTAAGTCAGGACGTTTTGGCAGTAAATTTTTTAAATAGCCTAAGATGAAATCGATATTCAGACTACGTTCGTGGGCTTCATCGATGATGATGGTATCGTACTGGTTTAGGTATCTGTCTTGTTGAATTTCAGCCAACAGAATACCGTCTGTCATCAATTTAATGTAGCTATTGTCAGAAACTTGGTCACTAAAGCGAATTTTAAAGCCCACTTGTTGACCTAGCTCGCATTGCATTTCTTCTGCAATACGATTCGCGACACTTCGAGCCGCGAGTCGACGAGGCTGCGTGTGGCCAATGTATCCATCAACACCGCGGCCAAGCTCTAAACACATTTTTGGGATCTGCGTCGTTTTACCAGAACCTGTTTCACCGGCAATGATCACCACTTGGTTATTGGCAATCGCCTGTTTAATATCATCTTTCTTTTGGCTAACAGGAAGTTGCTCTGGGTAGGTCACTTTAGGTAAGGCAGTCAAACGTTGCTCGCGCAATTGCTGCGAACGGCTAATATCTTCAGCTATTTTTTGCGCTATGCTCGCTTGCTTAGTTTCATCGTTGATTTTTTTGATGCCATGAAGGCGTTTTTTGAAGATGAATTGATCTTTGCGTAAACACGTTTTTAATTCGCCAAACAGCGGACCTAGGTTAACCACCCGATACCCTTATATTTCTTAACCAATAGACTGATATTGTATCAAATAATCTATCAGGTGGTCATGGCTTTATTTAATCCGTTCGGTTGGAATTGGCATTGCACATACATCGATAAAATTGGGGCTTTCAACAAACCACGCTTCTACTCGGTTTTTACGTGCTTCGATAAGGGCTTTAAATGCATTTGAGTCTGTTTTCATCACCCGAAATTCACTGTTATCAGTGTCTTTAATATCTGCTAATACTTGCATATCGGTGATGGGGTTAAATGCCTGACCTTCAGTGGCTGTACGCTGCAATAAATTAAAGTGTTCCATGCCTTCTAAAACACGACCAAACACGGTGATATTACGGTCTAAATAGCGCTGGCTATTGCCAATGGTTACATAAAATTCGGTACCACCCGAATTGATATCATTATCGCGGGCCATGGCAAAGACCCCTGGGCAATGTACTTGCCATGTTTCTGTTTGGCTTTGGTTTTGTGCCACAGCAAAGCCATTTAAAAAGCCCGTTTTAGTGGCATAGCCATCAGGCCCTTTAAGCTCTGTAATCGCTAAAGGCGTCTTTGTGCGTAGATAAAACTCAGCAGGTAACCCTTTTTTGGCATTTTTAACGGGTTTACTTTCGCTAGCATCCCCGCCCTGCGCGACAAACCCTTCAACAAATCGATACACACTTAGGCCTTGATAAAACCCTTCTTTGGCAAGCTGTCGCATGTTATTTGCGTGAATGGGCGCTAATTCATCGTTTAGTTCGATATAAGCCGCACCCGTAGGTAAGGTTAATTTAATGACGTTTTCGGCACTGACTTCTCGCCACTCACTGCTACTTGCGGTCATAATGATTTCGCCAGCAGAACGTTTTTGACTAGTTTCTTTTGCATCAACATCAATTGGTGCAGCTAAGAAGGCACCAAGGCATAAGGTTAATAGACTTAATTTCATTGTTATTATCTTTTAAGTAATTGAGAATTCAGCCTATTAACTTAAACCTAAATAAGCAAGTAAAAGCGATGTTTGATCACAAGCGTAGGTATTAATCCCAATCAAACTTATAAAGAATATCAACATTTTGATTCAAACCACTGGTCACCTCAATATACAGTTGCGACAGCAGTTGATAGCGAACCGCCACTTCACTTAGTGAATCAAAAATGCCAACACTGTATTTCACTTGAATACCCGGAGTAACGTAACCAGATATTTCGACTTTGGTGTCATCCCCGCTGCCGCTTGAACTTAAGCTGACATCAGACAAACCAAAGCTTTCACCAATTTTAGATACCACACCCTCACTACGGTTTACACCTTGGGCAAGCAATAATTGGGTGAGCATCGCATCTGTTGAACTATCTCCTTCATCAAGAGGTTGCCCATTTAATAAATAAGCCAATGCTTGGGCTTGGTCCATCGCAGGCTCTGAGAAAACTTTTAAGGAAGGCTGTTCAACATTACCAGTTAACGTAATACCCGCAATCACGCCATTCGAGGTGTTATCAGGATTACGAATTGCCTTAATGTTCAAGTACGGTTTATCAATTGAGCCGCTAAAGCCCACCTGACCGGTACGAATTTGCAAGTCTTGACCAAAAGCACGATAGGTACCTTGAACTAGGTTTAACTCACCCGTTGCTATCATCGGCGTAACTTGGTCCATGCTGATGTTTATGTCACCTTCAACTTTCGACTGTAAGCCAAACGAGTCAACGCGCACATCATTCTCAACCAACACCTTTAAGTTAATAGCATAATCAAAGGGCACTTTTTCTGACTGTTGCTGCTCAATATCAACAATGACTTCATCATCGCTGACTTGCACAGCACCTTCTGGTAGCTCTTCAATCGCAATACGTCCCCATGGCACGACGACTTGGCCATCAAGATTAAACGCATTATTTTTTAACGACATAGTTAAATCTGGAGACACTTTAAAGGTGACATCTTGCTGAGCACGAACAAAAAACTCTTTACCGTTTAATCTCACGTCAACGTCCGGTAAATCTTGCTGCCAATCAACACCGCCTGATAAATTAAGCGCGCCCCCTTCGGTGTCTTTAAGCTCTCCCGTGAGCTTTGCACTTTGGTTATTAAAGGCAATGTTCACATAAGAGTTTTGCAGCGACACCGGCAAGGTAGCCCCTTCTAGATTGATTTTTTCGACATCAAAATCACCATTGAGTAATGGCTCTTTTAAAGTACCTGCGATTGCTAACCGACCTTTTATGTCGCCTGTTAGTTCCTCAAGTGAAGCTATAAAAGGGCGTAAGTTTGTTAACTCAATTTTCTCAATAACCAAGTCGCCCGCTAAGGTCTGTTGATTTTGAATATCATCAATGTTGAGCTCTGACGTCACTTTACCTAATACAGATGAATCAACTGTGGCATTAAGTTTACCCATTTGCGCATCGCTCATTGCCGATATATCTAAAACCTCTATCGGTAACTTATAAACATTTGCGTCATCAATTAAAGATGCTTCAAGCTGGTTGGTTTTGATATTGGCACGAATCGTTTTCAATGCACCATTATTCCAATTAGCAACAAACTCCCCGTTTGCATCGCCAGTTACTTTCAAGTTATCGGGTAAGAAGTGTTTAAATTCAGCAATTGATAGCGCTGCAAGCTGTGCATTTAACTGGCCTAATTGCTTAGTTTGCTGCAAGGTCTCAAAGCATAGTTTTGAGTTATCACTTTGCCAGCAATGCGCGCCTACATTAAAGTCAAAGGTTTTGGTATTTACTTGAATATTAACTGGTTTATTAGTGCCAAAGCGCACCTGATTATCGGTAACAAGAATTTGGCTTAGCGCACCTTGCCAGGTTTCTTTATTAAATTTACCGTCTACATCAAATGATGCCTTGCCTTGATCTGCATCGAGTAAAAAAGTTAAATGATGATCTGTTTTATCGCCACTGGCGTCTAACTCAATTTGATTAATTTTGTGTTCGCTAATCGATGCAGAATCGAGCACCAGTGATACATCCGTTTGCCAATCTGCTGCGTAATCAAATTGCCCTTTTAATGTTAAACCATCAACCTGAATATCTTGATAGCTCAATGTATTAAGGACTAGATTTAAATCAACCGTTGGCGCAAGACGCTCACCACGTAAGCTCAAATCTGCAAAGCCCTTGCCTTGCATAGGCAAGATATCTTGACCACTTGCATCTAGACGCAATTTACCGTCTACACGCCATACGTCATCAACCTGTCCCGATAGCGCAATTTCATTTTTACCGCTTTTCACTTCAAGTTTTTTAAAACTCGCATGCAGGCTGCTATCAAGTTCAAAATCCGACAACAAGGTCACTGGCACTTCATTAACTGAACCATTTAATTGCGTGTTATCTAAGGCAAGCTGCCACTCACCTGCCTGTAAATTAAATGAACCATTAAATTCACCAGATAAATCACTGCTTAATGCATCCGTTAAGTATTGGGCTTTTAAGTGGCTTAAAACCCCTTTAAACTCGCTTTTTATCCCGTTCGACCAATCAACTGATGCGTTAATGTCTGCTTTACTGTCATTAGCATTGAGGCTTAACTGCTCAAGTTTTGCGTTTGTTAAACTACCTTGTAATTGCGATTTCACAGTCATTGCAGGTAATGCGTCTAACTGCGTTACTAGGCTCAAATCGACAGCATAAGCATCGGCATGGCCTTTGGCTTTTAAATCAAAGTCCGATAATTGCAGCTGTTGTGTGTCTGTGGCAATTTGCCACTTTGCTATCTGGCCTGTTAAATCAAATGGGTAATTTGTTTGTTTTAAATTCACAGCCCCTTTTAACTCTGCTGGGTACGCTCCTTGCGTTACTAAATCTAATTTTAAATCCTCAAGCGGGCCCCAAAGCGATAACTTCGCTTGATGCTCAGTGCTTTTTACAGACACTGCTCCCTCAATTGTATTTTCACCAGAAAGCTCTGCCATTAAATTAGAGTGCAATTGCCATTGCTGATAACTTGCAGCAAGCTTTTCAAGATTAATATCGCTCCCCTTAGCAGACGCAACTAATTCAATATTTTCGACTAGCTGAGCCTCTTCAGCACCATAAGGGGTTACAGCAACTTTACTGATTTGAAATTGCTTTAACTCAATATTAATCGGTAGCGTAATATCGAGTGATGGTAATGCTGGCAGCTCTGTTAATGGCGTTGATTTAGGCTGCTCTTTTGCTTCGTGTAGCATCATAGCAACATCAGCAATGGTCAGTGTATCCACTGTAATATCCGATGCTTCGCCGTGAGCACTTAAGTTTAGTTTGTTGACTGTTACATCGGCACTCGGGTGTGCTAGATTAAAGCGATTAATTGCAACACGCTTAACAACAATCTTCATAGGTAAACTAATTTGTGTGACTTGCTCAACATTAGGTTCTGTTTCAGTGCTCTGCTCAGTTGATGCAGCCTGACTTTTAATATTTAAATCAATCGACTGGGCGCTTAAATTATCAAGACAAACCCCATCACAACGCCACCAAAATAAATCAATTTTTAGCTGCTTTGCATCAAACTTGATGCTTTGATTTTCAAAGTGAACATCAAACGCATCGTTATATAGAAAACGACCAGATGGCAACTTGATTGATAAGCCATCAACTAACTTATTCGCCGTGAATGCAATAAAGTGATTACCAGGCGCGGTGAATAACAAACAAAACACAATAACTAGCAAACTTGCCAGCGTAATTAAAAGAACCTTGGTTATCTTTTTTAACATCTTCATTAGATTTCAGGCCCTATGGTAATACTTAATCGGGTACTTTTGCTTTCTTTTGTTAAACCCCAAGCATGGTCGATACGTACAGGGCCAACCGGTGTTAAATAGCGAAAACCAAAACCGGCACCAACTTCGACGCGATCACTAAAATCATTAGTCGCAGTACCACTATCGACAAATAAGGCTGCGCGCCAATGTTCAGCAAATTGATAGTTATATTCAACAGTGCCACTCATTAAATATTTACCACCAATTAAACGCCCTTCCTCATCTTCAGGGGAGATAGATTCATAGGCAAAACCACGTACACTCTGATCACCACCGGCATAAAAACGCAGTGATAACGGCACATCATTTATATTATCGACCAACATGGCACCTAGATTGGCTCTTAAAAACAGCATATGGCGATCTGCAAAAGTAGTTAACCAGGCATTTTGCAGTTGTAAGCGCAAAATATTGGTTGAAGACATCATATCTTTTAAACCAAACTCGACTGACATCATCCATTGATAGCCTTCATAAGGCGTTGTGCCCCCCTCGGTGTCTTTTTTGGCATAACTAATACCAGGCATCAGCATTTTTGCGCTTTGTTCTTCATCCCCTATTCGATAGGTCTCGTAATCACGTCTTAGAAAAGCAGTACGTACCCAATCGTCATCAGTGAGCCACTGCCGCTGAAGCTGCCCTGTGAATATACGGCTGTATAAATCGTTGGTTAATTCATCTTCAAGCTTGTAACCCACAGAAAAGCGCCAAAGATCATCATTAGGGTCGTCAACTGGCACCGTATAGCCAAGTGAAATATCTTGCTGGCGCTCAGATACATTGAGGTTACTTTCTAAATAGTGACCATCTTCGGTGATCCAAGGCTTGGTCCATTTGAAACGGACTTTTGGTCCAAGGTCAGTGCTATAACCACCACCCACTTCATAACTATTGGCAGGTTTATGTAATACATCAACGTTGACAGGCACTTGGTTATTTTTACGTTTTGCAATGTCTGCATACACACGAACACTGGCAAAGTAAGGGGTACTCGACAGTGCTAAGTTGTAATCAGAAATCTCGGTCGCCTTATAAGGCTGACCTTGTTTAAATTCAGCCAGCGAACGAATGTATTTTTCGGCTGGAGTCTCACTACCAATTGTGATGTCACCAAACTGATAACGGGGCCCAGTATCGACATTGAAAATGACTTTTGCGCTATTATTTTTTAGCGAAACTGCCAATTTATGCTCATGCCATTTTGCATCAAAATAGCCTAAGTCTAATAGTTGGCTTTCAATACGTTTTCTTGCGGCCTCATATTTACCGTGATTTAAAAAATCACCTTGTTTGATTTTGATGCTGTTGACGGCAGACATAAATTCAGCGTCATCTTTACCGGCACCCGTGATAGTCACGTTAATATCTGCAATACGGGTAGCAGGACCACGTTGAACATCAACAATTAAAAGCTGCTGAGCATCATCGAAACTAATTTTGATTATCGGCTTATAATAACCAAGCGCCTTTAAACTCATTTCAACTTGGCTTTTAGCGTGACGCCTTAAAGCCTTAGAAGTTTTTTCATCGACCAGTTGCTTAATGTAAAGCTCAACGTTTTTTTCGAGATCATCACTGATCCCTTGAATTTTATAATCTTTAATAACAGTTGAGGCACTAATTGCGTGCTGGCTGTATGAAAAGCAGATAAACACAAAGACAAAAAAGAAATGCCGAGTATACAAAAAATATCCTTACTTTTTTGGAAGAGTCATAATCTAAAATGAGTACAAAAAGATACTAGCACAGTGCAATAGCCACTGACATAATTGAAATGTTAAAATTAGTACGCGTTAAACAATTATTTTCGCTACAATAGCGGATAATACCTAGATTTATAATGAATGAGCGACTAAATGCACTTCCCTGATGACGAAAACGGTCAATTATTAGCTGAAATTGCTGACGCTGGTGTCGATTTAACCAGTATGCAAACTATCGATTTCTATATTCTTTTTGAACAAAAGTCTGAAGCAGAAAAATTTGCTGAAGCCATTACAAGTGATGAACTTGCCCCTTCAACAGAGTTAGCCAAATGCCCAGATACAGGGGTGTGGGAAGTAATTACTCATGTGAAGATGGTGCCAGATCACACCTTACTTAGCCAAACAGAACAATACTTAGAAAGCATTGCTAATAGCCATAATGGTTATGGCGATGGTTGGGGGTTGATGGCCGAAGAAGAATAAGCCATTCCCACAATCTCGTAAGGGGATCAATTTAATTGATTCGCCTTACGAAAATTGCCCTGATAATCAAATAGCTTTTCAGCCACTTTCCAACCGTATTTTTTATTTTTACGCGCAATCACAAAATCGGGTGCAAGCAGTTGCTGTTGTAAATTGACAACCTGTTCCGCGCTTTGCCATTCCATTGGGGTAAAACCAGGTGCTGCTCGCTTACCAAACTGCTTATTAAAAATAAATCGTCCGGTGTCATTTGCTAAGTTAAATACCTCATCACAACTGGCTCCATCTTCATCATAATAGCTAATTTTAAGTAAACCTTTTGCGAGCACTTGAGCTGACAAACCACTACACCTTAATACCAAGGCATCTTTTAAATTTAGTGCTTCTCGTAGTTTATCATCAGGGTCTGCCATCATGGTACCACAGGACTGACACTGCCTTGCAGCAATATCATTTTGTTCACCACACTGCTCACATTCTTTAAAACGAAAACGATAATCACACTGTATTTGCTCTTCACCATCGTCCAGCAAGCCTTGGCAGCGCCTACCAAAATGCTCAATCACTTTGCCTTCGCCATCAGTTTTACCCCAAAAAATATTCGCAAATCCACAGCCAGGGCATAGCACTTGAACTGGCTCATTATCACTTTGCGCTTTTTTACTCCCTACCTCTGGGTAGAACAAATCAAAGCCATTACCAGCATAATCAATAACTAAGCAGTCTTTTTTTCCTTCGCTTAAACGAAGGCCTCGACCCACTATTTGTTGATATAAACTGACAGATTCGGTGGGCCGTAAAATCGCAATATAATCAACGTGAGGGGCATCAAAGCCCGTCGTGAGTACGGATACATTAACCAAATACTTTATTTTTTTGGCTTTAAATTGATTAATAATTCGATCACGCTCGTTATTATCAGTATCACCGGTGATAAGTGCCGTACTACCCTCAGGTAAGTAGCCAGTAATTTCTTTGGCATGCATCACGGTTGCAGCGAAGATCATCACACCATGACGCTGTTCACTGTACTCTATTACTTGCTTGATAATGGCTTTTGTCGCGCGGGTGCTGTCTTTTAATAACGCATTCATATTCTCAATGCCGTAACGACCAAATGAATCACTCGGCAGTGATGAAAAGTCATAATGGCTAATAGCTGCATCGACTTCATGAGGCGGCGTTAAATAGCCGTTTTTGATCATATAGCGCAGCGGTAACTCAAAAATACACTTTTTAAATGGTGCGTCTTTATCACCTCTAACAAAACCATGATAGTGATGATGATAAACCCAGCCCATTCCCATACGAAATGGTGTTGCAGTTAAACCAAGTACTTTAAGATTGGGGTTTTGTTTTTTTAGACTCGTTATCACCTGCCCGTACTGACTTTGTTCATCACCACTGACACGATGACATTCATCAATGATCAACAAAGAGTAAGCATCTGTAAGCTTATCGGTATTACGTGCCAATGATTGCACACTCGCAAAGGTCACTTGCTCCGTTAATGACTTTTGTTTTAACCCCGCAGAAAAAATACTTGCCTTAAAGCCAAAGCTAATATACTTCTCGGCGTTTTGTTCTACCAATTCTTTAACATGCGCAAGCACCATAATTTTTTGTTTGGCAATACGCGCAAGTTCAGCAATAACCAGGCTTTTTCCAGCCCCTGTTGGTAACACAATTAGTGCTGCGTCATCTGTTTGTCGAAAGTGAGCAACCGTGCGCTCTACGGCCTCTTGTTGGTAGGGTCTGAGTACGTACTTCATGTTATCGGACTATAATCGACATAAAAAAGGGAAGCATACGCTTCCCCTGGTATTCTTTAAAGCAAAAAATTAAGCAAGGTGTTTTGTTAAATCGACACCTTGGAATGCTTTAGGTCGTTTACCACGGCCTGTCCATTCTACAATTTCGCCATTAAATTCGATGCGGTACTTGGGTTTAACCTTAGTGCGTTTGTCTGTTGTTACTACATCCTGTAGATCTTCTAATGTAAGTCCTTTTTCTTTTAGTAAATCGAGTACCTCTTTTTTAGCTTCTTGCTGTTGAGTATATTTCTCGATAGCTGTGTCGATTAGCTGTTTTGCTTTTTCTAATTCAGATAATGACGCAGATTTTACAAAAGATCGGATTTCTTTCATTGAGAGCTCTCTTTAATATTAAAGTTAAGTAAAATGTATAAACATGAGTTAGTATATGCCCTATTCATAAAATAATCTATTCGACTCTAATTCTTTATCCTAACTTTTTATTATACCCATGCTCTGATCTGAACAATGACGTCTTTTAACTCAGTAATTAAATCAATAACAATGGCAGTATCATGATTATCAATAAACGTCTTTTCCGTATCTACAATTAGTTTTGAGATAGGTGGATATTGAAGCATGACAAGCGCTCCTTTCAGTTTATGAATAGCAGCAGACACTTTATCCAACTCATCACTATTGAGGTGATCTTCTAACGTACTCAAATCATCCTGCAAACTATTTATAAATACCTCTGCCAACATTTTTGCATCACTTTCGTTACCAAAAACATTAAGCCAATGCTGTATATCTTTGATCCCTTGCAAACTTACATTCTTACTATCTGTAATAATGTTTTCATCGTCTTTATTAAGATCAATAAATTCTGCAAGCCGATTATACAATTCATTAAGTTTATACGGCTTAAACAAAACACTGTTCATGCCTGAGCTGAGAGCTATATTTAAGCAGGTCTTAGAGTCATCTGCAGTAAAACCGATAATTGGCAAGTTCTGGAATTTTTCTATCGTCCTGATCTGTTCGGCTAACTTAAAACCATCTAAGTGAGGCATATGGCAATCTGTTAAGAGTAGATCAAAGTCCCCTTCTTCAAGCGCCCTTAAAGCAGCTAATCCATCCTCGACCATTACAGCTTTTATACCTAATTTTTGACATTGTTTTTCAAGTAATAATTGATTAGTTTTATTATCTTCAGCAATTAAAATCTGGCCATATAAATGCGCTTTATCTGGGCTAATTATATCTAAGGTGGTATGAATATTATTAAGTAGCTCTCGTAATGAATCGGGATAAAGTGGTTCGATAGGTAGTAAATGACAATTACAATCATTTACTTGTTGAGTATTTCGGCTTGATGGCACAATAGTATACTTAGCAGCAATGCCTGCTTTTTTAGCACGCCACTGCTCTCCTAGTAACTCAACCATGTATTGCTCATCAATAATTAAATTTTCAGTCTGACTAAGTTCAGATAACTCCAAGGGCCAATCAAGTATGGTATGTTTGACTGCCATGGTTCCAAGCAGCCGGACCAGCTCTTCACTTTTACTACAAACAATCCAATACCCAGATGATGTGCTTAATTGAGGCTTTTTAGTATGTTGCAATGGGATAGATAAATAAACATGCGTCCCCTTGCCGTATGTGCTAGACAAAGTGATACTGCCTTGCATCGCGTCAACCAGCTGTTTTACTAGCGCTAAGCCTAAGCCTGTTCCGCCAAATTGGCGTTGAAAAGAGTTATCGGCTTGCTCAAATGGTTTATAGATTTGAGCAAGCTCTTCAGTTGTCATCCCCTTACCGGTATCTGTAATTGTGATATTTAACAACTGTTTCTCAAACTTTACCTCGCAAGTTATTGAGCCCTGACTTGTGAATTTAACTGCATTACTTAGTAGGTGTGATAAAACATGCATTAAATGATTAATATCAACCGATGTCGATGTGTAAGCAGCAGTCAGCCAATTTAATTTGAAATGAAGTCCCTTCTGTTTAGCCTGATGTTCATGTGCTCGTAGAATGCGACACAAATGAGTTTCCAAATCAACATTCTCAACCACTACTTCGATGTTACCCGTACTAGTGTCTGCAAAATATAGAATATCATCAACTAAACCTTGTAGTTTAGTTACTGAAACCTCAATGTGTTCGATTAAAGTAGATTGCTCACTGTCTACTTGTGATGATTTTAAAAGCTCAATAAAACCATTTACCCCAGATAAAGGTGTCCTTAATTCATGACTCATCGTCGCAATAAAACGACTTTTAACTAAATCAGCTTGAAGCGCCTGTTGGTTGGCCTTATTTAATTCAACTTGATGATGTTTGAGTAAGCTAATATCTAATAAGATACCATTCCACCTAACCCCTTGTTGTATGTCATTGCCTTTTGTTTGTGCATTGGCAATATAACGGCACCAAACTTTTTGGCCAAGATTATTAATTCTAAACTCAATATCAATCATGCCTTTGCGCTTACTTGCTTGCTTAAAGGCTTTAGCTATTTGCACCCGGTCTTCATCAACAATACAAGGGGAAATACATCCGGTCATACCGCGGCTATTGAGTTGTCTTGATGTTACCCCCAATAAACTTTGCGCCCCTTTGCTAATATAGGTATAACACCCTTCACCATTATCATAATATTCATACTGAAATACCCCGCCAGGGATAGTATCAGTAATCGTTTGTAATAATTGTTGAACCGCTTGGTTTTCCCTTTGAAGGTTATGATGTTCAGTCAAATCAGTGATGACGGTCATAATCCCAGCCAACTGACCATCAACTCCAAGATATGGCTTTTTAGTGTAGAGAAGCTCAAGCTTCTTTCCTACTTTATTGGTAAAGTTCATTTGACGATTAAAAACTTTTCCAGAGTGCAAGCTTTGCTTATTCTGCGTCAATAACTGGCTAACTTGTGCTAACTCGTCACGTAAATACCGTTTTTTTTCGTCCCATAAATGAGCAAAATTATCCTTATAGGCTTTGTTCCACATTATCCTTTTTTGCTCAGAATCTTGTATCACTACCATTGTAGGTAAATCATCGATGAGTTTTTGAGTGAAGTTCAATTTACTTAACGCAACTTGCTCAGCCTCTTTTCGTTTTGAAATCTCACGGTTTATGGTAATCCGCCAGCTAACAAAATAAATAATCGAAATACAGATAAGAATTAAGGTTAAAATTGCAGTTGTATTAACGGTGGTTTTGTCATATCCACGCTCGATATTAAAAATACCATGACGATTGACAATATGATTGAAGTCATTGCTCGTTAGTGTTTTGAAAAGGCTTTCAAGTAAACTGACTAATTCAGTAAAGTTTTTATTCACAAGGAAATAGATCGGCTGATTATATCGGTATTTAGGGTTGATATAAAATTCGCCTATGTAAAACTGATTTAATTGATATGCCGCAATGCTTTGCGGTAAGATAACACTATCAATCGTGTCGTTCCTCAAAGCATAAAAAAGTGTCACAATTGAGCTAAATGACACCGTTTCTAAATTCTCAGCACTTGGCAGCTTCTTTTTTGGATCTGCAAACAGATCTATATAACCAATACGCTGAGTTTTACTCGAACGTTTAGAAATTAAAACCATTTCTACGCTTACGTGCGGCGGTAAAGCAATCAAAACACCTTCATTAATTCTTGTTGGTGTCATCGTCGGAATGAGATCGATCTTATTCGCTAAAAATAATCTTTCTAATTCTTTGGAATTTGCAGCAGGGATATATTTAAACTGGAACCCACTTCGTTCAGATAGTAACTCAAGGGTATCATTTAAATAGCCTGTAGCTTCGCCAATTTGATTTGTGTCATTAATTGGAAACAAACCATCAATAAACGAGAACGTAAGTAAATAATTATTGTTGCCTTTCACACTTACTTTATTGAATTCACGTTTGAATTGACTATAGGCTTTTGCGGCCAAATATTCTTCACTTGCCGAACTTTCCCATAATTGTTTCGTGGTTGGAGAGATAGATGCTAAAAAAGAATTAACTTGATTACGTAAAGCCGTCTTCTGTTGGTTGAACATGACATGAAATGTTTCACTAGAAAGCCAGATAGGACTTACAACTTTAAGACCGTCTTTACCACGATTTTTTAACTGATGAGACAAAACTGAATAATCACCTAAAAAAGCATCAAATGAGCCATCCGCCACTTTTTTAAACGCATCATCTGGTTTTATAAAGCGATTTATATAAAGCGCCCCATTTTCTGCTAGATATTCGCAATGCGAACTCCCAGTGATACAAACCCATCGTAAACTAGCAAAGTTCTTTAAGGCACTATTCGCAATAGATTGATTTACAACTATTCCTCGAGGACCTTCCATAAAGGGTGTTGAAAATAAATAATGTTTTTTACGTTGCGTGGTTTTATTCAACCCAACCGCAAAGTCTATTTCACCAGCTTTAAGTCCGTCCAGAAGCTCGTCAAGACTGTCGTAAACTCGGTACTCTAAATCGGCACCAGCTAAACGCGCTATTTCGTTACTGTAACCAACAATTACACCAGTATATTGACCATTTGCGTCTTGGGTGTGATAAGGAAAAAAATTATAACTTACGATACCCGCTTTGAGTTGCGTCGCAGAAGCAATACAAGAGAATAAAAGCGTAATAGCATAGAGGTAAAAGAGAAATCGTCGTTTCAGAACTAAACCAAGCAAAAGTAAATAACTAGATACATTCTAGCAGTGAAATTTAAATACTCAATTTTTGTTTAAAACTAGCTACTATAAAAATTAACAAATAGATGATTCGATACAGACGTACAGTCGCCATTCGAATAAAGATTGCGTTAATTATTTAAAAATAGCATGCGCATATTTTCCACCTCTAAACTATTGCAAAAGCCAATGGGTATGAAGTAAGAAATAATCAAGAGCAGTTAATTAAACTAAAAAAACCCACTTTAGTCAGTGGGTTTTTATTGTTATTTACACATTAAAAGCTTTGTGAGTATCGGAAGTACAATTGACGACCAATATCAAAGCCACCGTAATATGAATAAGTAGAACTTGGGCCTGAGTACATAATAGGACCACGTTTATCAAATACATTGTTAGCACCAATAGAAAGCTTAGATTCCCATGGCGTATTATAAGTGAACTGTAGGTCGTTAAATGTAGTAGAGCCTACTTTATTTTTAGGCACAACTACACCATTAGTCCAATCACGTTGGAAGTTTGGATCACTACAACGGTCTTCAAAATAACAGTCCTCACGCATTGAAGAGAAATAACGCATCGCCCAGTTTGCACTGAAATCTCCATACGTCCAATTCAAGCCAAAGTTAGCACGTGTTCTAAATGTATCTCCATGACCTACATCTGATTCAACTTTAGTTGTTGGATCATTTGTCGATTTTGAATCATATTTTAGTAAGTATGTGCTATCTAGAGTTGCACGGAAGTCACCAAAACCAGTTTCAAATGCATATGCTAATGATAGATCAATACCTGATGTTTCAGTGAAACCAGCATTGCGCGTACCATATGTTAAATCGTTAACAATTGAGTTGTTCGGATCACGTGAAAACATTGCACATCGTGATTCATCACCGCCAATATAACAATCTTTTAAGATCTCATTTGGTGAGTCAGAAACTACCGTGTCAGTGATTTTAATACTCCACCAATCAAGGATGATATCAAGGTTTTCAACATAACTTGGGTTGTAAACAAAACCAACGGTTTTACTGACAGACTCTTCTGGTTGTAACAGTGGATTTGAACCACTATTGAATGGCACTGGTGTTTGAGCTGCAGGGCCAGTCGTCGGCACAAAGCCTTGTTGTAACTGACGGTAATCAGCTGGTACATCTTGTAAACAGCGCGCAGAGCCAGCTGCTGTACCATAAACTGAATCACATGGATCGATAAAGCCTGTTGTAAAAGTTTGAGAACCACCACCATACAAGTTACTAATTGTTGGAGCTCGGAAGCCTTCAGCCCAAGTACCACGAACCAATAAATCATCAGTTGGACGCCACTCAATGCCTACTTTACTGTTCGTTGTATCACCAAAAGTACTGTAATCTGAGTAACGAGTCGCAAGACTAACGTTTAGAGACTTAGCACCAACAACATCAGATAAAATAGGAACATTTAACTCTGCGTAACCTTCAGTAACATCGTAACCGCCACCCGTTGCACCAGATGCAAGAGTAGTACTTTGACCGAGTTGCGCTAGTGCATCAGGATTATACTCACCCGACTCTTTACGATACTCAGTACCAACAGCGAAAGTTAATGAACCTGCAGGTAACTCTGCAAGTAAACCACTTATGTTAGCAAAGTACATTGTTGTTTGAGTTTCACCACGATAATGCAGTGTAGGATACAAGAAGTCTTGTACATCAGGATCTGCTAGCGAGTTTTCAACAGGCCCTGCACCGAAGCCTGCTAAAGGATTCCACGCAACACACTCAGCTGATGAAATTGGATCATCTTCAGTACCACACTGAACTTCTCCCGATGCGTTTAAAAATGAAGGGCCAGTAGCGGCTTCAATAGCAGGCTTATAGAAGTTACCGTTGTCTACTTGAACAGTTGTGCTCTTGCTGTAAACACCACCAACATCCCAGTCAAAATAACGATTAGCTAACTCGAAAGAGCCTTCTAATGCGGCAGTAAAACGTAAAGTATCTTGATTACTTTCAGTTGTACGTGGAACTTCCCAACCACGACGAGTAAATGAAACATCTTCGCCAACTGGGTTAAAATAGCTATCACCACTTAACACAAAGCCATCTGACGCTGATTGATATGGATAACCTGCTACCTGACGTAACGCTTCACGTTCACTATATCCGATATCACTTGTAAAACTTACACTATCAGTAATATCGTAGTTAGAGCTGATATAAAGAGAGCGTGCACTTAAAGGCGTTTCTAAATGCATTTGGTCAATTGAATTACTTGAACCATTTTCATAAGTTTGCGGTTCAAAATCGTCAAAAGATGAAGCATTGCCTGGGCGCTTAGCAACCCACCATTGATCATTATAATAAAAACGACCATATTGACCCACTAAAGTACGGTTATTTGGAATATCATAACCTGGATATGACACTTCTGAGAAAGAACGGTCTCTCGCCCATACATCACTTTCATCACGCCACTCAGCACCTAAAGTAATTGAACCCTTTTCTCCCGAAAAGCCAGTGACCATACTAATGTTTTTCTTCTCACCATCACCATCGTCATAGCCACCGCCGTATACTGTGAACTCAAGACCTTCATAGTTTTTACGAGTGATAATATTAACAACACCAGCCATTGCATCTGAACCGTACATTGCAGACGCGCCATCTTTTAACACATCAATACGTTCAACCATTCCCATTGGAATAGCCGAGATATCTTGATAACCAGAGGTAGTAATACCCAAACGCTTACCATTGATTAAAACTAAAGTACGGCTGGCGCCTAAGTTACGAAGGTTGACGTAGTTACCACCCACATTCTCACCAGACACTAATGGCTCAGAACGACTGATTGGCGGTGAACCAGCTGCAGACATATTTTCAATCAAATCAATAACAGATGTGAAACCTTGATTAGCAATATCTTCACGACTTATTGTTTGGATTGGTTGTGCTGTTTCAAGGTCAGTAGAGCGAATACGTGACCCCGTTACTTCGATACGCTCTACTTTTTCTGCACCTTCATCTGCAGCCACTGCAGAAACTGAAAATGCTGACGTTGATGCTGCGCCAAAAGCAATTGCTAAACGCACTGCTTTTGAAACTTTATTATTTAACATTTGAATCTCCCTGGTCATATCCATGTTATGACTCTATTAATTTATTTAAACCCATAAAAGGTACTAGTACCCTTTAAGGGAATTAAATACTAATATCAGGAACAACATTTGGTCAACAGCTTTTTAACCATTGATTTTAAATGTGAATTTTAAGTTTCATACATATAAGTATTTGAAGAAAAGTAACGTCACATATATTTCACATTAATTCATATATTCGAAATAATAAAAAACCAAAACCAAGATAACCAGCTTAAATTCGGGATTTTTATATTTATTAGAAAACCTATTATTTCGTATTTTTTTCTAAAAGCTTTTTCATTTTTGTATAAAGCTCAACTTTATTTTCTTGCTATTAAAAGGCTCGTTCTTAAATTTCTTTCATGATCCATTCAACATCAGACAAAATTTCCTACTGTTTTGTCTGTGCTTCATGTAAATCGGTCTTGTGCTACATAACTACACTTAAGCCTTCAATTCCTTGAACAACCATAACCGACGCTTTAATTTTATCTGTGTGACGTAAGGTGACATTTTTATCATCAAAGATTTATTTACTATACCGCCAATCTGATTTTCTAAAAGGCTCACGGTGAGGTTCCCAATGTTTAGGTAAGGCTCACTGATATCTATAATCAATAACACTACTCAAATTTTGAAATAAGCTCGGCCTGCTGCAGTTACATAATCTAAGGTTGCATAACACTGAAGCGCAGAGTTAACCCCTTATAACCTCGAATACTAAAAGAACGACGATAGGGATTAACAATTAGTGGGGAATTTTTTCCTAAAGAACTTTTTGATAACCATAAAATATAAGCTTATTTCGGCTCTTAAGTTTGATCGATTTCAGAAAAGGCATAGCACCAAGCTATATTTCCAACACATAGGTGCTGATGGAAACTTTAGCTCTGTTTTGCTTCGTCGAATAAATATAGTGTTCAGGGTAAGTATCGCTTTATAAAAAACAATTTTTATTACAAATCGAATACTTAACATCTACAAATTTATATCCTTAACTACAACATTAAGCAGTTTAAGCACCTTGAAGTCTTGTACGGCTTTACCTTTATAGAGAAAACCCTTAAAAATTATCAATTTTTGCAGTTCCACGAACTGTACCATCATGATCAAGTGGCTAAGCTCTAACATTACCTAAACTTTTTGTCATCATATCTATTTTACGAATACGCCTTTTTTAGCTCATTCCTACGGCTATTAGTGGTAGTTTATAAAGTTCCGGAACCTTTAAGTTTCAACCGTTAAAGCTAATGAAAATATGCTCGGATTTGTTGTCAGCATTTGTACTATAGAAAACGCTGAGCATATGCCTGATGTGCCTTCATGAGCGCCAACAAATCGCACGCTTTAGAGTCAGTTTTAGTTTTATAAATACTAAAACTTTCTTTTGCATTGTTATTTAATATAAAAACAGCCTCCTTACTCTTTGGTCACGATACGGTATTCATATCATGCTCTTCAAACTGGAGAATTACTTTTATAATTTATAACCCTTCGGTTTCAATATTTATTATATTTTACGCTTTTTTATTGGAGAAAATAATTTAAAGTCAGTGATAAATTGGAAATTTGGCGATTTCTAGAAGTCTTCAAGTTATAGTTATCAGTGTGTTGCTGGCTTGCTATCACATACCAAGAAAACACCCAGTTGAGTAGCATTACATAGGTAAGTATTTCAATATAAATAACCCTATAGATTTATTGTTATTTAAAAAAAAACCTCGCAATTAGGCGAGGTTTTTGAAGCTTATGCATTCTTTAAAATTAGAACGTTTGTTCTACTTTTAAGAAAATTGTTCTGCCAAGCACATCATATAGTGCTGTAGAAGCATCACGGTAGTCGTAGAAACCGTCGTACCATTTAGGTGCTTCACGGTCGAAGATGTTATTCACACCAAATGTTACTTTACCGTTCCAATCATGTGTATAAGATACTTGTGCATTATGCTTGAAGTAGCTCGCAACTGGCGCTAAAGAAGGATTGTTAAATTCTTCTGCCCCTGATTCTTGTTTACCAATGTAGTAAGTAGACCAAGCAGCCCCAAAGTTATCATATTTCCAATCAAGCGTCATATTTGCACGCCACTCTGGGTAATCTTGAAGACCAGAGTAATCGAAAGGATCAGCACCTGCTTCTGTGATTTCTACAAACTCTTCAACGTAACTTGCTTCACCACGTAATGAGAAATCACCGATATTAGTTTCATGAGTGTAGTTCGCTTTAAAGTCAAAACCAGACGTCTCTAAAGAAGCCATATTTTGATCAAAGCTGTACATTACATCAATTTTACCTTCTGCATCACGCACAACAGCTGGGTTAGAGCCATTTTCAATTTCATCTGAAAGTAAGCGATCTGTACTGATTGCAGCAATACGGTTATCAATTTTTACTTTGTAGTATGAAACTTCCATTGAAAGTGTATCTGTCACATTCCAAACTGTACCAACAGTTAGAGACTCACCTTCTTCTGGCTCTAAATCTGGGTTACCACCAAACCACGTTTTGTGTTGTGTACCACTTGGCGCACAGTAAACAGTATCGCTTGCAGCGTTACCTTGGTTATCACACCAAAGTGTATCGTAGTTAGTTTCGAAGCTTAAAGATTGACTAGAGAACATCTCACCCATGTTTGGAGCACGGAAAGACTCACCCCAGCTTGCACGTACTAATAAGTCATCTGTGATACGCCAAGCAGCACCAAGTTGACTAGTTACGTTATCGAATTCACCTGCAACAACAGATGCACCTACGTCACCTTCTTGCTCATATTTATCGTAACGAACTGCAGCATTTAAATCTAAACCGAATGGGAAAGCAGCTTGTAGCTCTAAGTAGCTAGAAGTACGGTCACGTGTTGCAAATACATCATCACCACCTGAACCACCTGACACATTACCTGAAGCAGATAGAGGGTCTGAATACTGAGTGAAGTCGATCGTTTCAAACTCAGCACCTACTACACCCGCTAAGGTAAATGATTCATTATCAACAAGCGTTGTAGAAACTAAACCGTCAAATTGAGTGCTTTCGAACTCTGCTTTATAGGTACCCATGTGAGCTGCACCAGCATAAAGCTCTGCCATTTGTGCATCCCATGAAGCAAAATCCATACCTGTAGTATTGAAGATATCGTATTCACCTGTATCGATTAGAGATTGTACAAGTGGATCATTAATTAGATTACGGTTGAATGATTCAGTCGTAGAGCGGCTACGCTGCGCATTGATTTCCCAGTCAAATCCGTTACCAATATCAGTATAACCTACTAAGCCACCAACAAAATCAATGTTAGCAATTTCAACGCGAGTATCACGGTTACCCAAGTTAGCTGAACGCATGCTTAGTGAAATATCTTCACCATATGGGTTCATAGGGTTATCAGCATACATAGTCGGTTTTGTAGTTGATACAGGTGTACCAGCATAACGAGCATCAGTCTTAGACATTGAAGCACTTGCACGGCCACGGAAATATAAGTCGTCTGTTAACTCATACTTAAAGTTTGAAAGGATTGAGTCTTGTTCTGCGTCAGCGAAAAGCTTAGTCACAGCGCCATAACTATATAAACAACGGCCGTCGCTACTTGGTACTGTATTATCTGCAACATCACATAAGTCTGCTGAGTACCAGTTTTTAGAGTCTTTGCCTTGACCATTTGGAACAGAGCTGTAAGACGAAAATGCACCGTATAATTCAGAATCTAATTCCCAGATATCACGGTCATAAACTGCATCTGCTTTGTAGTGTTCGTAAGTTAATGTGATATTACCTTTATCAGATGCATAACCACCTGTCACTGAGAAACGGTTAGTATCACCACCTTCAACTGAAGGTAACTCTGTGTCATATGTGAAGTTTAAACCATTAAAATCTTTTTTAGTGATGATGTTGATTACACCAGCAACCGCATCAGAGCCATATACCGCAGATGCACCTTCACGAAGAATTTCAATACGTTCAACGATTGCCATTGGAATTCGTGACGTATCAGCCGCTGCACCAGAAGAAGAACTAGTACCTGGCATACGACGGCCGTCTAATAATACAAGTGTATAGTTTGCACCAAGGCCACGCATATTAACATTTGAAGTTGCGGCGGCACCTGAACCATAACCTGACATACCACGCCAAGAACCGAAACTGTTTACAGACGAGTTATTTAATACATCTGCAACTGTCGCTTCACCAGATAACTGGATATCAGCTGCAGTAATAACTGTCACTGGTGAGGCAGTTTCCATATCAACTTGCTTGATACGTGAACCTGTTACTTCGATGCGTTCAACTTTCCCTGCGTTTTCTTCATCTGCAGCAAATGTACTAGCAGAAAATGCAGCTGTCGAAGCTGCACCAAAAGCAACCGCTAAGCGAACAGCTTTTGAAACTTTATTATTTAACATTTGATTCTCCCTGGACCATGTTATTCATGGAATATTTATAGTTATTCAAAATAAATGCATATTCCGCAGTCATTTCGAGCTTTGATAATAATACTCGCCACTCTCAAAGGTCAACACTTCACTAACGCAAAAGTTCAACTTTTAACAATAAATATAAAAACACCACAGAGTTAAAAACAAATTTAACACACGAAAAACCCTTAAACCACAAAGGGTACAGCATCATTAACAATGAGTTACAAAGGGAAAGAAGAATTTCATTATTTAGTACCAATAAAGGTACACACCAAAATAACGCCAAATAATTGCAATAAACACAATAAATAGGCGGTTTGTATTTTGGATTTTTTTTTCGCTTAAATTTAAAATTTGAAAACTTAAACCCAATAGATATAGACGAAACCACAAATTACTTAGATAAGATGATAGTTAGATATGTTTTTTAAGATTAACCATGCAAAAGTTAATAGAATGAACATTCTATTAACCAAACCCATTAGTCGACTCTAGAAAAAAGCTCACCCTCCTTATTTACTAAGCCCAAGACGCTAAGTAGTAATAAATTCGGTACATTCCAACTTGAAAAAAATGTAACAATCGGCAATAGTTAGATTGTTAAAACAACAAGGAAAAACCATGATTAAACAATTATTACTAATTGCATTTACTTTTTGCTCACTTTCTTCGTACGCAAAAATCAATGAACTACCAGAAGAATTCTCAGATTTTAGCCTTAATAGAGATATAAGAATTTCATACGAGGATCTTGATAACCTACTTGAAATAACAGTGCTAGATATGGGCAGGTCTGATAGAAGCTCACGTAAATCCCAATCATCCATTGGCACGCGCATGAAATCACATAAAAATAATGATACAGCTTTGGAGGCTAATCGTTTTTTATTTGAGGCAGTATCTAAATCAGAAATAAAAGATGGCTTTCACAAAATTCGTATAAGCCTGGAAAAAGTACCTGACGAAATTTCTCTTAACGAACTTAGCCTCGATGAGCAATTGGCATACTGGCTTAACCTTTACAATACAGCGATAGTTGAAAAGTTAATCGAGCACTACCCTATTCGCGATACAGAAGATCTTCTTTTTGATGATGATTCAATTTTAGATGAAGAGTTTTTAACCGTTGCCGGTTATAAGCTTTCACTCAATGATATCCAACATAAAATTGTTTTTGAAAAATTCGGTAAAAAGAAACCAATCGTCATGTATGGCTTTTATCAAGGTAACATAGGTAGCCCAAACCTGCGCAATGAAGCTTATAAAGGTAATAAGGTTTACCATCAACTAGTTGAAAATGGTGAAGAATTTGTAAACTCTAATCGAGGCATGCAAATTAAGCGTAAAAGCCGCCTTTATGTATCTAAATATTATGAGCAAACTGAATCATTATTTACTGACTTCGAAACTGACTTACGTGAGCATTTAGAAGACTACGCTGAAGGGCAAATGAAAAGCGATGTTAAATACGCAAAACGTTTTAAAATTGACATTGAAGATTGGAATATAACCGACTTATTTGGTACAGAGCGTAGTTTTGGTGCAACTGCATCAACTAACCCAGCAGCAATGTTAAACGCTGTGGTGAGTAATTCTGATGTACCAGTATCTGAAGATGGCAGTAGCTCAGGTATGGGGGCCGTTAATGTTAACTTTATTAACGACTCTATCATGATGCGTACAATGGATTTTGGTCGCTTTTCACCTGAAATGTTAGAAAAAATTAAAAAGCTTAACTTAAAACGCCAAGACAATAGCGGTACTGTTGAGATCAAAGATATTGATTCAAATAATTAATCGCTAAACACCGCATGTCAGTAATCAGCGGCATGCGGTCTTTTTCGAATAGAAACTTTATTGCTAAGTCAGCTTTTTACAACCAGGTCAGGCCTTACAGCAAAAACCTAAACTAAGTTAACTTTCAGGGCTGTTTATTACCCTTCACCATAAACACACTGAATAAATCAAAGACCTTGATGTAAATCAAGAGTAATATTTTACTTTACTGTACACCCTGTTAACATAAAGCAAAAACAGGGTTTACGAGTGAATAATTCATTACAAAGAGCTTTGCACGCATTCAATCAACAACAATATGTGCAGGCATTACAACTCCTTTCTTTACATACAAATAAAACCGCTGATTGGTATACATTGAATAGCTTATGTTTATCAGCTGTAAACAAAACAACTGATGCAGAGCAGTGTTATTTAAAAGGCCTTAGCCAATTTAGTAATCATGTTGGCCTTTTAGACAACTACACTAATCTACTATGTAAACAAAAAAAGTATGCAGACTGTATTCATTTTTGTGAATACAACACAGTTTCTTTGTCTCTTGAAAAACCACGCCTCAATTACATTGAAAGTCTAGTTAATCAAGATGAATTATTAAAAGCCGAACTTTTATTAAGCAAAACATCGCCCTCTCAGAACGCATTAGTCCGTTACCATTGGCTCACTTTAGAACTTTTCGAGCGACTGGGTGACTTACAAAAAATCGAAAACTATTTTCAAACAAAATTGCCAAAACAATTAAAAGGGCAATTTCATTTCGTTTATAAACATGCCTGTAATTATCGAAATTTAGGTCAATTTCCCGAGGCATTAGCGCTTTTGCAAATGCTTTTAAAACAGCAACCAAGCGCCGAATTGCATTACATAGTTGGTTGTACATACTATGATTTACAGCAATATGAACAAGCACAAGCTCATCTTAAGGCATGCCTAGAGCTTGCTCCTAACTATGTACCTGCACATGAAAGCCTTAATAAACTCTACTGGGAGCACTCTCAAAGCCAGTTAATGAGTTCATATGCAGACACTTTTAAACACTTTGATGCAAACCCTGTTCTGATCCACTCGCAAATTTGTCAACTACTACAACTAGGTAAACTAGAAGAAGCATTATTAGTAAGTAGTAATGCAACACAAAACAACCCACAAAATTTAGATTTACATCATGCCCACAGTATTATTCTTGATAGAACAGGTGACGAAGAAAAAGCATTTTCACTCCTTCAACAGCTCGTTAAAGCAGCTCCACAAAATGCTCGTTACTGTATTGATTTAGCAAACTTTTACATACAACAAGGCGATTACAGCTCAGCGATCTTTCACTTAGAAACTGCTGTAAAATTTAATCCTAATAACCAAGAGCTTTGGGCATATTTAAGTATTGCTTGGCGCTTATCAAATGATGATAAATATCACTGGTTAACTGATCTAGATAAATTCGTTAAAGTCATGGAGCTGCCTGCTCCGCCAGGTTTTAAAACCTTTGCTGATTTTAATAAGCAGTTGCAGGAATTAATGATCAGCCTTCACACAAATAAACTACAACCATTAGATCAAAGTGTGCGCAGCGGTAGTCAAACTCAAGGTCACTTATTACACCGCTCAAACCAACTTATTGATTTATTTAAGTCATCTATGAGCCAATGCATTAATCAATACCTAATGCAGTTACCAAAGGATGCTAACCACCCTCTTTTAGCACGTAACCATAAACGATTTGTTGCTAGAGGTAGTTGGTCAGTGAAACTAGAAGAAGGCGGTTTTCATGCTAATCATATCCACCCTCAAGGTTGGTTATCAGCGCCGAGCTATATTTCTATTCCTAATGAAATGAGTAAAGATGATGACACTAAAAATGGCTGGCTTAAGCTAGGAGAAACCAGTCTTAACTTAGGTGAACGTGAGTCTATAGCTCGTGAAATATGCCCTGAAGAAGGTCAAATTATTATATTTCCAAGCTATATTTGGCATGGTACATACCAACTAAAAAGCACTAGCCCTCGGCTAACCATTCCATGTGATATCATGCCCTTAAAATAATAAAAAAGACCATCTAGATGATGGTCTTTTTTATTACCAATTACTTATTTAACAGCGCTTTTGCATCTAGGTAGGATTTTTCATCGGCCTGTATGTATTCAAGGTAATTTGCAAATCGTCCTGAGGATGATTTATAAAGTGGTTTTCTAACTTGCCATACACTCGCTGTACTTACTGCGCCAGATTTATTATGAAATCGCTGGGCTTCATCAGTGTATTCTAACCCTAAAAAACTAAACAACTGTTCTAACATCTGCTCGGGCGAGCAAACAAGCTGGTCGTAATTCAGAGTAAAAATATCATTACTAAAACACGACTGCCAATGTGATTTAATTCGTTGCTGCTGCTCATAGTGATGTAGAGTATCATTTAGAGATACAGCATAGTTTAAGCTCGGACCTAAATGCTGGAAAAAAGCTGACAAGCTATTGTCTTTAATATCTCGCTCTGTCCAGATAATCTTCGCTTTTGGATATAACTGCTTGATAATGTCTAAATAAAGGTAATTTTCAGGGCGTTTATCTGTTACATAAAGCGCACCTTCAGCTCTTAAAGTTAATTGTTCTTTATAACCATCTATAAATTCAGGCTCTTTAGCCTTATTAACAAGTGCCTTTTCATCACCAATCAAACTGAATAACGATGAATGTAAATAGGCAATTTCACCACCTGCCGCTATTTGCTCATTAGAGCTGATGATTTGTTCAATTAGTGTTGAGCCAGAACGAAACATACCGCAAATTATAATGGGTGTTATTGAACTGTTAGCTTCTGGCAGAGCAATATTACGCGCTAATGTGTAGTCAGTAATCTTCTCAGCAGACTGGCGATCATAGACTGGTAAATACTTTTTATTGTAATGATTCGCTTTTACATAATAATGCCATGCTTTCTGATAGTTTTTGCAATCATTAAATACTTTACCAAGTGCATAATAAATATCAGCACATGCTATATCATCTGACTCTCGCTTTAATATCGCTAAGCTTGCTTGTTCATAGTCAATTGCATCGCGTTCAGAAAAGGTCTCAATATCGGCTAATCTTGCTTGAGCCATCGCATTAAATGCATCTAATTTTAAGACCTGTTGAAAGCCTGTTTTCGCCTTCTCTTTATCACCAAGCTGTTCGTAAATATTTGCCAATGAAAAGTGAGCTTGAAGATTATTCTTATCATGACTAATCGCTTGTTGTAAGTAATGTAGGGCTTTATCGGGTTGATGTAATTGCTCATTATACAAAAAAGCAATTTCTATTAAAGCGGGTGCTTTAAACTGCTCAGATAGTTTTATAGCTCGTTCAAAAAAGGAAATCCCTGCATCAAAATTACCGAGCTTTCTTTCTATTTTTCCAAGCTGAAAGCAAATATCAGCTTGCTGCGGATTTGCTGTGTATAATGGCAACAGCGCGTTTTTTGCAATTTTGAACTCGCCACAACTCATACTTAATTGTACTAAGGTCAGTACATAATCAAACTTTGTATGAGCAATAGATACCAGTTGTTGGCAATATGCAATGGCTGTTTCAGTATCTTGTTGCTGCATAGCAACTTTGAAAAGGATCTGTAACGCTTTTTCAGCAAACTCACTGTTATGTGTTAACGGTTTTAATAATTCTATCCCCTGGCTAACTTTACCTTGTTGAAGTAAAGCTACCGCTTGGGTAAACGCGTGTTGTTCTGATGTCATTGTTTTCCCATAAAAAAAGCGAGCCGAAGCTCGCTTTATCATACATTAATTAATTCAAATTAGAATTTTAACGTCACGCTTGCATGGAAGTAACGACCTAAAGTGTCATAGTAACCAGCAATAGCATTTGCGTTTGTTGAAAGTGAACCACCTACCATTGGCGGCTCTTTATCAAGAATGTTATTTACACCAATAAGTACTGAAGTGTAATCATTCACCGTAAACGTGCCTTTAAGGTCAAGGTAGCTTTGTGAACCAATACCATCTTGTACAAGTGTATCAGCACCATCGTACTCGTTAACTGCACTGAAGTAACGCCATTTAGCTGTCGCTCTCCACCAGCTGCCTGTGTCATAGCTTGCGCTAAGAACATGACGCCATTCAGGTTGTGGGAAACAGCCATTATTTAGTGTATCTACACAATCATATACTTCACTTACACCAGGAATATTATCAAATTCCTTAGTCATCATGTAAGTACCGATTAGGCTTGTAGAAAGTGTACCACCGCCTACTTCGATGTCGTAGTTAGCACTTAAGTCGATACCTTCATAGTGAATTTTACCTAAATTAGTATTTGTCGCTACAACTTGGCCTGAACCAATCCAAAGACTAGCACTTCCCGGTGTACGTTGTACGTTATCACAGAAAACTGCTTGGCCAGTTTTACCACATTGCTCAACAATTAGTTCAGGATCAATTGCGCCAATTGCATCTTCAAGTTCGATATCCCAATAATCGATTGAGAAGTTAAAATCTTCAAATGGGTTACCAACAACACCAAGAGTGATTGTATCAGCAATTTCAGGACGAAGCTCAGGGTTACCACCAAAGAAACCATTGTATTGGTCAGCAGGGCTCTTACCTACGCTACCATATTGAGATGCAGGAACACCTGTATTAGCACACTCTGCTTGGCTAAGAGATGGTGTTGCACCTGCACAAGGATCGGTACCTGGCCATAAACCTGTGCTTTGTTGTGCGAATAGCTCACCGTTGTTCGCTGCACGTACTGCACGGTTATAGCTTGAACGGATTTTCCAGTTTTCAGTTACGTCCCAGTTCATTGCTACTTTATAAGTAGGCTCTGAACCTGATGTGCTGTAATCAGACCAACGATAGCCTAATTCAACTAATAAGCTTTCAACACCTGTGATACCTTCAACGATAGGTAAGCTTAACTCACCGAATACTTCAGTTACGTCATATTCACCGTTTAAACTCTTAGTTGTACCACCTTGACCTAGTAATAAGCCTTGCGCGTAAACTTCATCCGCAGTACGGCTGAACGTTTCTTCACGGTATTCAGCACCAAATACTGCCGCAATTGGGTAATCTGAAGAAGGTAGACCCCATTCAAATTCACCAGTAACGAAACCATTCACGATAAACTGCTCTGTAACACCGTTAAGAATCGCAGTACCAGTTAATGCACCAGCTGACTCAGGAGTAACGCCTTGGTACGTGAATACTTCGTAAGGGATACAACCAGAAGTTGCTGAACAGTCTTCACCATTTGCAGAAAGCGCAGTGCTGATACGTGGACCGAAGAAGTCATTTTCGTATGCAGAAGATGAAGACGTTGAACCATACTGTACGAATGCTTCGTATGACCAAAGGTCGCTTAGCTCACCTCGGCTACCAAGTACTAAACGGAATGAGTTATGTTCAAGGCTATCTGCACGTGGGCCACCTTCAACGTTACGTTTACCGATGTAAGTTGCAAATTGGTCACCTGAAGTTAAACCGAAACGGTCAGTTAAGTTTTGACGCTGCGCATCTGTAAGAAGCGGGCTATCATAATCAATAACGTAGTTTTCGTTGAAGAACGTACCAGACTCAGCGATTTGCGCTGTAGTACGGTCACGCATGTACATCGCTTCCATGAACGGTTGGAAGTGATCATTAATTTCGTATTTAGAGAATAAACCTAACGTGTGACGCTCATTAGGACGCATGAAGTGGTTAATTGGAGCGTAGTTATATACGTTACCACTTGAAGGAATGAAGCTGCTATCAGAGCCAAGTGTCCAATAATCGTAATCATCCCAGTCGAATGCACCGCTGTCTGTAGGCGCTGAGATATAGAAGTTAGGAATTACCGCGTTACCAGAACCACCACACGCTGTACCTGCAGCATTTAGAGCACATGAAGAATAGTCACGAGCACCTTGGCGAAGTTCATTTTGCTTTTGGTAAGTGAAATAACCAACAGCGTGGCCTTTACCGCTATCGAAAGAGCCACCTAATGTAGCTGAGAAGTCAAAAGAAGAACCATCAAAACCTGAGCTACCTTCTGGGTAGTCAAAGTCACGTTCATCCATTAAACCTTGGATGTATTCATTATCATTGTCGTGTTGATATGCAGTTGAACCTAGGCTTACTTCAAAGCCTTCGAACTCATCATTCATTACAAAGTTTACAACACCCGCTACCGCATCAGCACCGTAAGTTGAAGAACCACCACCAGTCATTACGTCAACACGTTTAATAAGTGCTGCTGGGATTTGGTTAATATCAGCAGATTGAGTGTAGATACCACCCGCTTGCATACGACGACCGTTGATAAGTACTAATGTACGCTGTGAACCCATGCCACGTAAGTCAAGAGTAGCTGTACCAGAAGCACCATTTGATTGGAACGCTGTGTTTGAAGCTTCAAGTTGAGGCAAGCTGTTCATCATGTCTTCAACACGTGTAAAACCAGCTACAGCGATTTCTTCAGCTGTTGTAACTTGTACTGGGCTTGCAGTTTCAATATCAGTACGTTTGATACGTGAACCTGTAACTTCAATACGTTCAACTTTTTCTGCTGCTTCTTCTTCAGCAGCATAAGAGTTTACAGAAAACGCAGCTGTAGAAGCTGTACCAAAAGCAAGCGCTAAGCGAACTGCTTTTGAAACTTTATTATTTAACATTTGATTCTCCCTGGACCACTATATTGTGGCTATATTTAGCATAAGCTTGTTTATTATTTGTATCGCATCAGGACTGCGACAAACAAATAATAAACAAATAAAACAAAATATCCAGCTCTTTATTTACAAATTTTTAATGAGACAGCAAAAAGTTTACTTTTACCAGTTTTAAGAGCAAAAAATAAACAAATAAGCATTTAAACTGAGCTTATTGATCATTCATCGCAATAAAGAGTCAAAAAAATGTTAACAATCTTAAAAAAGCCGTATCTGACGGTCACTTAGTGACGAAACTTTAGTACCCAAATCAACAACTATCATTTCAGCTATTGGCAACAATTGCTTATTTACATAAGTGCCATAATCATAATTATGGTCACCAGTGTAGTACTCAGCGCCGTTAGCGGTGTAAACATATTCAATTATTTGACCACGTTGAAACGTTAAGTTGGGATTGTCAGCTAAATACTGTTTCGCTGCTTTTACATGGGGAGGGATGTTTTTTTGGTAATCAGTCAAATGCTGACCCAGTCGCTTACGATAAATTAGCTTTGAATCAAATTCACCTTCATATAGTTTTTTAACATAGTTATCAAACGCTTGAAAAATAAATTCTTGGGTGTAATTTTCAGAAAATAAAATCTCAAATAATTCTGTTTGAAACTTGTGGGCTAGCTCTGTCCAATCACTTCTAACTGTTTCCATCCCTTTAAAGACTAATTTTGAAACGCCTTTTTTTTCGACTTTTCCTACATAACGCTTTTTAGAACCCATTGTTTTACCTCTAATTGTTGGCATAAAAAATGGACTGAAGTGGGTTTCGTACTCTATTTCTAAAAAGCTGTCTATTTTATAATCTTTCTGCAATACACGCTGCCAGCATTTGTTTATTTTTTCTGCCAGTTTCGTACCGATTTCATTACAGTCTAGTGGATTTAGATCATCATCAAGCTTAACAAAGGTCGAATCTGTATCACCATAAATGACATCATAGCCCCACTCTTCAATCCAACGCTTGGTTGTTTGCATAATTTCATGACCGCGCAAAGTGATAGAACTAGATAATCGAGGGTCATAAAAGCGGCAGCCTTTCGAGCCAAGTACACCATATAAACTGTTCATGATGATTTTAATTGCCTGGGAGAGCATGGTTTGGTTTTTATCTTTGGCTATTTGCCTTGTCGCAGCCAGTCCTCTAATAAGTTCTGGCAGATGATGCTCAGTGCGTGAAAACTGTGCTTGGTTAAAGCCTTCGATTGTATCATTTGATTTTTTTAATCCCTCAATAAGGCCGAGAGGGTCTATACAAAATGTACGCATTATTGATGGATAGAGGCTTTTGTAATCAAGCACTAGGATATTTTTGTATAAACCTGGCTGCGATGACATGACATAACCACCAGGGCTATCAAAACTTAAGCCGTGATCGCCTAAGTTAGGGGCTACATAGCCACTTCTATGCAGTAACGGCAGATAAAGATTAGTGAAGGCTGCAACTGAGCCGCCCATTCGTTCTAATTCAAGCCCTGTAAGCTGGCTTCTTACAACTGCAAAATCAAGTAACTTAAGTTTCTCAAAAATCCGCATCACTAAAATGCAATCTTGCCTGTTGTAATTAGCAAGAGACAGTTTGTCTTCATTAAACTGGCGAATAATTTCTTCAAGACGATTATCTGTATTTATTAGCTTCTCTTCGCCAAGCTCAATACTCGCTACATTTGCAAGACTAAAACTATCGTAATGATAAGTAGCGTTTTTTAAGGTATCAATTCCATCAATAACTACACGACCAGGCATTGTTATGCGAGTAATATTTCCCGAGCGCACGCGCATTTTTTCTTTGTTGCGACCAAGCTTTAGAGATATACCTAACGCCTCGGCTCTTGCGTGAAGCACACTGAAGTCAAACTCAATAACATTCCAACCAATCAATACATCAGGGTCAATTCGCTGAATTTCATTTTCAAACTGAGTAAGAAGATCTATTTCATCTTCACACCAGTTGATTTGATAATCTAGATGAGTCGTTGGCTCTGGGCGCCCTATCATTAAGACTTTATCAATACCGTTTCCGACTAAACCAATAGAAAATAGTACGCCTTCGCCATTACACTCGATATCAATAGAAACATGTTTGAAGAAAGGTCTAAATTCATTGTTTGGTTTTAATCTTGCGTTCTTTAACAGTCGAAAACCACTTCGTGTTTGAATTTCACCTTTTACCCATACAGAGCCTTTAATGAAACGCTCCATCAAAAATCTGTCAATTGGCCTAACATCATCTTCAAAAGTGACTAGTTGTGAACTTTTTAAAACCTTAATGGCGCTGTAGTAATCTTTTAACGATTTAAAATAACAGCATATCACCGACTGATTTTGGAAGTTTTTTAGTTTGGCATCAGCAAAACGAGCATGAATGTTTTGATTTTGTAATAGTCGCTTTGCAGCAGTTACTTGGTTTTCAGGAATGAAAAATAACACCTCTTGGTGCTCAACCTGTACTTTTAATGGGCCATTTTCACACCAGAGCCAAAACACAAAACTAACCCCTGATGAGCTATCAAACGCTTCTTTAGAAAGGATAAAACCTGTATCTGTAACCATTTACTTCAAAAATCTATTACGGAAGGGGTATAGTACACCCTAACTACATAAAATTATAAGAGCCAATTATGAGCCCAATTGATGCGATTAATAACGCAAAGACACTCGTTGCTACTGAACCACATAAAGCTAAAGTTATGTTGTTAGAAGTACTCAATGAACATCCAGAATATCACGATGGCTGGGCTTTACTTGCTGATACTCACAAACGACTGCACGAGCATGAACAACAGCATAGTGCACTCAAACAATATGAAATGATTTATTGGTTTAATAAACAATTAGACACTGCGAAGCAACAATTAACCAATCAAACCCCTCTGCAAGCACAGCAAACCATTCAGCAATTATTAAAATTAGTACCAAATGAATATAGAGCACTTGATACGCTGGCTGAGATCGCATTTAAAGTGGGTGATAGCAAAGCTTACTTTGCAATATCAAAACATAACCTTGAAAACAACGCACAAAAACAAACTGTTAAAGAAAGCTACTGTAAAGCCTTACTCAATACCAAGCAATTTGATGAGTTAATCTCTTTTTACCACTCGTCGATATCTTCACCGACATTATATATAGAGAGCTTATTAGCGATCGCTCATGTAAAACTAATGCAATTTGTTGAAGCAACAGCCCTCTATAACAAGTTACTCGATGCAAATTATTACCCAGCCCAATGCCACCTTCGCCTTGGCAACATAGAAAAAATAAAAGGTAATACTGGGCTTGCTATTGATCATTACAAACAAGCACTACAACTAGATAGTAAACTAGGCGAAGCCTATTGGAATTTGGCAAATTTAAAGACATACGTTTTTGATAGCGAAAATATCAATAACCTCGAGCAGCTCACACAAACTGCTAAACCACACCTAAATAGTGCCCAATTCTACTTTGCGCTTGCAAAAGCGTATGAGCAACAGGGTAACTTCAACTTATCATTTGCGATGTTAGAAAAAGCGAACATTATTCAAAAGTCACTCACTCCCTACAAGCCGAGTAATTTCACTTCTCGTTGCACGCAACATTTTAATCAAAAGCCAATGGCTCATAATGCATTTGATGAGTCGTTACAGCTGATTTTTATCGTCAGCTTACCCCGCAGTGGCTCTACCTTGATTGAGCAAATTTTAGCAAGTCACCCTGATGTTGATGCAAGTTATGAATTAACTGAAATTAACGCAATTGCGCGAGAGCTTGAGAGTAAAAAACTCTCAGATGTACCTTATGGCCTTGATAATCTTTCAGAACAAGATAAGGCTCATTATGCCGCAAGGTATTTGAATTTTATTGCGCCATTACGTGGGGGAAATAAGATATTTATCGATAAACAACCCACAAACTTCCATCATATTGCATTGATAAAAACTCTATTCCCGAACGCTAAAATACTCGAAGTTACGCGAGATAAAGCCGCAACAGCATGGAGTTTATACAAACACTCTTTTTCAGAGGGCCACGCCTATAGCTACGATTTCACATCCCTTGCACAATACATAAATGATTATACAGACTTAATGTCACACTGGGACACGCTATATGCTGGCGAAATTTATACAGTCGATTATCAAAACCTAGTTAATGATTTTTCCAATACGGTGGCTGAATTACTACGTCATTGCAATTTAGAGATGCATGAAAACTGTATTAATTTTTATAATCACCAACGTCCAATAATGACGCCAAGTTCTGAACAAGTAAGGCAACCGATTTACAAAGATGCTCTGACTCAGTGGTCAAACTACAAGGTTCACCTCGAGCCCCTGTTAAAGCTATTAAAATAATAATCAAACAAGTCGCTTGTAGTTGCCCAGTTAAATCTCTAAAATTCATTACTGTAATTATATACATACTTTAGGTTTTCTGGGCATGCTTTCTAACTCTT
Organism: Pseudoalteromonas sp. DY56-GL22; assembly: GCF_041414715.1. Lineage (NCBI taxonomy): Bacteria > Pseudomonadati > Pseudomonadota > Gammaproteobacteria > Alteromonadales > Pseudoalteromonadaceae > Pseudoalteromonas > Pseudoalteromonas sp. DY56-GL22. Next base: position 33,659 of record NZ_JANHZR010000010.1, on the reverse strand, counting down.
TAAAAAAAACAATTCGGCAAATTCATAAGCATGTTGCTGATAACCTCACCGATTATCGCCCTCGAAGCAGTCAAAACTATTTAGTTGCCGAAATAGCAAAAACTCTAGCTGGCGAATATCACAAGAGCCAACGAATTTGCGTTATTGAGGCAGGCACCGGGACCGGAAAATCGCTAGCGTATTGTTTAGGGGCATTGCCTTTAGCGATGGCCAAGAAAAAGAAATTAGTGATTTCGACGGCAACCGTTGCTCTACAAGAACAGTTAATTAGTAAGGAGCTGCCTTTTTTTAAAGAGCACTCTGGCCTCGACATCAAGTTTGATTTAGTGAAAGGTCGACAGCGTTATATCTGTGCACAAAAACTGAGTGCCGCCGTCAATGGCGACAGTCAAACGCAAATGGAGTTTATGCCGACCCTATCATCGCCCCTTTCAGATATGGAAACCAAATGCTTAAAGCAACTTTATGATGCTTATTCAAAAAAGCAATGGCAAGGCGACCGCGATAGCTGGGCTGATACAATTCCTGATAAAGTGTGGAATTTAATTGCTTGTGATAAGCATTCATGCCAACGACAAATGCGCGCTCATCAGCTCTGCCCTTTTCATATGGCACGTCAGCGTCTGATGCAAATGGATGTGCTAGTGATCAACCATTCTCTACTACTGGCTGATCTTGATTTAGGTGGCGGTAAGATTCTACCTGAACCTGACGATACGATTTATGTTATCGATGAAGCACACCATTTAGCGCACATCACCCGCGACTTCTCTTCTGCCGCAGCAACCATTAAAGGCACCATAGACTGGCTCGACAAGCTGGTTAAATTTGCCGGCAAAATGGCCAATGTGCTCGTAGGTCAAAAAGCGATTGGGCAAAATTTTAAGCTCAGTGACAGTATCAATGATGCCGGTAAAAATTTAAAAGTAGTGCGTGATATTCTTGATAACGCAGACTTTAATTATAACAGTGATGACACCTATCGTTTTGAACATGGTGAAATCCCAGCATCTTTACATGCCAAAGCAAAAGATATTAGCGATGCCACCCTTGATGCCCTAAGAGCACTCAACAAGATGCACGATACCCTAGTGCAAGACGTAAGTGATGGCGATGTAAAACCTTATGTGGCCGATCCAATCTTGGCTGAAAGTGGTCAGTACATTAATCGTCTAGAGTTATTAAACAAGCTGTGGTTTAGTTACGCCACAAAAGGCGAAGGTATTCCCCATGCGCGCTGGATCAAACGCTTAGAATATAAGAACCATCACGACCATTTACTTAGTGATTGCCCTATTGAAGTTGGCTATTACCTTAAAGATAAATTATGGAATCAATGTGCGGGTGCCGTGCTTTGTTCAGCCACCTTAACTGCATTGGGTTCATTTGATCACTTTGCTTATGAATGCGGTCTTGCCAAAGAAGAAGGCGTAAAATACATAAAAGTCCCTTCTCCATTTGATTACCCTAAACAAGCGACGCTGCATATTCCTGCAAGTCATATTGAGCCAACCGATAAAGCGTTTAGTGATCACTTAGCTGAGCAATTGCCCAAATTCCTTGATGATAAAAAAGCAAATTTAGTGTTATTTGCCTCTTATTGGCAGATGGATCATGTTGTTAAAGCATTACGTAACAAAGGAATTGAGGTCTTAGTGCAAGGAGAAATGTCTCGTGAAGCCCTGCTTAAAAAACATAAAGCCAATGTGGATTTAGGCCGTGCTAGCTATTTATTTGGCACTCAAAGTTTATCTGAGGGTCTTGATTTACCAGGTAAATACTTAGAAAACCTAGTAATTACAAAAATTCCATTTGCGGTGCCTACCTCACCAATAGAAGAAGCGCAGGCCGAGTTTGTGCAAAGTAAAGGTGGCAACCCGTTTCTTTCGATAACCGTACCTGATGCGGCAAAGAAATTAGTACAAAGCTGTGGTAGACTGCTGCGCAAAGAAAATGATCAGGGTCGCATTACTATCCTTGATCGCCGACTAGTGACCAAGCGATATGGCAAAGCCATGCTCGATACCTTGCCACCTTTTAAAAGACAAATTGATTATTAATGTTTGAATTAGCTTTAGACCCAACAACCTGGGCACTATTATGTGCAGTTGCACTAGCAGCCGGCTTTATTGACGCAATTGCAGGCGGCGGTGGCATGTTAACGGTACCTGCACTATTAACCGCAGGTTTGCCGCCTCACCTCACATTAGGTACCAATAAACTTGCAGCAAGTTTTGGTTCATTGACAGCCAGCGTAACGTATTTTCGTAAAAAGTTGTTCAACCCACGGTTTTGGGCTGCGTCCATTTTAGCAACAGCCATTGGGGCGCTCGTAGGTACTTTAGTGGTAGATTACTTAAGTATTGAATTTTTAAATAAATTACTACCGGTGGTGATTATTTTAGTCGCTTGTTACAGCTTATTTGGCAGTTTAAGTGCAACTGAGCATAACGAGTTACCAGAGCTTGACAGTAAAACTAAAGTTAAACAGTGGCTGCAAGGGCTTGGACTTGGGTTTTTTGATGGTTTAGCAGGCCCCGGCACTGGCACATTTTGGACCGCATCAAATAGCCTTTTATATAAAATGAGCTTATTGCTTAACTGTGGTCTTGCCCGCTCAATGAATTTTGTTTCAAACTTTATTTCATTGATCACTTTCGTTGCACTTGGCCATGTAAACTTTCTACTTGGTATCACAATGGGTTTTTTCTTGATGCTTGGAGCATGGTTAGGAGCACATTCTGCAATAAAGTTTGGTAGTAAAATGATCCGCCCAGTGTTTAACACTGTGGTTATAGTGTTAGCATTAAAGTTAATCTATGAGGCTTATTTATAAATGCAATCGACTGCTTTTGATAAACTACGTTCACAAATTGAAAGACTCAAACAATTAGCCACACAATTTGATAAGGGTAATTTATTTGCTAAAAATCGCTATATGCAAGCCCAGCCAAGTTTGTTTGATAAAGCCGTGTTTAGTACGAAAAGTATGATGCTGGCTGACTATGTAACCGAAATCGAAGATGAGCTTAACAGCCTGCCGCCAGCTGAGCATCGCCATGCTTATCAATATGCGCTTGAGCGTATTGCCATTCAAGTCGAAGCGGTATTCAATGTAATCAAATCAACCCCAGTATGGGCTAAAGAAAATAAATACAGCTTTAAGCCGAAAGCTAAGCCACAAGTTTATAAGCAAGCAGTAAAAAAAATCATGCAGTCATCCCATGAACTGTATGACGAACTAAAACAAACCCATGAGTTTGAACGCCGCTTAGTTTTGATGATCGAAGAGCGAAAACTTAAGCTCGACGCTGCAAATGCACAGCAAGCAACCGAAATTAATAAAGAAATATTAGCTTTACATGCAAGACTTGGCCGTTGTCGAAAGGCTATTTCAGCCACTGAAGACAAAATTCAGCAAGTCGAAAAGCAACAGCTGAGATAATGTTTTACTATCATCCAAATTATTCAGCGTTAACTTTACCCGAGCGTCACCGCTTTCCCATTGATAAATACCGCATGTTAAAACAGCTTGTTAGCAACTTTATTGATGAGCAGCATTTTATTACCCCACAACAAGCCACTAGAGCGCAGCTTGCTCTGTGCCATAACCCCGAGTATATCGACGCTTTTTTAACTGGTAGCCTTGATAGCAAAGTAATTAAAAAAATGGGCTTTCCTTGGTCCACTGAGTTGGTTGAGCGAACACTTTACTCTGTTGGCGCAAGTATTCAAGGCGCTGAGTTTGCTTTGCAACAGGGTGCTGCTTTTAACCTAAGTGGTGGTTATCATCATGCTTTTACGAGCTATGGTAGTGGTTTTTGTATTTTTAATGACTTAGCGATAGCCGCAGCACACTTAATTAATACCGAGCAAGCCGACACCGTATTAATTTTTGACTGTGACGTCCACCAAGGGGATGGCACAGCCGAAGTTACACAAGCACATCCCCAGATCATTAGCTGCTCAATTCATTGTCAGCAAAACTTCCCGCGTATTAAACAGCAATCAAACTACGATTTTGCGTTAGAGCATGGCACTACAGATGATGAATACCTAGAAACAGTCAAACAAGCTTTAGCCTTAACAATTAGACTCCACCAGCCAGATATCATTTTGTATAACGCCGGCGCAGACATCGCAACAGATGACGAATTAGGACACTTTCAAGTGAGTTTAGAAGGCGTGTATCAGCGTGACCATTTTGTATTAAACCAAGCCAAGGAAGCAAAAATCCCAGTGTTTTCAGCCATGGGCGGTGGCTACCAACGAAATGTAAGCCGTTTGGTTGAAGTTCATAGCCAGCTTTATAGGGCAGCTGTCGATTTATTTTAAAGCTTGGTATACACTAAAAGTGACTTTTAAATAAGGCTAACTTTGTATGAAATTGCATGACGACATTCATAATTACTATGAAAAATTGGTTGTCGAAGACATCTCAAAACGAAACTTAGAAGCGACCTATAGTGATGATGTTATGGCAGATTTATGCTGCACAGTATTAAATCAACTGCCTGCTCGTTACATTCGCTACGATGTCGATATGGAATTTTATTTACCGCAAAAAGAACGTATTAGAATGGAGCAACAAGTGCAAACAGCTATTGATGTAGCGATCAGCCAAGTCGCTAAGAAAAAGGAATTGCAAAAATGAGCAGTGAGTTAGAAGGTGCGCCTAACTATATTAAAATTGCTGTTGACCTTATTATGCTATTAGAGCAAAACGATGTCCCCGCCGAAGATGTATTAGCAGCTTTAGAAATCGTTAAGTCTGATTTCGAAAAGAAACTTCCAAAATCAACCGATTAATAGTCCGAAAATGGCGAGTATTAGAGCAGAAATTTGTTATGCTCAGGTTTTATAATTCAAGAATGTAAAACCATGTCATTGCCAAGTTTATTACGCTTATTCATCCTTGCTGCTATTTGGGGCGCTTCCTTCTTATTTATGCGCATGGCAGCGAATAGCTTAGGCCCTGCAGTATTAATTGAGTTAAGAGTTGGCTTTGCTGCAATTACACTGTTTATTTTTGCGATGTACTTACGAAAGCAACTCGCTTTCACGACCCACAAAAAGCATTTTTTCATTATTGGCGCACTTAATTCCGCCCTTCCCTTTTTATTGTTTGCCTATGCAGCGCAAACAATTAATGCCTCAACCTTATCCATATTAAATTCAACGACCCCTATTTGGGGTGCCATCGTTGGTATTGTATGGAGTAAAACGAAACCCACCAAAAGTATGTTACTTGGCTTGCTATTAGGTTTAACGGGCGTAGCCATTTTAGTAGGGCAAAATAGCCTGATTATCGACACGCAAGCAATCACAGCAATTGTAGCTGCATTGTGTGCCTCGCTCAGCTATGCCATTGCATCTCATTACACAAAACATGCACCTAAGTTATCTGCTTTTGATAATGCCCATGGCAGTATGTGGGCGGCAAGTATTATGGTTCTACCACTTATTTTTGTTATTCCTGCCAGAGAAATTCCAAGTAATGAGGTGATGCTTGGTGTGGTGGCACTCGGTGTGCTATGTACTGCGGTGGCATATATCCTGTTTTTCCGTTTGATTGATGACATTGGCCCAACCTCTGCGTTGACTGTTACCTTTTTAATTCCATTATTTGGCATTGTTTGGGGCAATTTAATTTTAGATGAGCAAATTGGACCTAATACCTTGGTTGGCGCATTGTGTGTTATCGCGGGTACCATGCTGGTCACCGGCTTTATTCGTATCAAGCCATTTTTAAAACGAAACACCTTGTAACAGAATCACCTTTGCAATTAAAAAATCAGGCTATAATCTATACATAATTTTTAAATAATAAGGAGAGTGCTATGTCAGGGACAACCATGGTGGTATTGATTGTCTTGATTTCTGTGGGTTCAGGTGTGATTTATGATATGTATAAAAAACATTTAGAGTTTAAATCTCGAACATTAAAAGACAGCAAAGAAGCGAACGAACATGTCGCTGCAGTAACAAAAGAGCTTGTAGAGCTAAAAGAGCGTGTGCAAACGCTCGAAGCCATCGTTACTGATTCAAGCTACAGCGTAAAACAAGAAATTAATAAACTCTAATTAAGTTAGCTCTTATTAAGTTAATAATGCACTGTATTGTTCAAGCACAGGCTGATAGTAATCGGCGTCTTGATTTAACATACGTTGGTAATGAGCACATAACTGCTTTAGATAAGCTTGGTGCTCTTTACTTGTTAGCTGCCACATTTGCTGGCCAACTCGAGTGATCGACTGCGAAGAAGACGCACTCATGGCAATAACTTCATAAAATCGTTTGTTTTCACACACCAACTGCTCAGATACGAGCCCCAATGGCAGTGTCTGCAAATAGCTGCGAACTTGATAACTGTGATGTACAGGGCAAACAATAAAGTCGATATGCGTATTTGGCTGTTGACTAACAATCTGCGCTAAAAATCGCACTAATAACTCACCTCCCACCCCCGCAATAATAACAAGGTGACGCTTTTTAGGATCTGGTGAAATCATTGCCACATCTTGGCAATGTACCTGCCAACGGCCGCGTTGCTCACTTGTGGCAAAACGTTCGAGTTTATCACTTAGTACCTGCATCAGCTCAGGCACAATATCAACGAAATGTATAAGCTGGGCTTTATTTTGCTGTAATAGCTCAATCCCTAACAAACCGTGATCGCAGCAACAATCCCAGATTTCGTCATACCCAGAATCAACTACATCAACAATGGCTGAAAGTCGTTTACTCAGTGCCATTAGTCTGCTGTTTTATAGACTAACGCTTTTAAGCTGCGATCACTGTCAACCTCAATAAAGCCATCAGTAGGAGATAGTCGCTCAACAAAACTAATTGCCCCTTGGGTATGATCGCTAATGAGATCTTTAAACGCCTGCTCAGATAGCTCAGGGCTATTTGCACACAGTAACAACTGGGTGTTTTCATTTAGCAGCTCAGGTAAACGACGTAGGATTTTTTGATAATCCTTGGTCAATATAAAACTGCCTTTTTGAAAACTCGGCGGGTCTACGATGATCAATTCATACGGTGCTGATTTTTTAAGCTTACCGAATGATTTTAGAATATCGTGCGGAAAATAACTCACACCTTGATCAAAACCATTTAGCTGATGGTTTTGTTTACCTGTTCGCAGCACCCCTTTATTCATGTCCATATTAATAACTTGGTCTGCCCCACCCTGCATTGCTGCAACAGAGAAGCCACACGTGTATGAAAATAAGTTGAGCACTTTTGCATTTTTACTATTAGCTTGAACAAACTCTCGGCCACGGCGCATATCAGGGAAAATCCCAGTATTTTGGCGACTCAATAAATCGACTTTAAACTTAATACCATTTTCACTGACATGGTGCTCTTGGGGTAATTCACCATACATAAGCGCGTTGCGGGTGTTAATGCCGCTACGTTGTTGGTAAACCAATGCACTGACAAGCGCTGGCGCATTCTGTTGTGCCCATTGCCACAGGGTATCAGTTAATTGCGCAAGTACTTGTTCATCTATCTCTTGATATGAAACTAAAAAGAGTGCTGGCGGATAAAAGTCTAAGTTTATGTGGCTCAGCTCAGCGACTGAGTGACCACGGCCATGGAATACACGACATAATTCATTAGCAGCAAGTGGCGCCTCTGCTAAAGCATTTAAAATGGCAGAAAAATCGTTTGTCATCATCTTTAGTTAATTAACTGTTGTTGTAATTCGTGAATTTCATCACGCACAGACGCCGCTTTTTCAAACTCAAGATCGCTAGCATAAGCATGCATTTTCGCTTCAAGAGCTTTGATTTGGCTGGCAATATCTTTCGCGCTGAGCACTTGTTTAGACTCTTTACGCACTAACTTAAGGTTGTCTTTCGGGCTTGCTTCTTCGCCCACATCCATAATGTCGGTAATACTTTTAACCAGTGCTTGTGGCTCAATACCATGTTCAAGGTTATAAGCTTGTTGTTTTTCACGGCGGCGGTCTGTTTCATCAATGGCTTGTCGCATTGAATTAGTGATGCGGTCGCCATACAGAATTGCTTTACCATTTAAGTGACGCGCAGCACGCCCTATGGTTTGAATAAGTGAACGAGTCGAACGTAAGAAACCTTCTTTATCGGCATCAAGTATCGCCACCAGTGAAACTTCTGGCATGTCGAGACCTTCTCGCAATAAGTTAATGCCTACTAACACATCAAATACGCCAGCACGTAAATCACGAATAATTTCAACCCGTTCAACAGTGTCGATGTCTGAGTGCAAATAGCGTACTTTTACGTCATGGTCATTGAGATAGTCGGTTAAATCTTCTGCCATACGCTTAGTTAACGTGGTTACAAGCACCCGCTCATTCACTTCTACTCGTTTATAGATTTCTGAGAGTAAGTCATCAACCTGGGTGCCCACAGGGCGTACTTCAATTTCTGGATCAATAAGCCCGGTCGGACGAATGACCTGCTCTGCAACCTCCCCTGATGAGCGCTCAAGCTCAAAGTCACCAGGGGTTGCCGACACATAAATAGTTTGCGGCGCAATGGCTTCAAATTCTTCAAAGCGTAATGGGCGGTTATCTAACGCCGATGGCAAGCGAAAGCCATACTCAACAAGATTTTCTTTACGGCTTCTATCGCCTTTATACATAGCACCAATTTGCGACACAGTAACGTGTGATTCATCAATAATCATCAATGCATCATCAGGTAAGTAATCTAATAATGTCGGCGGTGGATCGCCCGGTGTTCTGCCAGATAAGTATCGCGAATAGTTTTCGATACCAGAGCAATAACCAAGCTCGGTCATCATTTCAATATCGTACTGGGTGCGCTGAGCAATACGTTGCTCTTCCACAAGTTTGTTGGCACTGAGTAACTGAGCTCGGCGGTCTTTAAGCTCATCTTTAATTTTATCAATGGCATCAAGAATTTTTTCACGGGGTGTTACATAGTGGGTTTTTGGATAAATAGTCGCACGTACAATATGCTTTTCAACTGCTCCTGTAAGCGGGTCAAAAATACTTAAGCGCTCAATTTCATCGTCAAACATCTCCACACGCACAGCGTAAGTATCCGATTCAGCAGGAAATATATCGACCACTTCGCCACGTACGCGATAAGTACCGCGGCTAAATTCAATATCATTGCGTGTATATTGCAATTCAGCAAGACGACGCAGCATATCGCGCTGATCGACGGTTTCACCTACTTTTAGTAAAAGCATCATCTTCATGTATGAGTCAGGGTCGCCCAAACCATAAATAGCAGACACCGAAGCCACAATAATGGTATCACGTCGTTCAAGCAGCGCTTTGGTGGCACTTAAACGCATTTGTTCAATGTGCTCATTAATAGACGCGTCTTTTTCAATAAAGGTATCGCTGGCAACAACGTAGGCTTCTGGCTGGTAATAATCATAATAAGATACAAAATACTCAACCGCATTATGAGGGAAAAACTCTTTCATTTCACCGTAAAGCTGTGCAGCGAGTGTTTTGTTGTGTGCCATAATAATGGTTGGCCGATTCAAATCATTAATGATATTGGCCATGGTGAAGGTTTTACCGGTTCCTGTAGCCCCTAATAATGTTTGATGTGCAAGCCCAGCCTCTAGGCCATCTTTTAACTGTGCAATGGCCGTTGGTTGGTCACCACTTGGCTGAAACTTAGAAACTAGTTGGAAATGGTCGCTCATGAATGACACTCCTTCATATATGATGCACTTAACCCATCAACTTCTTTGATAAACCATTTATAGGCAACCATTGCAGTAAATAAGTTACCAATCGCGGCACCAATAAATAAACCAGTTAAACCTGCAATTTCGCTGCCTATATAAGCAAAAGGTACATAAAAAACAAACAGACGTACCACACTTAAAATCAGGGCATTCATTGGTTTATGCAAGGCATTAAATGAAGAGTTAGATAAAATAATCACCCCCTGCAGGCCATAACTCAGTGGTAAGATATAAATGAATAACTTAATCACATCCATTACCGCTTGCTCTTTACCAAATACATCCGCGATAAAGCCAGAGGTTAACAGCAGTAAAATATAAATAGCGAACTGCCAAATCATCACGAATTTCAAGGTTTTTGAGTAAGCTTCTTTAACACGTTCAAACTTACCTGCCCCAAAGTTTTGACTTACAAATGGTGGTAAGGTCATTGATAAAGCAAGCACCACAAGGCTTGCGATAGATTCAATGCGACTGCCTACACCAAACGCTGCAACCGCCTCAGGGCCATGCTTAGCTACTAATGCCGTCATGACCGCCATCGCTATTGGCGTCAACATATTTGCGCCTGCCGCCGGTAAACCTATTTTAAGAATTTTACGAACTGAACTAACTGCTGTTTGCTGACCAGCATGCAGGCTCAACAAACCGTTCTTAATTGCCAGAATATATAAAATAATAATTACTGCAACCGCCCAAGCAATAACACTCGCAATAGCAGCCCCTTGTATACCTAAGGCTGGAATTGGCCCAAAACCAAAAATTAGTACCGGATCTAAAATAGCATTTATCAGCCCCGCTCCACCCATAACAATACTTGGCGTTTTGGTGTCGCCGCTGGCTCTAAGCACTGAATTGCCAACCATAGGGGTAATTAAAAATACACTGCCGATGAACCACACGCTCATGTAGTCATGAATAAGTGGCAAGACTTGCTCACCTGCGCCTAATAATTTAAAGATAGGCTCAATATACAAATAACCTAAGGCAGAAAGGCAAAACACCATTACAACCGACACCAATAATGACATACTGGCATCAAAACGAGCTTCATCTAAATTATCACTTCCGAGTGCTTTAGCAATAACTGCGGAGGTACCTATCCCTAAGCCGATTGCTAAACTAATTACAGTAAAGGTAACTGGAAAAGTAAAACTTACTGCGGCTAATGGCTCAGTGCCTAACAAACTGATGAAGAAGGTATCGACTAAATTAAACATCATAAGAGTGATCATTCCGAAAATCATAGGAATGGTCATTTTTTTTAAGGTCGGCAGAATTGGGGAGTTTAAAAGATCAGGTTTAGTTTTGCTCTGCGGTTTCACGCTCATAAGAATTCTTGGCCTCTTTATATGAGCCTATAAGTTTAAAGCATCCTTCACTTGCAAGCTATGCTTTATTCGCAGAATCAAAATCGATGTACAAAACTATAACTTTTGACGCTTTGACATAAAAATAACCACTAACCCTTATAAAAAACAATATAAAAACAAATTTAATAGCTTTATTACAATTAAATGGCACTATTCGCTGTTTTTTTACACAATAAATAGCATCATTTCATCGTCACGAATAAATTTACTTATCAATTCAGCATCGCTTCAGATAAAAACACTAACACATTGATTTAAAATGAATTAAAAAAACTTAATTAAACACTTGAAATTGCTGGAGCGCCCTAAAATCCTAGTACTATAGCTGTTCTTAAAGTTTAATAAACAGAGTTATCCACAGAAACCGTGGATAACTCTCTAGAAGCCGCAAATATAAAGGCTTTGAAGACTAGCTTGAAACTGATAAAACGAATAATAGTGAAGTATCCCGTTTTGACCCTTTTGTAAGCTTCTAGAAAAGAATGTGTAAAAAATGCTCTCCCCTTAATGGAAAGCCAGCATGAAACATAAAACACGACAACACACTATTCAGTAACTAACTGATATGTATACCTAAAAATAAATTTAGTCATCCTCGACAAACAATGATGTCGATGTGCTTCATAAAAAAAGATGAAATATTCGCCATCTGTAGTAAGAAAATACAAGAAAAAAATAACACCTAAGGATGGCCTAATAAAAACTCTTAGGTTTGATTTTCTCAATCACAAGAAATTATTGCATAAGTGATGATTTCCTCACTTTAATAGAGAATATCTGAACAAAGAATGGTTTTTTATATTTTCAATTTGGTACTACTGCTCAAAAAGAATGCAAAAAAGTCATCTTTTCGACATAGCTAGTCTTCTAAAAAACAAAAAACGCTGCGCTTTTCAGCTACATTTTGCTCAGATCGAACATAAAAACATCGAATAAGCTTCTTTTTTGAATTTATGAAGTTTTTATGTTGACACTTTGCAATGCTGTCATTAATATTTCGCCCCGTTGAAAGGCATGACGCTTCCCCCTTAGCTCAGTTGGTTAGAGCGACGGACTGTTAATCCGCAGGTCCCCCGTTCGAGTCGGGGAGGGGGAGCCA
>NZ_JANHZR010000010.1:0-21452 GCF_041414715.1 Pseudoalteromonas sp. DY56-GL22 | reverse complement strand
TAGTTCCCCCTTAGCTCAGTTGGTTAGAGCGACGGACTGTTAATCCGCAGGTCCCCCGTTCGAGTCGGGGAGGGGGAGCCAACTCTACGAATATATTAAATTTTATCTCTTTTTGCCTCACCGATTGTATTAGACTTTCCAGCGCTTATACACTACTCTAGTGTAAGTTATTTATATGCTTTGATATAAAATAGAATTCAATATTATTAAACCGATCAATCAAGGAATTGATTCCTTCCTTTTAGGCTTTTAAAAGATAAGAAACATGGCTGGTTTTAAAAAACTCATATTCGTACAACTTATTTCTTGGCTACTATTCGCATTATTAGGCGGATATTTTATTGCAATTAGTTTTGACAGTGCAGTAAGTGATGCCCAGCAAAAAGCACAGCGTGTAGTTAATGCCTATATAAACTCACAAACTATTGAACAGCTGGCACCAGAGAAACTTAGGCAAGCACTTTCTGATGGCAGTACTTTTTCTAAATTTGTAATCCGCGATCAAACTGGCAAAGTTGTTACAATGATAGAGTCTAGTCAGCCCCTCCCCTTGTTTGCTGAATTAGTTAATAATTCATTTAACTCTATCCGGCCTCAATTTGCAGTGAACCAGACATCTGACATAAAAATTGAATTTACGATCAATGCTCATAACCTAGCAACTCTGCTGCAACAAGCGATGTTTATTGTCATTTTGATATCTGGATTGATTGCATTATTACCAATTATTTATATGAACAGTATGTTCCGTCGCTTAAACAGAAAAATAAGCACAACAGTTGCTGATATTGTCGATATATACATAAATCAGAATCAAGTAAGCGACGATATTGAACAAGCTATGGACACTTCAAGATTAAAGAAGCTAAGCAAAGATTTAATTCCTTCGTTCAATCGTCTGTCACACTTTTTACAAACTAAACACGATGATATTCAAAATAATGCGCTAAGTATTAAAAAAGAAGCCTATAAAGATGTAGTCACTAACCTTGGCAATCGTAATATGTTTGTAGAGTATTACGAAAAAAATATTGAGAATGCAGAAAAAAGCACCTTTGGTTCACTTGCTATGGTGCGTTGTAGTGAGCTACAAACAATAAACCAAACACGTGGTTACCAAAAAGGTGATGAATACGTAAAAGGTGTGGCCGATATTATTAAACATATTAGCGGCACCTATACAGGCAGTCAGGTTTTTCGTTTAAACAGTTCTGATTTTGCTGTGGTACTGCCTAATACCCCACTTAAAGAAGCTGAACGCTTTGGCGATAACTTACAATCGCGTTTTACTCAGTATCAGCAAAACCAAGAATTAAGCTCAGTTGCTAACACAGGTATAGTTGGCTACGAAAAAGGTAAGCCGCTTGGTGAGTTATTATCAATTGTTGATAATGCAATGAGCATGGCGCAATCAAAACAAGCAAATGCATGGCATGTACAGCGTGAAACTGATTTAGTTAATAACGCCAGCGCAGGTTTTGGTAACCAAAACTGGCGTAAAGTCATTACCGAAGTGATCGAATCGAAACGTGTGCACTTGGTTATGCAGAACATTATGCCAATAGGTAAAAGTGTTAAAGCCTATGCTGAGATCCAAGTTCGTTTCAAAACTGCAGAAAACCAAATGCTGCCAACGGCCTCTTTTCTTGCAATGGCAGAAAAGCTAGAAATGGCAATGGAAATTGACCGTTTAATTATCGATACCACTTTAGAGAAGGTTAAAACGCGTAATTTCTCTGAAAAATTCTTTGGTATTAATGTTACTGCATCAAGCGCTCACAATGATCAATTTGTGATCTGGTTAGAGCGCCGATTACTTAAAGACAGCAATATCGCCTCTAAGCTTATATTTGAAGTCAGCGAGTTTGGATTACAACAAAACATTAAAGCAAGTAAACGCTTTATCGATATGGTACACCGCGTGGGTGCACGTATTACCGTAGAGCGTTTTGGTGTGGGTTTAACGTCATTTAAATTCTTTAGAGACTTAAAACCAGACTTTATCAAAATGGACGCAAGCTACACCCGCGGCCTTGAAGAAGATAAAAACAACCAATACTTTATGCGTTTAATGGTTGATCTTGCTCATCGTATTGGTGTGAGTGTATTTGCTGAAGGCGTCGAAAGCCAAGAAGAAAAACATATCATCGAAACACTGTGTTTAGATGGTGTGCAAGGCTATTACATCGAAAAGCCAAAAGATATCTAACCCCTCTTTAAGGCCCAAAAAACCTTACTATTTTTGGGCCTATTCCAGCTATTAACTTTGCTTTAACACTTTAATCGTAAACAGCTTTGTTAATTTTAGCTATTCGTCCCTCATGTGTTGTGTCGGCCCCCATAAAAAAGGATAATAGAGTCGTTTTTATTCTCGTGAGGCACGCATGACAGAGTATGTCTTGTTATTGATTGGCACTGTGCTAGTCAACAACTTCGTTTTAGTTCAATTCTTAGGTTTATGCCCGTTTATGGGTGTATCGGGTAAGTTAGATACCGCGATTGGTATGTCTTTAGCCACAACCTTTGTACTTACACTTGCCTCCGTGACCAGTTATCTGGTGAATCATTATATTTTGATCCCGCTGGATATCGAATTTTTGCGTACCATGAGCTTTATTTTGGTTATCGCTGTTGTCGTGCAATTTACCGAAATGGTGGTGAGAAAAACCAGCCCGACACTTTATCGCTTATTAGGGATTTTCTTACCGCTTATTACCACTAACTGTGCTGTTTTAGGTGTTGCCCTACTTAATATCAAAGAAGACCACTCATTCTTACAATCGGCCGTGTATGGCTTTGGTGCCGCAGTGGGTTTCTCTATGGTGTTAATACTGTTTGCCGCATTACGTGAGCGTTTAGCTGCGGCGGATGTCCCTGCTCCTTTTAAGGGTGCTTCAATTGCGATGATCACCGCAGGCCTTATGTCGATGGCCTTTATGGGTTTTACAGGATTAGTGAAGTTTTAATATGACCTTGTTTTATGCTTTGATAGCGTTAGGTTCATTAGCGCTAATATTTGGTTTAATTTTAGGTTTTGCCGCCGTGCGTTTTCGCGTTGAGAGTAACCCTATTGTTGACCAAATTGATACCATTTTACCGCAAACACAGTGTGGCCAATGTGGCTACCCTGGCTGTCGTCCCTATGCAGAAGCAATTGCCAATGGTGACGAAATCAATAAGTGCCCACCAGGCGGCGAAGCCACGGTAAAAAAACTCGCTGATTTAATGGGTGTAGAAGCAAAACCGCTGGCAGGCGGTGAGCAAGCAGATCCTGTTAAAACCGTTGCCTATATTCGTGAAGATGAATGTATTGGCTGTACCAAATGTATTCAAGCCTGCCCTGTTGATGCCATCGTTGGCGCAACCCGCCAAATGCACACTGTATTAATTGATGAATGTACCGGTTGTGACTTATGTGTTGAACCATGCCCTGTAGACTGTATTGATATGCTGCCTGTAAAAGAAACTAAACAAACCTGGAAATGGCAATTAAACGCAATCCCTGTGACTCAGGTAGATTAGGAGCACAGATGGAAAAGTTAATAGATCAAATTAAACAAGGCAAAGTGTGGTCTATACCTGGGGGCATTCACCCACCGGGTCAAAAGCTACAATCAACAACACAAGCCATTGCAAGACTGCCACTACCAGACAAGCTCGTTGTATCTCTAAAACAACACATTGGTGCTAACGGCAAACTGATTGTTGAAAAAGGCCAGCAGGTTTTAAAAGGCCAAGCATTAACTAAACCAAGCGGCAATTGGTCTGTGCCTGTGCACTCGCCAACATCAGGGTTGATCAGCGATATTTGCCCAATGCCCTCTGCTCACCCGTCGGCGTTGCCTGAGCTTAGCGTTATTATTGAACCTGATGGTGAAGATAACTGGTGCGAGCTTAACCCTGTGCCTGATGCCAAAGCACTTTCCCATGATGAGCTTGTAGATATCATTCATCAAAGTGGTATTGCAGGTATGGGCGGCGCAGGTTTCCCAACCTATGTAAAAGCAGATACCCGTAAAGCCATCGAGTTTTTAATTGTTAATGCCGTTGAGTGTGAACCTTATATCACCGCTGATGACATGCTAATGCGCGAACATGCCGATGGTATAATTGCCGGTATTGAATTAATGCAGCAGCTGTTAAGTCCACAGCTGACAATTATTGGTATTGAAGATAATAAGCCAGATGCTATTGCTGCCATGAAACTCGCAGCACAGCATAACGACAGCATCATAGTGCAAACAGTGCCAACGGTTTACCCTTCTGGCGGTGAAAAACAGCTAATTAAACTGCTAACGGGCAAAGAAGTCCCAAGTGGTAGTATTCCTGCCGATATTGGTATGTTGGTGCAAAATGTCGGTACTTTGTTTGCGGTAAATCAAGCCGTACATGAAGGTAAGCCTCTTATAGAGCGTGTAGTAACGGTAACCGGTAACACCATTCATAAACAAGGTAATGTGTGGGCTTTACTAGGCACTGAAATTAAACATTTATTAGACTGCCAAGGCTTTTCTCCGGTTCCACAGCAACGTGTGGTTATGGGCGGTCCAATGATGGGCTTTACCCTGCCAACCGTGCGTATTGGTGTCGTTAAAACGACAAACTGTATTTTAGCGCCAGATCACCAAGAACTTGCTGAGCCGGGTGATGAAAAAGCCTGTATTCGTTGTAGTGCCTGTGCTGACGCCTGCCCTGCATCATTGTTACCTCAGCAATTGCAATGGTTTGCCAAGTCTAAAGAATACGACAAACTCAACGAGCACAATTTATTTGATTGTATTGAATGTGGCGCCTGTGCTTATGTTTGCCCAAGCGAAATACCCTTGGTGCAGTACTATCGTGTTGCTAAAGCTGAAATCAAAGAGCAGCAAGCAGAGCAAATCAAAGCTGAGCGAGCAAAAGAGCGTTTTGAAGCACGTAAAGAGCGCTTAGAGCGCGAACAAGAAGAGCGTCAAAACCGCCACAAACGCAAGCCGGCTGCTAAGTCAGATGGCGAAAAACAAAAAGTGGCTGATGCACTCGCCCGAGTTAAAGCTAAATCTGATGATAAAGACAGTAAGTCAGCTGTCGCTGCAGCTATTGCCCGTGCGAAAGCGAAAAAGCAAGGTGCAGAGATTGAGCCTGATAACTCTGAAGTGGCTAAAGAGCGTGCAGCACGTAAAGAACAAGCACGTAAATACAAAGAGCAAAAAGCACTAGAGCAAGGTGAAGAAGGCGTCGATAAAGACGATAAAAAGTCTGCTGTTGCTGCCGCTATTGCCCGTGCTAAAGCGAAAAAAGCGGCGCAAGCTGCAGAAGATAACGTAGAAGCAGACTCAGCACCAAAAGATGACAAAAAAGCTGCTGTTGCTGCCGCTATTGCCCGCGCTAAAGCGAAAAAAGCCGCACAAGCTACAGAAGAAAACGCTTCTGCTGAAACTGACGCTGCGCCAAAAGATGACAAAAAAGCTGCTGTTGCAGCTGCTATCGCTCGTGCTAAAGCGAAAAAAGCAGCACAAGCTGCTGAAAATCAAGCTGAAGCTGATAGCGCACCTGTTGATGACAAAAAAGCCGCTGTTGCTGCTGCAATCGCTCGTGCTAAAGCGAAAAAAGCCGCGCAAGCTGCTGAAAATCAAGCTGAAGCTGAAGAAGATAGCGCGCCAGTTGATGACAAAAAAGCAGCTGTTGCCGCTGCTATCGCCCGTGCTAAAGCGAAAAAAGCAGCACAAGCTGCTGAGAATCAAACTGAAGCTGAAGAAGATAGCGCACCAGTTGATGACAAAAAAGCCGCTGTTTCAGCCGCTATCGCCCGTGCTAAAGCCAAAAAAGCCGCTAAAGAGCAAGCACAGAGTGACGATTCTTCAGAGCAAATAAATGATTCAAATGATGAGGCAGATGCTAAGCCGCAGTCTGATGCTCCTGAATCAAGCGAAGATAAGAAAAAAGCCGCCGTTGCTGCCGCTATCGCTCGCGCCAAAGCGAAAAAAGTCGCTAAAGAGCAAGCGCAGAGTGACGACTCTTCACAGCAAACTAATGATTCAAGTGCTGAGGCAGATGCCAAGCCGCAGGTTGATGAACCTGAGTCTAGCGAAGATAAGAAAAAAGCAGCGGTCGCTCGTGCCATTGCAAGAGCTAAAGCGAAAAAGTTACAACAAGAAGGAAACGATAAGTCATGAAACTAACCATGGCGAGTTCGCCGCATAATCATAGCCATAAATCATTAAGCCGATTAATGATGACAGTGATTGCTGCGTGTATTCCAGGCTTAATCGCGCAAGTTTTCTTCTTTGGTAGCGCTGTGTTAATTCAGCTTGTTCTCGCGCTGATTACTGTTAGTGCCTGTGAAGCTGCTGTATTACTGCTTCGAAAACGCAAAGTTTGGCCAACACTCAGTGATGGCAGTGCGTGGTTAACAGGCGTATTACTGGCGTTGAGTATTCCGCCTTTAGCACCTTGGTGGATTATCGTAATTGGCTGTCTCTTTGCCATTGTTATTGTAAAGCAGCTTTATGGTGGCCTTGGCTTTAATTTATTTAACCCTGCTATGGCAGCTTATGTATTACTACTTGTATCGTTTCCGGTGCAAATGACCAGCTGGTTACCTGTGAGTGATTTACTTGCATCTCCGATCAGCTTCTCACAACAGCTGTCTGTTATTTTCAATGGTTTTACCAGCGCTGGATTTAGTGTCGATCAGTTACGTGTAGCGATTGATGGCACAACCATGGCAACACCACTTGATACCGTTAAAACAGATGTCGCCCATCACCTAACGGTGGCTGAGAGTATGAGTAAGCCTCTTTTTAATGACTGGTTTGGTCTTGGTTGGGGCTGGGTTAACTTCGGCTTTTTAGTAGGTGGTCTTTATTTATTAAAAGCTAAAATCATTAATTGGTATATCCCTGTTAGCTTTTTAGCCTCATTAGCCGTGTGCAGTGGTATTGGTTATATTGCAGCCCCGGGCACAGAGCCGGGCGTGGTATTTCACTTATTCAGTGGTGCGACCATGTTAGGGGCATTTTTTATTGCTACCGATCCAGTTTCTGCATCAACAACGAATAGAGGTCGTTTAATTTACGGCGCGTTAATTGGTCTACTTGTTTACTTAATTCGTACTTTCGGTGGTTACCCTGATGCAGTGGCATTTAGTGTATTGCTGTTAAATATGGCGGTGCCTTTAATTGATTACTATACGCAACCACGAACTTACGGCCATGGGGTGAAATAATGATCCTTTCCTCAATGACTAAAAACGGCACTATTCTTACTGCATTTGCACTTATTACCACAGGCACTGTAGCCCTGACTCATAACCTGACTGCTGAGCGTATTGAAGAGCAAGAAAAGCAACAACTTGCAGAGCAGCTACAGCAAGTACTTGATGCCCATCATTATGACAATCAACTATACAAAGATTGTGTCGTGATCACCGATGAGCGCTTAGGGCCACGTCCAGAGCAAGTTATTTACCGCGCCTACAAAGACACTAAACCGTATGCTTTAGTGATGCGCCATGTAACACCAAGTGGTTATAGTGGCGATATCAACTTATTAACGGCGGTGTTTGCCAATGGTGAAATAGCGGGTGTTCGTGTAACTAAGCACGAAGAAACACCGGGCCTTGGCGATAAAGTTGAGGTCAAAAAATCAGACTGGATCACTCTTTTCAAAGGGCAAAATGTACTGAGTGAAGATGATAGCCGCTGGGCTGTTAAAAAAGATGGTGGCCAATTTGATCAATTTACTGGCGCAACCATTACACCGCGTGCCGTTGTCGGCTCAGTAAAACAAGCTGTGCTGTTTGCCCAAGCTGAATTTGATAATCTGTTTGCTGCACCAAACATCTGTCAAGGAGCCAAGTAATGAGCCAAGTTAAAACCTTATTTAAAGATGGTATGTGGGCTAATAACCCTGCCCTTGTGCAGTTATTAGGCTTGTGCCCGCTACTTGCTGTTACTTCAACGGTTACCAATGCATTAGGCCTTGGTTTAGCGACTTTATTGGTACTGGTTGGTTCTAATGTCACCGTATCGATTGTGCGTAACTGGGTACCAAAAGATATTCGTATTCCTGTTTTTGTGATGATCATCGCAGGCTTTGTGACCATCGTGCAGCTGATGATGAATGCCTATACATTTGGGCTTTATCAATCATTGGGGATTTTTATTCCGCTTATTGTTACCAACTGTGCCATTATCGGTCGCGCAGAAGCATTCGCCTCTAAAAATACAGTGCCACTTTCAGCCTTTGACGGACTGATGATGGGACTTGGCTTTATGTTAGTTTTAGTGGTGCTAGGGGCAATGCGAGAGCTTATTGGTCAAGGTACGCTATTTGATGGCGCCGATTTATTATTAGGCCCATGGGCTGCTGCACTTCGAATTGAAGTATTCAGTTTTGATAACCAATTTTTATTAGCAATTTTACCACCGGGTGCCTTTTTAGGGCTTGGTTTATTGATTGCTGCAAAAAATGTCATTGATACACAAATAAAATCTAAGCAAGTTGTTACTCCAGAAGCAGAAAAAGGCCCTAGAGCCCGAGTAACAAGTTTAACTTAAAGGAGAGCACGCACCGTCACTGCGTGCTTTACGCCACCATGAATAAAGAAAAACGCTATGAGATCTTATCTCGTCTACGTGAGCAAAACCCGCACCCAGAAACAGAGCTTGAATATTCAAGCCCGTTTGAGTTATTAGTTGCGGTTACCTTATCAGCACAAGCTACAGATGTGGGTGTTAATAAAGCAACCCGTAAGCTATTCCCTGTTGCTAACACGCCTCAAGCGATTCTTGATTTAGGCCTTGAAGGCCTTCGTGATTACATCAAGACCATTGGTTTGTTTAATTCTAAAGCCAATAATGTCTATAAAATGTGTGAGATTCTGGTCAATAAACATAACTCAGAAGTACCAGAGAATCGTGAAGCGCTCGAAGCATTACCGGGGGTTGGCAGAAAGACCGCGAATGTTGTTTTAAACTGTGCCTTTGGCTGGCCGACTATCGCTGTAGACACCCATATCTTTCGCGTTTCAAACCGCACTAAGTTTGCCATGGGTAAAGATGTGGTGGCTGTAGAACAAAAACTAGAAAAAGTGGTACCTAAAGAATTTAAGGTCGATGTACACCACTGGTTAATCCTGCATGGCCGCTATGTGTGTACTGCTCGTAAACCTAAATGCGGCAGCTGTATTATCGAAGATTTGTGTGAGTTTAAAGAAAAGACAGAGTAATTAAGTATTATTGCTGACCTGCATTAGCTTGTTAGATGTAGTTGAACCTTCATTTGTTGATGCAGAATTCTCACAATGAAAATATCGTTGGCTCTTTTTTTAAAAAAGATGTAGTGCTTTCTAAATATATACCGAGAATATCCTGGCTTGATATCGCTAACATCTTGAGCAAGGCTCGGCTCAGTAGACAAAGCCATTAGCGTTTCATGAATTCCAATTAAATAGTTTTCTGCTTGAGAAACACCGAATTCAATTTCGGTGTACTGAAAAATACGCTCCAAGTCATACTGAGCTTTATTAGAGAGAATATATTTAGCCATTCGCTTTAAGTTTTGTTTTTGGATTTGGATATAATATCTAAAACCGTTAACTCACTCTCACCACTTAGCTCACCCTCTACTAATGCCATTCTAATAGCATCTTTTTCACTCTGATTATGGCGGATCAAATCGCGGATATAATCACTTGCATTTGAGAATCGACCTGACTCAACTTGGGCATCAATCCATGAGCGCATTTCATCTGGAATAGAGATATTTAAAGTTGCCATAGTTAATTCCTGTATATTTACAGTCTTTGATTATGGCAGATATTGGCAAACATTGGCAACAAATATGGTCGATATGCACCAATGGTTAATCCTTGATAGACACTATATGTGTAACGTTCTTAACCTTTTCTATCACACCCTTTGCGCATTGTGCCAAACACAGGGTTTGGCACAATGTTCCTAGTCATTATCGTGGGTTTTGGCTCACCTGCTTTTTAATAAACTCTCGCGTATCATTTAACAGCGCCACTCTTGCTGGTTCGTGAACATACATCATGTGACCGCCGTGATAATAGTGATAGTCAATTTTATCAGCGTATATACCGTGTCTATTTAAGGTGTATTCAGCATCAAAAAATGGCGTGACAATATCGTAATAACCAGAGGCGACCATCACTTTCATTTGCGGATTGCTGCGAAGCACATAAGATAAATCTGGCGCTGTATTGACGTACCTTGGCTCCCAGCCTTGTCCATCAGGAGCTGTACGCCAGCGCCAGTTATCTGATAACTCAGGATCGCCTGGGTTTAGGTATTTTCTTTTCCACTGTACGTTTAAATCTGTGCGCATGTATTTCATCAGTGCCGCTTTATATGCTGGCCCTATCACTTTTGACGCGTCTTGCTTAGGAGCTGCTGTTAAATCGTCTCTCTCATCAAGCTTATAACGTCCATCAAGAAAGCCTACTGCGACGCCCTCATCACGCAATAACTCTTTAGCGAATCTAAAGGCATTAATGCGTAAATCAACCTGCTCAATATATTGTTTGCTTAGCCCTGTATAACGGTGAAGGCCGTCAACAATTTGCTTTCTGTCAGCTTTACTAAGGGTATTCCCCTTAAATAAGGCTGGTAGTAATTCATCAACTGCAAATTGTCGGCTCGCATCTATAAACGCTTCAAAATTTCCTGATGTGTCTACTTTTTTATGATACCAAGCAGTTGCAGCAAGTGTGGGTATGTAAGTGATGTAAGAAATGATGTTGTCATTAACATAAGGGCTTGAACCTTGATAGTCTAAGGCCTGTGACACAAAAATAATACCATTTACATTAATCAGGTGTTTATCCATAAGTACTTTAGAAACCGCAGCTGCTCGAGTTGTCCCATAGCTCTCTCCCAATAAAAATACGGGTGCATTCCAGCGATTTTCTTTTGTTAGCCACTGGGCAATAAAATCAGCAATAACAGATGCATCCTGATTCAAGCCCCAAAAGGCTTTGCTGTCAGTGTCACCTAAGGCGCGCGAGTAACCTGTACCAACAGGGTCCACAAACACCATATCAGTCACATCAAGTATCGTCTCAGGCGCATCTTTTAATTCGTAAGGAGCCAATCCAGGAGCCGTTGCATCGCTTGGTACCACGACTCGTTTCGGACCATAAGCGCCCATATGTAACCAATTAGACGATGAGCCCGGGCCACCATTCCAGATAAATGTTACGGGTCTGTTCTTGTTGTCATCTGCAGCTAGGTAATCAAACGAAAAGATAGCAGCTTTAGGCTCTTCGTTTTTGTTTAACAAATAAGTTTCACCGGCTACAGCTTCGTATTTCAGCTTTGTACCATTAAAGGTGCCTTTATGCTGGGTCACAAATTTAGTGGCTTCGGGTATCGACTTTTTATTGTTTGAATCTGAGACTTCATCTGCATTAACTGCGCTCGTACAAAACGCAAACAATGTAGAGATGACTACAGTTTTGAAATTGGCAACATGCGCCATGTTTTATTCTCCCTAGCATGTTTATCTTTATTTTTATCTGTATCTGGCTTGAGTGCTTTTATCGCAGAGAGCTCAATTAACCTTTTACTTAAGCATTACTTTTACAGTAAGAACATGTAATTTCAACTATCTGCGATTAACACGAAAAAAGTATAATCAGTATCGGAACAAAAAATATCAGCGTAATCATTTCACAAGCTTCCATCCTTTCGTTATGCTGTTGAGTAATGTGAAATTTTTTATATGAGTTGCTATGTTACCTTTACTTCGTATCTTGTTAATTGAACAAGATCCTGCCACCTTAAAAGAGCTTTCAACGAACCTAGAAAAAACAATCCCTAATTTTGAACGAAGTGATGTTGATATCGACATTATCGAGTGCATAGAGCTCAAGCAGGCGTTGAAATATGTAGAGGAAGATGGCGATATTCAAGCTGTAGTACTTAGTTGGGATGTACTGAACAATGGCGAGCGCACCTATAGCCGTTTTATCGAGCAATTAAAAGGCATACGCCTAGAACTGCCTGTTTATGTTATTGGTGACGATACGAAAGGCTTGGAGATAGTCAACGAGTCAGAAGAAATTGAATCTTTCTTTTTTAAAGATGAGGTCATTTCAGACCCAGAAGCAATCTTGGGCTATATGATCAATGACTTTGATGACCGTTCAGAAACGCCATTTTGGACCGCCTACCGTCGTTATGTCGGTGAATCGAACGATTCATGGCACACACCTGGTCACAGTGGCGGTGCTAGCTTTAGAAATTCTCCGTATATTAAAGACTTTTATCAGTTTTATGGCCGTAACGTATTTGTTGGCGACCTGTCGGTTTCTGTCGACTCGCTTGGTTCATTATCAGACAGCACCAACACCATAGGCCGCTCTCAAGAATCAGCGGCGGCGACATTTGAAGTAAAACATACCTACTTTGTTACCAATGGGTCATCCACTTCAAATAAGATTATTTTGCAAACTTTACTACGTAAAGGCGATAAGGTGATCATCGACCGAAACTGCCATAAATCAGTACATTACGGCATTTTGCAATCGGCTAGTTTACCTATTTATTTATCGAGTATTTTAAATCCTAAATATGGTATCTTCGCGCCCCCTTCATTGGCTGACATTAAGCAAGCGATTGAGCAAAATAGCGATGCTAAATTACTGGTTTTAACCGGCTGTACTTACGATGGTCTGCTTAGCGATTTAAAACAAGTGGTTGAATTTGCACACCAGCACGGTATTAAAGTGTTTATCGACGAAGCGTGGTTTGCTTACTCGCTTTTCCATCCAAGTTTACGCCACTACTCAGCTATTAATGCTGGCGCAGACTATGTTACCCATTCGGCACATAAAGTGGTTTCAGCGTTCTCTCAGGCGTCTTATATTCATGTTAATGACCCTGATTTCGATGCCGATTTCTTTCGTGAGATCTACAGTATTTACGCCAGTACCTCACCAAAATATCAGCTCATTGCCTCGCTGGATGTATGCCAAAAGCAATTAGAAATGGAAGGTTATAAATTACTAAATGCCCTGCTGAATCACGTTGCTGAGTTTAAGCAGCAAATGGCATCACTGAAACATATTAAAGTGCTCGACAAACAAGATTTCATGAATATATTCCCACATTTTAGTGGCGATAACATGGGTCACGACCCGCTGAAGATCCTTATCGATATTAGTGAGTTACCGTATTCATTAAAGGATATTCATAAATTTCTATTAGATGAAATTGGCCTTGAAATCGAAAAATATACACACAGCACCATTTTAGTTTTGCTAACTCTTGGTGGCACACGCTCAAAGATCATTCGCCTTTACAATGCGCTTAAGAAACTCGATAGCGGTAAAGTAAAACTCGCTACTTCAATGAGGCGAACACGCCTACCAGAGAATCTACCCGCGATTGACTTAGCCTGTATTCCTAGTGACGCGTTCTATGGCGAACGTGAATCTGTGCCAATTAGCAAAAGTAACAATCGAATTTGTGCCGGATTAGTGACGCCTTACCCTCCAGGTATTCCGCTTTTAGTGCCGGGGCAACATATCACTAATGAGCATATCGAATATCTTAAAGAGTTGGCGGGTCAAGGCCTGACAATTCAAGGGAGCTTTGATGGCGAAATTTATGTACTTAAAGGTAAAGTGAAAAGCTAAGCTTTCACTTATACCGCAAAAACCTCATTGTTATGCAGCAGTCCTTATTCATTGCTGCATAACATCACTGTTTTCATATCAAACGCTTTGTCTCAATGCTACTGTGCATGCAATCGAAATAACTTATAATCCATTTTTAATAATTTTAATGCGCAGCGTTGTACCATGCTGCGTTATTGAAATTGTGCGAATTTAAAGACAAGAAAGAGGATGCTTAAAATGCGCTTATTACACACAATGCTTCGCGTTGCTGATTTAGATAAATCAATTGAATTTTATACGCAGGTATTAGGTATGAAAGAGCTGCGCCGTGCAGACAACGAAGAGTACCGCTACACCCTTGCTTTTGTCGGTTATGGTGACGAAAAAGATTCGACCGTGCTTGAGCTTACTTATAACTGGGATACAGACAGCTATGATTTAGGTAATGCATACGGTCATATCGCTATCGAGTTTGATGATATTTATAAAGCCTGCGAAGACATTAAAGCTGCTGGCGGTAATGTGAGTCGTGAGCCGGGTCCTGTAAAAGGCGGCACAACTGAAATTGCATTTGTTAAAGACCCAGATGGTTATGCAATTGAGTTAATTCAGAAAAAAGATAACAACACTTTTTGATTCATACCGGCTATTTCAGCGATTGCTGAGATAGCCACTTTGCGAGTGCTTTTTCAAGTTCAGTAAAATTAATTGGCTTTGCGATATGGTCACTGATACCAATTTTTGCGCTTGTTTCGATGTCGTCTTTCATCGCATTAGCACTGACTGCAATAATCGGCGTATCAAAATCTGGCCTTGCAAGTAAGTTTTCGCTGGCAGTTAATCCATCCATCACCGGCATTTGAATATCCATTAAAATCAATGCGTAGTTTTGTGTTAGGGTTTTCTCACAGGCAATTTTTCCATTTTCTGCCAATTCATAATTTAGACCTAATTGAGTTAAATACTTAGTGATAACAATTTGGTTAATCGGGTTATCTTCAGCAATTAATATTGGCTTGTCGACGGCTTTAAAATCGAACTGAGTGTCTTCATCTGATTGGTGTACTTTTGCACTAGCGTCCCGTGGGTTTAGTGATTTAAAATTAACATTAACCGTAAACTCGGAGCCTTTGCCAAGCTCACTGTCGATAGCAATAGTGCCACCCATCAAATCAATCATTCCTTTACTGATGGCAAGCCCAAGACCGGTCCCTCCATATTCACGAGTTGTGCTAGTTTGCGCCTGAACAAAAGGATTAAACAAGGCCGTTATTTTATCTTCAGCGATACCTATGCCTGTATCTTTTACCGATAACACGACGGCTGTCTGGTGTTCATCTCGGCTTTGCAGAATAAGCGAAAGAACGATCTCTCCTTGATGGGTGAACTTAACGGCGTTAGAGAGCAAGTTAATCAGCACTTGTTTAACACGTATTTCATCACATTCAACATTCAGCGATTGTAATGGGGAGACGTCAAGGCGGCAGCCAACTCCTTTGGCATCACAACTCGGTTTGAATAGTAAGATAAGGTCATGGCAAAGCGCGACTAAATCACATTGTCGCGACTCGAGCTCTATTTTATTGGCCTCTATTTTTGAAAAGTCGAGAATATCGTTAATCACGGTTAATAACACATCACTACAGTTATTAATTTGCCTTACAAACTCTGCTTGATCTTGTGTTAGCGTGCTTTTATTGAGTAGCTGCAAAAAGCCCACAATACCATTCATCGGAGTGCGTATCTCATGGCTCATATTGGCTAAGAATTGGCTTTTAACTTGCTCAGAGCGCTCAGCGCGAAGTTTTTCTAATTGCAATGAAGTAATTTGTATATCAATGGTATCAGCCATGCTGCTGAGCGAATCTGCAATATCTTTAAACTCTTGATAATGAAAATCGTCGGTATCTTGTTTGTAATTACCCAATGCATATTCTCGGCTAAGAGCAGTAATGCGATTTAGCGGGTTATGGAGCCGTGCCGTCAACCAACGCACTAAGATAAATGAAACAATAGAGAGTCCGACAATTAACAATCCTGCCAATATGGCCGTTTGCTTTACAGCACTGGTGTAGGTGGTTTTTGCTTCATTAATTTGGAACTGTAAACTGGTTGGCTTACCTTTAAAATAAACATTACTGATTGAGGCCTGCCCCATTAATTTGCCGTTATCGCCAGCATCGCCCACGCTATATAAAATGTTACCTTGTGCTGTAATTTGTACCTGCTTACCCGCTTGATAAACCGGTTGTTCATTATGTATTGCAAGCCACTTTAACGCCTCTGATAAAGGCACAAAAGACACTAACACGCCCGTTTTAATTATTGGCTCACTGAGAGAATCTTGCTCATGTAACAACTTAGATGTAATTGCCAGTAAAGCATTTTGTTTTGCCTGCAAAGGTGCGAGTAGCTCAGTGACTTGTGGGTTATCGATAATTTGAATTGTGTTTTGCTCTGTTGATGTTTGAGCACTGTCGAGAATGCTTTTAGTGAGTTTATAGTTCAAATTTAAAGAAGTAATCGGATACCCTTCAACTATAAACCCCTGATTATCAATAACAATTGATGCGTTAATTTGTGGGTTTTGGGCAACAAACTCTTGTAGCTGCACAAGCGCGAACTGTGAGTACACCACTTTATTTGGCAGCTCAGTTATAGCCTTAGTGCTACTAAGTAATTGGCTATTTTTCTCAAGCTTAAATAAGAGTTGCTCAAGACTGGCCGCATTATTTCTAGCTTGCCATTGCAAACTCGTATTTGCTTGATCAATAGAGCTTAAATAGAAACGCCCTATCATCAAACCTGCAAGGATCAGTAGGGGAATAATAACCAGTAGTAATACACTGATAAATAAGGCGCGGCTAAAGCGTGGACTACTCATTCATCCCCTTCATTGGCAATCGAACGCTCTGCCAACCCTTGCATAAAAAGCCCCGCTTGCTCAGCAGTTAAGGCACCACTGCCATAGCGAATAAATCCTTTATTTAATACTTCCCATACGATGATCATAGATGCGGTTGAAGGCATCGCTTTTGTAAATTGCATCGCTTCAATTAAGGTTGCTAACTGTGTGCCTTGTTGTGATTTTAAACTATTTAACACCTCTGTATTGACGGGGATATCTTGAAGCTTTTGCCAAATCATTGTTTGAAATTTTTCTGCTTGAACCAATTTAGCAAATTTGATCAAATTGTCTTTATTAACGCCATTTAAGCCATCATTTGGAAATGCCAACACAAAGGTAGAGTAATAAGGCTGCATATACTCACCATTCAGTTTCGGCAATTGCTGCACAGCTAAATTATCACCAAGCGCCTGCTCATACGTTTTTAACGCCCAAGCACCATCGATGGTGAAGGCAGCTTGCTGCGCTTTAAATGCATTATTTGAGCAAGTGTAATCGCACTGTCTATCAACCAGGTTTTGTTTATTTAAATCCCAAACAAATTTGAGAGCCGATTGCATTGCCGGTGTATTAAGCTGAACATGGTTATCTACAATTAGGTCGCCATTAAAAGCCGATAAGAACGGGATAAACCAATACATTTCCATAAAACTCCATGTAACGAGTTTCACTTTTTCAGGCAATGATGATTGAATTCGGTATATATCCTGCCAATTTTCTATTGGCTCTTTAACAAACTGCTTATTATAAAAAAGTAACAGGTGATTGCCTTGAATGATGGGTATACCTAAGAGCGTGTTGTTTAGCTTTGCTGTTTCTAAGGTTCGCTTGTCTGTGGTATCAGCTATGAGTGAGTCTGGGATAACGCTGTAGTTGGCATATTTATCAAGCCCTAAATGATCAGCAGGTACAATAACAACGTCTGTAGAGGTGCTGGTACTGGTATTTTGCACCAGCCTGACTTTTAGCGCCTTTTGGTCAACCAATACAGAATTAACCGTCAAGCCACTTTGCTCAGCAAGTGCACTTAACAGCTCATTAAAGTGCTCATGCTTCATGGTATGGGCTAGGTTTATCGTTGCTGCATAGCAATCAAACGTCACTAGTAGCAACGCCACCCAAAATACTCGCCACACGCTTACATCTACTCAAAAAGAATTGAAATTACTCTTTAGTTAAGCACATATGCCTTAAATTGCCTAGCCTAATCAAGGGTTTTCTTAAACCTAAATGCAGCCACAGCCAAGCCCAAAATTGTAAAGGCTAACAGCCAAAGTAAATCACTGCTCATGCTTATTAGATTGACATCTTTTAGCACGATTCCACGTATTAACCTCAGGTAATGCGTTGCGGGTAGGCACTCAGCAAGCCATTGCGCTGCCTTTGGCATGCCTTCATAAGGAAATACAAAACCTGATAATAATATCGAGGGTAACAGAATGAAAATTGTCATTTGCATTGCTTGAAGCTGATTTTTAGCGATGGTTGAAAGGACTAAGCCAAGCACTAAACTGGCACATATAAACGCAAAGGTTGCGACAACCAATGCGACTAAACCACCTCCAAAAGGAATATGAAACAAGAGCTTACCCATACCTAGTATAATAAATAACTGAATAAAACCAATGAAGATATAAGGCACCACTTTACCAATCATTAATTCAAGTGAGCTTAACGGTAAGGTGATTAAGAGCTCCATATTACCTCGCTCTTGCTCTTTAACAATGGCTGCAGAGGTAAACATAATCATCGTCATGGTTAAAATAACAGCAGCTAAACCTGGCACAATATTCACTGCAGAGCGTTGCTCTGGGTTATAAAATAAGGTCGTCTCAAAGGTCGGATACGTTCTATTCGCAGGCTTATCGAGAAGCTCTGCAAGCGGCATATTGCGCAGCGATTTTATGCTCGACGCGACCATTGTATCTGAGCCGTCAACTAACCAATGCGCAATTGGCCTGACTAACGACTCATTACTGCCATCAGGCAAACCAAAACCCACTGTTGGGTGCTGGGCAAGTCGGTTTGCCACATCGTGGGGTATAAACAGCACAGCCCGCACTTTCGCGCTCGCGATTGCTGTTTGTGCCTGCTCTATACTGTCGTAATAATCTGTCACTTTAACCACATTTGTCGCCGATACTGTTTGTACTAAAATGCGACTGAGCGCAGTTTGACTATGATCGACCACTGCAACAGGGATATCTTTAACGTTGGTGTTAATAGCGTAACCAAATAGAATCAGTTGGATAAGGGGGATCATCACCACCATCGCAAAGGTCATTCTATCGCGACGTAATTGTAATAATTCTTTGCTTACAATTGCTTTTATGCGGCTTAATGAAGTCACAATACTCATTGTCGGCCCTGCCCTGTGCAGGTGACAAACACGTCTTCAAGGCTTGGACGCACACTATTTACTTGCC
Organism: Pseudoalteromonas sp. DY56-GL22; assembly: GCF_041414715.1. Classification (NCBI taxonomy): domain Bacteria; kingdom Pseudomonadati; phylum Pseudomonadota; class Gammaproteobacteria; order Alteromonadales; family Pseudoalteromonadaceae; genus Pseudoalteromonas; species Pseudoalteromonas sp. DY56-GL22. The sequence goes on along the minus strand of NZ_JANHZR010000010.1, from coordinate 2,491 downwards.
ACGTATCCTGACAAAATGATTGCTGTTTTATGAACTCAACGGGATCTTGAACATCTTTTTTTACTAATACTCGCAGCTGTGCACCTAGCTGAGTGGCTGAAATAACATGGTCGATTGTTGCGAGCTGTTTTTTTAATTCTCTGGTTTGCGCCCCTGCGATTTCTACAACATGAGCGTGCATGTCTGTCATTAATTGCTTTGGAGAGCCATCCGCGCGTTTAATACCAGATTCTAAAATGGCTAAACGATGACAACGCTCGGCTTCATCCATGTAATGAGTGGTCACTAATATCGTGGTACCGGCATTACTTAAATCAAACAGTGTTTCCCAAAAGTCACGGCGATTTTGTGGATCGACTGCCGATGTTGGTTCATCAAGAAATAAAATTTTCGGTTTATTAATCACTGCAGCAGCTAATGCTAAGCGCTGCCGTTGGCCCCCACTCATACTTCCGGCCATTTGATCGACTCTTTGATCAAGGCCATAGGTATGGAGCAATTCGTCAATTCTTTGTTGCTTTTGCTGCTTTTTAAACGGGTAAAGCGCCGCCATGAACTTTAGGTTTTCAAGTACGGTCAAGTCACTATAAAGTGAAAACTTTTGCGTCATATAACCGAGTTGTGTTCTGAGCTTTTCGGCATCTTTTGGCAGACTCAAGCCAAGCACATTGATATCACCTGAGGTTGGCTTCAATAACCCTGTAAGCATACGGATTGCAGTCGTTTTACCACAGCCATTAGGGCCCAAAAAGCCATAAATTTGCCCTTGCTCAACGTCTAGATCAAGGTTATCAATCGCTTTTAAGTCGCCAAATTGTTTTACCAAACCTTTGGCATGGATCACCGATTCAGTCATGGCATAATCACTTGAGCAGGTACGCCTGTCGGTAAATTATTTTCACTTGTGGGTAGTGTTACCTCAGCAAGATACATTAATCGCGCACGTTCTTCCTGATTAAGGGCATAAAAAGGCGTGAACGCAGGCTCTGTGGCAATCCAGGTCAGTTCACCCTGTATATCTTTATCTATGCCATCGACACGAACCGTAAGTGTCATGCCCTGATTGAGCTTGGCACGATATGGTTCAGGGATATATACGCGCGCATAAGGTGCGCTGTTTGCTTGAACGATAACGACTGGGCTGCCTTTGGTAACTCGCTCACCTACGTGCCAAGGTAAATTATCGACCCTGCCAGCACGCATCGCTTTAATTGTCAGGTCTGAGAGGTATTTTTGCTGTACTTTTAGTTCTGCTTCTGCCGCCTGAACTTGCGCTTTCGCACTATTAATATCTTCAACGCGAGAACCATTTGTTAATTCATTTAAGTTCTGCTTTGCTGATTCTAAATTAGCGAAAGTCTCATCGCGTGCAGCGGTTGCACTGTCTAAGGTTTCTTGGCTTGCGAGTTTATCTTTAACTAAGGTTTTTGCACGGCGAAAATTAGCTTCGCTTTGCGTATATGCAGCATTGGCTGCTGCTACTTTGGCTGATGCGGCAGCAACTTCTTCGGGGCGAGCACCATTCAAGGTTTTTTCAAGAAATGCAGTGGCTTGAGCTAATTGAGCTTGTGCTTTAGCAACAATCGCTTGTTGTAGTTCGGCATCAAACTTTGCAATCACCTGCCCTTTTTCGACCAACTGGCCTGCTGAAACGGGTAAATCGATCAGTATTTCGTTAGTCGTTGCAGGATGGATCACACGCTCACGCTCAAGCGTTCCTAGCGCTACTCCCTCATTTGAGTCTGAGCAAGCAGTAATGACTAAAGAAATTAGTATGAGTACAACACGTTTAGCTAACATTTTAATTTCCTTATGGTTAGCTGATGAGTTGCTAGATACTATAAAGTATTAAAATGATCTGTAAAAGTGATCTATAGGAATTAAAGTTTTAGAAATATATGGAGTCTATATCGTAAAGATATATGGAGAATAAGGAATCTTAAGTTGAAAAATCTTAGTTATATTTGAAATGATATTTAAAAGATAGTCTTTCCAACACATTACTTACTTAAAGTAAGTGGCGTCCCCAAGGGGATTCGAACCCCTGTTACCGCCGTGAAAGGGCGGTGTCCTAGGCCTCTAGACGATGGGGACACAAAATGTGTCACTAGGACAACTGAATAGTTAAACTCGATTCAGACGAGCTTTTAATAACACAACACTTAAAGTAAGTGGCGTCCCCAAGGGGATTCGAACCCCTGTTACCGCCGTGAAAGGGCGGTGTCCTAGGCCTCTAGACGATGGGGACACAAAATGTGTCACTAGGACAACTGAATAGTTAGACTCGATTCAGACGAGCTTTTAATAACACATCACTTAAAGTAAGTGGCGTCAACAAAAGATTCGTACTCTTTATAACGTCGTGCATAAGATTGCGCGGTGTTCACCGCCCCACTACACATAACCTACTTAAATAAGTGGCGTCCCCAAGGGGATTCGAACCCCTGTTACCGCCGTGAAAGGGCGGTGTCCTAGGCCTCTAGACGATGGG